>NZ_JBAKHP010000051.1:0-21713 GCF_036902745.1 Micromonospora sp. CPCC 205554 | reverse complement strand
CCACGACTGGCTCGTCGCGCACACCGCCATGACACTGCGCGAGCACCTCGACGTGCCGCTGGTGACCACCATCCACGCCACCGAGGCGGGCCGGCACCAGGGCTGGCTGCCCGAGGAGATGAACCGGACGATCCACGGCGTCGAGCACTGGCTGAGCAACGCCTCCGGCCGGGTGATCGCCTGCTCCGGGTACATGCGCGACCAGGTGGCCCGGCTGTTCGGCGTACCGTCCGGGCGCGTCGACGTGGTCGCCAACGGTGTCGACGACCGGGCCTGGCGGGCGCGGCCGCACGCGGTCGCCTCCGCCCGGGCGCGCTTCGCCGCGGGCGGGCCGCTCATCGGGTACGCCGGACGGCTGGTCTACGAGAAGGGTGTGCAGCACCTGGTGCACGCCGTGCCGCACCTGGCGAAGCGGCATCCCCGCCTGCGGGTGGTGATCGCCGGCGACGGGCCGTACAAGGACGAGCTGGTCGACCAGGCGCGGCGGCTGCACCTGGGGGACACGGTCCGGTTCGCCGGTTTCATGGACGCCACCCAGTTGCCCGCGGTGCTCGCCGCCACCGACGCCACGGTGATCCCCAGCCTCTACGAGCCGTTCGGCATGATCGCGCTGGAGGCGGCGGCCGCCGGCGCGCCGCTCGCGGTGGCGCGCACCGGCGGGCTGGCCGAGATCGTCGAGCCCGGCGTCACCGGCGTGACGTTCCCGCACGGCGACCCGGACGCGCTGGCCGGTGCCGTCGACCGGCTGCTCGGCGACGAGGTCTTCGCCCGGCGGGTGGCCCGCAGGGCGCGCAGCATGGTCAGCCGGCGCTACACCTGGTCGGCGATCGCCGCCCGGACCGCCGCCGCCTACGCCACCGCCCGCCGCGACCACGACGCGTTCCAGGCCCGCCGGGCCACCGCCCTGCTGGCCGGCGACCGGTCCCCGATCGCCGTCCCGGCGGGGAACCTGCTCGCCGGCACCGCAAGTTAGGGCTATGACGCGCTGACAGGCGATAGGTACCGTCCGATCCGTTGGCTATTGTGGACCACTGACCAGCGGTGAGGAGTGCGGTGCGGGAGGTAGTGATCGCGGGGCGGTACCGCCTGCTCGAACTGGTCGGCCGCGGCGGGATGGGCCAGGTCTGGCGGGCGCGCGACGAGGAGCTGCAGCGCGAGGTCGCGGTGAAGCAGGTCGTGCCGCCGAACTGGCTCGCCGAGAACGAGCGGGACGAGCTGCGCGCCCGTACGCTGCGCGAGGCGCGCACGTCCGCGCGCCTCAACCACCCCAACGTGGTGCGGGTCTACGACGTGGTCCGGGTCCAGGGCGAACCCTGGCTGATCATGGAGTACGTCCCGTCCCGCTCGCTTCAGGAGATCATCGAGAGCGACGGTCCGCTGCCGCCCGGACGGGCCGCCGAGATCGGCCTGTCGGTGCTCGCCGCGCTGCGCGCCGCACACGACGCCGGGGTGCTGCACCGGGACGTGAAGCCCGCGAACGTGCTGCTGGCCCGGGACGGACGGGTGCTGCTCACCGACTTCGGGCTGGCCGTGTTCGAAGGCGGCGACGGCGCGATGACCCGGCCCGGGCTGGTCCTCGGCTCCCCCCAGTACGTGGCCCCGGAGCGGGCCGCCGAGGGCGTGTCGAGCGTCGAGGCGGACATGTGGTCGCTGGGCGCCACGCTGCACGCCGCCGTGGAGGGCCGCTCGCCGTACGCCCGCAGCACCGCGATGGCCACGCTCGCCGCGCTCGCCACCCGGCCGCCCGATCCGGCCCCGCACGCCGGCCCGCTGACGCCGGTGCTGTCCGGGCTGCTGCGGCGCGATCCGCGTACCCGCCTCGGGCACCGCGAGACGGCCCGCCTGCTCGGCGTCGCCGCGGTGTCGGAGGCCGACGCGGAGGCCGCCGGCTCCGCGGGCCGCGCCACCGCCGGGTCGTCCGACCGGCCGGCCGGCGGACGCGACACCGACGTTCCGGCGGGTGACGAGCCGGGGTTACCGGGGAACCCGGCGGCTCCGGGCGGTATCTACCCGGACCTGATGCCGCCGGCCGCCGCCGCCCGCGCGTGGAGCCGGGCGGCGAAGCGCAGCGAATGGGCCCCGCCCGCCGAGGGCGACCGCGCGCCACCATCCGGGGACGCGACCGGCGTCCCCGGCCCTTCCGGTACGTCCGGCCGCGCCGTCCCGGCCGCCCACGCGGACGCGGGGAGCCCGTCGTCCCCGGTCGACCGTTCGGGGGCGGCCGGGCGGGCGGACGCGGGCGGTCCCTCGTCCCCGGCCGGCCGGCCGGAGGCGAACCGCCGCACGGATGCGGACGACGGCTCCGGTGCGGTCGCCGGCTCGGGTGTCATCGGCGGCTCGACCGCGGCCGGCGGCCCGACTGCGGGTGGCGGTCCCACTGTGGTCGGCGGCCCGACCGCGGCCGGTGGGTCGGCCGGGGTCGGCGGCTCGGGTGCGGCCGGCCGCTCGCCCGCGGTGGGCCGGGCGGCGCCACCGGATCGATTACGGGCCGGTGACCCGGAGCGAGGCCGCACGGCTGAGCCGGAGCAGGGCGCCTCGGACGCGACCCCGCCGCCGCCCCGGAGCGGGCCGGCCCGCCCGGGTCCGGTCAGCCTCGGTCCGACGGTCCTCACCAGCTTCGTCGACCCGGGCAGCCCGGCCGGCCCCGAGTCGGCGCCCCGCGCCGACGCCCTCAGTCCGGTGCACATCGTCGGCCCCGGCGCCGCGCCGGTCGCCAAGCCTCCCCCGGTCGCCCACAGCGGGCCGGTCGACAGCGGCGCGGTGCATCCCGCCCCGCCCCGGCCCGCCGGGGTTCCCCGCCCCGCCGACCCCCCGCTGACCTCGGGTGACGCGAACCCGCTGCACCGCTGGGGGCTCGTGCTGGGCGCCGTGCTGCTGGCCGTGGCGACGGGTGTGGGCACCGCGCTGGCGATCACCGGCGACCGCGACGAGACGCCGCAGGCGGGCGGTCCGACCGAGGCCGTCGCCCGTCCCTGGGACCGCCCGCCCGGGCCGGGCGCGCCACCGCCGCCGTTCCCCTGCGTCCGGCCCGACGTGGCCGGCACGCCGGTCCGCAAGGGGCCGCCCCCGGACGACCCGCGGGTGACCGTTCCGGCCGGCTGGGTCTGGCCCGCCGACACCGGCGGCTTCCGCATCGCCCTGCCCGCCGGCTGGCTGCAACTGCGCTCCGGCGACACCACCTGCTTCCAGGACCCGGCGACGCGGCGCATCCTGGGCGTCGAGCCGTACCCGGGCGGTGATCCGGTGGGCCGGCTGAAGTCGTCCGAGCGGGATCTGACCTCGGCCGGCCGGCTGCCGGGGTACCAGCGGGTCCGGCTGGAGTCCGACGGCCCGGGCGCGGCGTGGGAGTGCCTCTGGACCGCACCGTACGGGGAACGGATGCACGCGATGCGCGTCCTGCCCGGCGAACGGGCCGGCTGGACGCTCGGCTGGACGACGTCCGACGCGGACTGGCCCGCCGCCTCGAAGCAGTTCGCCGTCATCCGCGCGAGCCTCGGCACGGTCAAGCCCACCCGTACGGCAGGCTGAGGCGGCCCCCGCGGCACCCGCTCCCCAGTGGACCGTCCGGCTGATGCCCCGCTGTCGCACGGGCTGACTACAGTGGCGTAGTTTTGTGGATCAAGATCTTCGGGAAGGGCGAGCCGAGATGATGGGACCGTCCCACGCGCTCTCGGGCGCGGCGGTGTGGCTGACCGGCTCCTGGGCGATGGCCCAGTTCGCGGACTACCACCAGACACCGCTGGCGCTGGCGGTGGGCACCGCGGTCTGCGCCGGTGGGGCGCTCTTCCCCGACCTGGACCTGTCCGGGAAGGTCACCCGCAACCAGGGCGGCGCCACCGTGGCTCGCACGTTCGGTGTGGTCAGCCTCTTCGTCGCCGAGGTGATGGAGAAGATCTCGCTCGGGGTCTACTACGCCACCAAGCTCAGCAAGGATCCGCGCCGCAACAACGGGCACCGCACCCTGACCCACACCATCCCGTTCACGGTGCTCGTCGGCTGGGGCACCACCGCGCTGTGCGCCCACTACGGCAAGTGGGCGGTGGTCGGCATCCTCTTCTTCATGATCGGCCTGGCGCTGCGCGGGCTCTTCGACAAGTGGGCCGAGCGCGCCGGCTGGGTGGTGGTCACGCTGGTGTCCGCCGCCGCGGCCTGGTTCACGTTCGCCAACCTGCCCGGCGACCGGGGCTATCCGATGATCGGGCTCGCGGTCGGCGTGGGCTGTTTCGTGCACATCCTCGGCGACATGATCACCCGGGCCGGGGTGCCGATCCTCTGGCCCATCCCGATCAAACGGCGGATGTGGACGATGGTCGGACTGCCCAACAAGATCGCTCTGCGTACCGGCAGCAAGGCCGAGACGGTGGTACTGCGCACCGCGATGACGATCCTGTCCGTGCTGGCCGCGGTGGGGCTGGTCGCCCCATCGGTGCTGCAGCGCTTCGACATCCAGGTGTAGGTCAGCCCGCCTCGGCGCGCACCGCACGAGCCGCGGCCGCCCGGCGCCGGATCATCCGGGCCGTCCGTCCCACACCGCCGGCGGTGAGCGCGTACGCCGCCGTCGGCGGGAGGACCAGCAGCGCGGCGATCCCGGCCACGAGCGGCACCCGGGTGCCGGGCACGTCCGTGGCGACCGCCGCCGCGGCGGCGTACCCGGCGGCCAGCACGACCGCGACGAGCCCGGCGAACGCGAGCGCCGGACCGGTCCGCCGCCGGCCCGCGGCCTCACCGAGCGCGACCGCCGGCGCGAACAGCAGCGGCAGCGCGGCCACGCCGAGCAACGCCGCGATCAGCACCAGCAGCGGTCCGGCCAGCGGGCCGCCCGGGTCGGCGCCGGTGACCAGCGCGTACGCCAGCAGCCCGAGGTAGCCGACGACCGCCTCCGCGACGACGACGAGCCACGCCGCCGTGGCTCCCGCGAGATGACGAGCGACAGTGGTGCCCACGTTGTCCCCTCCCCCGGCGGACGGCGCCACGACCGTCCTGTCGGAACGGTAGCGCCTCGCCTCGTCGGGGCCGCGGCGGGCACGGCCCGGCACGCGTCATCACTCTCGGTAAGAAAACAGGCGTCATCGCTCATCCGCACGAGCGGACGATGACGCGCTAATGCGCATTAGCGCCGAGGTTCGCCTACTGTCGCTCGCCCGGTCAGCTCTTGTCAAGACCTCGCTCGAACGACTCCCGGAGGACGGCGAGTCCGTTTACTAATGCGCATTACTCCAGGGAGTTCATCGAACGGAAATCTTCCGGCCACCCCTTGACAGCGAGCCCGGACAGCAGCGAGGCTCCATCCCGACCCGATCGCTAATACGCATTAGCGGCAGTGGAAGGACCGACGTGACCCCACCCCCCAGGCGTGTCACCCAGCGTGACATCGCGCGCATGGCCGGCGTCAGCCAGGCGACCGTGTCGCTGGTGCTCAACAACCGCACCGACGCCGACGTCCGGATCGCGCCGGAGACACGGGACCGGGTGTTGCAGGTCATCGCCGAGACGGGGTACGCCGCCGACCCGGCCGCCCGCCGCCTCGCCTCCGGGTTCAACCGGATCATCGGCGTCTTCACCTACGAGCCGGCCTTCCCCAGCGGCAGCCGCGACTTCTTCCACCCGTTCCTGCTCGGCATCGAGGAGTACGCCGAACGGGTCGGCTGCGACCTGCTGCTGTTCACCAGCGCCCCGGTGGTGGACGGCCGGCGGCGCATCTTCCACCAGGACAACCGGCTGCGCCTGGCCGACGGATGCATCCTGCTCGGCCGGGAGATCGACGGCGCGGAGCTGCTCCGGCTCAACCGCGACGGGTTCCCCTACGTCGCCGTCGGCCGCCGTGACGACGCCGGCGGACCGGTGCCCTACGTCGGCGCCGACTACGCCAGCGCGGTCCACCGGCTGGCCGAGCGGGCACTTGACCTGGGGCACCGGCGCCTGACGTACGTGGGCATGGGCACCGCGGCCGAGTCCTCGCACGACCGGCGCAGTGGTTTCCACGCCGGCGCGGCCGGCGCGGAGAGCGCCCGCCAGATCACCGCGACGGCGGAGACCGCCGGCGCCACTGTGGACGACCTGCGGGCCGACGGCAGCACCGTCGTCTTCGTGGAGGACTTCGCCACCGCCGTGGCGCTGGAGTCGGCCGCCCGCCGCAGGGGGCTGACGGTGCCCGGTGGCCTGTCCGTCGTCACCCTCGGCGACCCGACCGTCCCGGTGCCCACCGACATCACGTTCACCGGGTTCCGCATCCCGCGCGAGGAGATGGGCCGCCAGGCCGTCGAGGTGCTGACCGGCGTCATCGACGGCAGCGCCGCCGGCCTCCAGCAACGGCTCCTGCCCTGCGAACTCGTCGAGGGCGACACCCTCGGCGTCCCTGGAACGGCGGCCGACCGGCGCTGACACGCCCGGCCGCGCAACTGGAAGGAAGCAAGTGGTACTAATGCGTGCGGACGTCCTCGTCGTCGGGGGCGGACTGGGCGGTGTCGCCGCGGCGCTGGCCGCGGCCCGTGCCGGGCGGTCCGTCATCCTGACCGAGGAGTTCGACTGGCTCGGCGGGCAGCTCACCAGCCAGGCGGTCCCGCCGGACGAGCACTCCTGGATCGAGCAGTTCGGCGCCACCGCGAGCTACCGGGAGTTGCGCGACGGCATCCGCGACTACTACCGCCGCCACTACCCGCTGACCGAGCGGTCCCGGGCGTGGACCGACCTGAACCCGGGCGCCGGCTGGGTGAGCCGGCTCTGCCACGAGCCCCGGGTCGCGGTCGCCGTCCTGGAGCAGATGCTCGCGCCGTACCGGGGGTCCGGGCGGCTGACGGTGCTCCAGCCGTACCGGCCGGTCGCGGCCGAGACCGACGGCGACCGGGTCACCGGCGTCACGCTCGCCCACCGGGACCGTGACGAGCGGATCGAGGTGGAGGCGCCGTACGTCCTGGACGCCACCGAGACCGGCGAGCTGCTGCCGCTGACCGGCACCGAGTACGTGACCGGGTTCGAGTCGCAGGCGCAGACCGGCGAGCCGAGCGCGCCCGCCGAGGCGCAGCCGCTGAACATGCAGGCGGTGTCCGTCTGCTTCGCGCTGGACCACGTCGACGGCGACCACACCATCGACCGTCCCGCCGGATACGACTTCTGGCGCGACTACAAGCCGGACTTCTGGGGCGACCGGCTGCTGTCCTGGCGGTCGCCGCACCCGCGCACGCTGGAGATCGTCGAGCGCAGCTTCACGCCGAACCCGGACGACGACCCGCTGGGCGTCAACGCCGACCAGCGGCTCAACCCGGGTGACGGCAACCTGTGGACGTTCCGGCGCATCGCGGCGCGGCGCAACTTCGTCGACGGCGCGTACGGCAGCGACATCACACTGGTGAACTGGCCGATGATCGACTACTTCGAGGGCCCGGTCATCGACGTGCCGAACGCGTCCTGGCACCTGTCCCAGGCGCGCGAGCTGTCGTACTCCGTCCTGTACTGGCTCCAGACCGAGGCGCCCCGCCCCGACGGCGGCACCGGCTTCCCCGGGCTGCGGCTGCGCGGCGACGTGACCGGCAGCCCCGACGGGCTGGCACAGGCGCCCTACATCCGGGAGTCGCGCCGCATCCGCGCCGAGTACACGGTGGTCGAGCAGGACCTCTCCCTGGCGGTACGCGGCGAGCACGGCGCGGTGAGCTACCCCGACTCCGTCGGCGTCGGCATGTACCGCATCGACCTGCACCCGTCGACCGGCGGCGACAACTACATCGACGTCGGCTCCTGCCCGTTCGAGATCCCGCTCGGCGCGCTCATCCCGCAGCGGATGGAGAACCTGCTGCCGGCCGGCAAGAACATCGGCACCACGCACATCACCAACGGCAGCTACCGGCTGCACCCGGTCGAGTGGAACGTCGGTGAGGTCGCCGGCCTGCTGGCCGACTTCTGCCTTGCGCGGGGCGAGTCCCCGCGCGCGGTCCGCGGCACCCCCCGCCTGCTGGCCGAATTCACGGACCGCATCTCGGCCGCCGGCGTGGAATGCCGCTGGCCGCAGATCGCGGGCTACTGAACCCCCGGTGAGGAGAAGAAAGTGAGATACGGAAGACTGTCCGGCCTGGTCGCGGCGACCATGACCGGTGTGCTGGCCCTGACCGCCTGCGGTGGTGGCGGCGAGGCCAAGGACGACGGCCCGGCCAGCCTGCGGATGACCGTCTGGTCGGCGAACGAGGCGCACCTGAAGCTGTTCAACGAGATCGCCGACGAGTACCGCAAGAACAACCCGGACGTCGCGGAGATCAAGTTCGATCCGCTGCCGTTCGAGAACTACACCACGACCCTGACCACGCAGATCGCCGGCGGCAACGCGCCGGACCTCGCGTGGATCTTCGAGAACTCGGCTCCGGACTTCGTCGCCTCCGGCGCGCTGCGCCCGCTCGACGACACGCTGAAGAAGGCCGACGGCTACCAGTACGACGACCTGTCCCCCGCCACGCTGAAGCTTTGGCGCAACGACGGGAAGCTCTTCGCGTACCCGTTCTCGACCTCGCCGTTCGGCGTGTTCGTCAACAACGACATGCTCAAGAAGGCCGGGCAGAAGACCCCGGCCGAGCTGATCGCGGCCGGGCAGTGGAACTGGGACACCGCGCTCGCCGCGGCCGGCGCCACAGCGGCGAAGTCGGGCAAGGCCGGGCTCGTGGTCCGCGACTTCGACTACAAGGGCTGGGACAACCTGGCCACGTTCTGGACCGGCTGGGGCGCCCAGGCGTGGAGCGAGGACGGCCGTAGCTGCGGGTTCAACAGCCCGGAGATGGTCGAGGCGATGACCACGCTGCACAAGGCGATCTTCACCGGCAAGGCGCTGCCCGGGCCGGGCACGACCGCCGACTTCTTCGCCGGTGACGCGGCCATGACCGTCACCCAGATCTCCCGCGCCTCGCTGCTGAAGGAGAACGGCTTCGACTGGGACCTGGTCCCGCTGCCGGCCGGCCCGAAGGGCCCGTACGCGGTGGTCGGCCAGGCCGGCATCGGCGTGATGAAGAAGAGCCCGCACGCCGAGCAGGCGGCCGACTTCCTGGCCTTCTTCACCAACCCGGCCAACTCGGCGAAGCTCGCCCAGTTCTTCCCGCCGCCGCGGCAGTCCCAGCTGACCGCCGACACGCTGGCGAAGACGAACCCGAAGCTCAAGCCGGAGCAGCTCCAGAAGGTCGTCATCGACGGCATCACCAACGGTGTGGTCAAGCCCAGCCATGCCGGGCAGGCCGAGCTGAGCCAGCAGGTGCGCGCCGCGTTCGACCCGCTGTGGAAGGCGGACGCGGACGTCAAGGCCGTCCTCGACGGCGTCTGCTCCAAGATCCAGCCGCTGCTGGCGAAGTAGGGCCGAGGATCATGACCCAGACGGACACCAGGGTGGGCCCGGCTGCTGCCGGGCCCGCCCCGGGCCGGGCCCGGCCGTTCTGGACCACCCGCCGCCGGGACCAGCTCACCGGATACCTGTTCATCACCCCGCAGTTGCTCGGCAGCGTGGTCTTCGTGATCCTGCCGCTGGTCCTCGTGGTCTGGTACAGCCTGCACGAGTGGAACGTGCTGGCCGGCAGCTTCGACTACATCGGCACCGACAACTACGCCGCGCTGGCCGACGACCCCAACCTGGGCCCGGTGCTGCGGTCGACCGGCCTGTTCTCGGTCGGCCTGGTCGTGCTCAACCTCGGCCTGGCGTTGCTGCTGGCCGTCCTGCTCAACCAGAAGCTGCGCGGGACCATCGTGTTCCGCACCATGTTCTTCTCGCCCGTGGTGGTCTCGCTGGTCGCGTGGACCATCGTCTGGGGCTTCCTGCTGCAGGACAACGGCGGCGTCAACGGCCTGCTCGACACGCTCGGCGTCGACGGCCCCAACTGGCTGCGCGGCGAGGGCACGGCGATGCTGTCGGTGATCGTCGTGCAGGTGTTCAAGAACGTCGGCCTGAACATGGTGCTGTTCCTGGCCGCCCTCCAGGGCGTGCCGGCCGAGCTGTACGAGGCCGCCGAGGTGGACGGCGCGAGCCGGATGCGCCAGTTCTGGCGGATCACCGTGCCCCTGATCAGTCCGACGATCATGCTCACGTCGATCATCACGGTGGTCGGCTCGCTGCAGGTGTTCGCGCAGATCGCGGTGCTGACCCAGGGCGGGCCGGGCACCTCCACCACGGTGCTCGTCTACTACCTCTACCAGCAGGCCTTCCAGTTCCATCACTTCGGCTACGGCGCCACGCTGTCGATCCTGCTGTTCGTCATCGTGCTCGCGCTGACCGTGCTGCAGTGGCAGATGCGCAAGAGGTGGGTCTTCCATGAATCGTGACCTGTCCCGGCGGACCAAGCTGGTGCTCTACGGGGTGCTGATGGTCCTGGCCGTTCCGTTCGTGTTCCCCACCTGGTGGATGGTCACCTCGTCGCTGAAGCCGGTGGCGGACATCTTCTCCTTCCCGCCGCAACTGCTGCCGACCGATCCGCGGCTGGACGCGTACCAGCGGGTGTTCGAGCTGCAGCCGTTCGGGCAGCAGTACCTCAACAGCCTCTACATCGCGCTGCTGGTCACCGTCGGCACGCTCGCCGTGGCGTCGCTGGCCGGGTACGCGTTCGCGCGGATCCGGTTCCGGGGGCAGAACGTGCTGTTCCTGGTCGTCCTCGCGGGCCTGCTCATCCCGAGCGAGGTGACGATCGTGCCGCTGTTCCAGATGTTCTTCAAGCTCGACCTGATCAACACCCACTGGCCGCTGATCCTGGTGCCGATCTTCGGGGCGCCGAGCGTGCTGGCGACGTTCATCATGCGGCAGTTCTTCATCAGTCTCCCCGGGGAGCTGGAGGAGGCGGCCCGGGTCGACGGGCTGGGACGCTTCGCCACGTTCTGGAAGATCGCGCTGCCGCTGTCCCGGCCCGCGCTCGGCGCGGTGGCCATCTTCACGTTCCTGCACAGCTGGAACCTGTACCTGGAACCGATCGTGTTCCTCTCCTCGCCGGACAAGTTCACCCTGCCGCAGGCGCTCACCCAGTTCGTCGACGCGTACGGCGGTCCGATGTGGGACGTCCAGCTCGCGGCGGCGTCGATGACGGCGCTGCCGGTGCTGGCGGTGTTCGTCATCGCGCAGAAGCAGTTCGTCGAGGGCCTCGCGCACACCGGTCTGAAGGGATGACCGCGCCGGCCGTCGGGATCGACATCGGCGGCACCAAGACCGCCGCCGCCCTGGTCGATGCCGGTGCGCGGGTGCTCGGCCGCCGCGAGGCGCCCACCCCCGCGCGCGGCGGGCCGGCCGCGGTGCTGGACACCGCCGCCGGCCTGGCCGCCGACCTGCTCCCCGCCGCCGGCCCCGGGCCGGTCGGGGTGGGTACGGCGGGCACCGTCGACCCGGCGACCGGCACCATCCGGTACGCGACCGACAGCCTGCCCGGATGGGCCGGCACCCCGGTGGCCGACGAGCTGGCCGCGCGGCTGGGCCGGCCGGTACGCGTCACGAACGACGTCGGCGCGGCGGCGCTGGGCGAGTGCTGGGCCGGCGCCGGACAGGGCCGGGGGCACGTGCTGCTGGCCGCCGTCGGCACCGGGCTGGGCGGCGCGATCGTCCGCGACGGGCGGGTCGAGGGCGGCGCCCGGGGCGCGGCCGGGCAGCTCGGGCACCTGCCCGTACCGGGCGCGCACCGGCTGCGCTGCGGATGCGGCCGGTACGGGCACCTGGAGGCGATCGCCTCCGGCACCGGCCTGGCCTCCGCGTACGCGCTCACCGGCGGTGAGCCGGTCACCGGCCGGGAGGTGGCGCGACGCGCGGCGGCCGGCGACACGACCGCCCGGCAGGTCGTCGACCGGGCCGGTGTCGCGCTCGGCGCGGCACTGGCCGGGCTGGTCGCCCTGCTCGACCCGGCGGCGGTCCTGGTCGCCGGCGGCGCCGCCGCCACCCTGCTGCCCGCCGCGACTGCCGCCTACCGGGCGGAGCTGCCCGGCGGCTGGGCACACGTGCCGCTGCTTGCGGCGGCACTGGGCGCCGACGCGGTGGTGGTCGGCGCCGCCCGGCTCGCCACCACACCGATCCACCACGACGGAGGAACCAGCACGTGAGTGTCCTGGACGAACTCGCCGGCGGGCTGGTCGTGTCCTGCCAGCCCCTGCCCGACGACCCGGACGACCCGATGCGCGACCCGTACGTCCAGGCCCGCGTCGCGGCCGCCGTGGTACGCGGCGGGGCGGTGGCGGTCCGGGTCAACGGCCCCGACGACGTGCGGGCGGTACGCGCCGCCGTCGACGTGCCGGTGATCGGGCTGTACAAGCACGGCACGCAGGGCGTGTTCATCACCCCGACCGCCGGGCACGCCCTCGAAGCGGCGCGGGCCGGGTCGCACGTCGTCGCGGTGGACGCCACCGACCGTCCCCGGCCCGACGGCCGGACCTTCGCCGACACCGTCCGCGCGGTCCACGAGCAGAGCGACGCGCTGGTCCTGGCCGACGTCGCCACTGTGGCCGAGGGCGTCGCCGCCGTCGAGGCCGGCGCGGACGCGGTCGCCACCACGCTGTCCGGCTACACGCCGGCCGGCCCACCGATCGACGGGCCCGACCTCGGGCTCGTGGCGCGACTCGCCGCGCTGCTGCCCGTGCCGGTGATCGCCGAGGGGCGCTACCGCACCACGGAGCAGATCAGCCGGGCCTTCGAGGCGGGAGCACACGCGGTGGTGACGGGCAACGCCGTCACCTCACCGCTGTGGATCACCCGCCGGCTGGTACCGGCCACCCCCCGGGCGGCGAGCGCGCCGGAGAAGAGGGAGCATCGATGAAGAGAAGAACGCTTCTTGCGGCCACCGGCGCGGCCGGCCTGGCCACCGTGGCCCTCGGCGGCCCCGCCGTCGCCCGGCCCGCCGGCCGGGGACCGAGCGTGGCGCTGGTGCCGTTGGACGACCAGCCGGTCAACACGTACTGCGCGGAGATGACCGCGGCGAGCGCCGGCGCCGAGGTGCTGCTGCCGCCGCGGAACCTGCTGGGCCGTTTCTTCACCCCCGGTGACGGTGCCGGCATCGCCCGCTGGCTCGACGGCACCGACCGCGTCGACGGGTACGTGATCTCGGTGAGCATGCTGGCGTACGGGGGGCTGATCGCCTCGCGTACCGCCGCACCGGCCCTGGCCGACGCGTTGCGCAACCTGGAGGCGATCCGGCGGCTGCGTGCACGCGGGTCGGACACGGTGATCGAGGTGCACGACACGATCCAGCGGCTCGCGATCACCAGCACCGGCACGGACCTGGACAACTACCGTGACCTGCTGGTCCAGTGGGCCAAGCTGTACGACCAGGTGGTCAACCTGGGCCAGGAGTCGCTGCGGGGCCAGCTCGACGCCGTGCGGGCGCGCATCCCGGACGCCGTGGTCGAGGACTACCTGGCCGCGCGGGCACGCAACCACCAGGTCAACCGGCTGATGGTGGAGTGGGTGGCGGACGGGACGATCAGCCACCTGGTGCTCTCCGAGGACGACACCGCGCCGGTCGGCCTGGCGCGCGCCGAGCGGGTCGAGCTGGAGGCGCTGGTGGCGCGGCTCGGCGTCGGCGACCGGGTGGAGATCTTCCCCGGTGCCGACGAGGTCAACGCGCTGCTCGTCGCGCGGATCGTCGCCGCCGGCGTCGCGCCCACCTACCGGGTGGAGTACGCCGGGGTGTCCGGCGAGGGCTGGACCGCCGCGTTGGAGGGCATCCCGTTCGCGGAGAACATCCGCCGGCACGTCACCTCGGTGGGCGGCCGGGTGGTGACCGGCGACGCGGACGTCGTCCTCGCCGTGAACACCCCGTCGGCCACGCCCGGGCAGCGGGCCGCGGACCTGGACGCGTTCGTCGGCCGCATCGGCGGGCTGCTGGCCGCCGGCACCCCGGTGATCGTGGTGGACCCGCTGATCGTCAACAAGGGCGACCACGACCTGGTGTCCCGGATGGAGGCCCGTCTGGAGCTGCCCGCGCTGCTGTCGTACTCGGGGTGGAACACCGGCGGCAACGCGCTCGGGCTGGCGCTCGCGCACGGCACCGCGCGGTGGGCGTACCTGCGTTCGTCCGGCAGCGGCTTCGGCGTGCCGGAGCTGCGCGGGCCGGCCCAGGCGCACGCCGAGTACCTGCTCTACCGGTTCGTCAAGGACGACCCGTGGAAGAACGTGGTGCAGGTCGAGGCGTACGCGCACGCCCGGGCGCAGGGCTGGGATCCGCTGGCGCTCACCGCCGAGCAGAAGCGCTACTTCGACGGCTGGGTACGCGACCGGCTGGTGCCGCTGACCGAGCGGTACTTCGCCGACCACTTCGCCGGGCACGAGCTGGTGCTCGGCACACGCGGACGCAGGACGTTCACCGCGACGCTGGACCGGGTCACGGCGGTACGGGTCGAGCTGCCGTGGGACCGCCTGTTCGAGGTCACGCTGGAGCCGAGCCTGCGGCTGCGCTGACCGGACGGCGCGGGTGCGGTCCCTGGGGCCGCACCCGCGTCACCGGGCCGTCAGCAGGCAGAACTCGGTGCCGTCCGGGTCGGCCAGCACCACGTCGCCGGCGGTGTGCCGGCCCGTACCGGCCCGGGTCGCGCCGAGCGCCAGCAGCCGGTCGATCTCCGCGTCCCGGTCACCGTCCGCGACCAGATCCAGGTGTACGCGGTCCCCGTCGCCGCGGTCCATCAGCGGCGGACCGCTCCAGGTGACCTTCGCGCCACCGCGCGGCGACTGGATCGCGGTCTCCTCGTCCTGGTCCCAGACCAGCGGCCAGCCCAGCGCCTCGCTCCAGAAGAGGCCGGCGGCCCGCGTACCGTCGCAGTTCACCGCGCCGACCGGGCCGCAGCCGGCGAGGAAGGTGTTGCCCGCCCCGATGACGCAGAACTCGTTGCCCTCCGGGTCGGCGAGCACCACCTGGTCGTCGTCCGGCCCCTGGCCGATGTCGATGTGCCGCCCGCCCAGCGCCAGCGCGCGGTCGACCGTCTCCTGCTGGGCCTGCGGCGACGCGCTGGTCACGTCGAAGTGGATCCGGTTCTGCACGGTCTTCGGCGCATCGCTGGGCAGGAAGCGGATGCGGAAGTCGCTGTGGGCGTCCGGGCCCAGCGCCACGCCCTCGCGCGGGTCGTCGATGATCTCCCGGACCAGCACCCCGGACCAGAACCGCGCGAGTCGTCGTGGGTCGCCCGCGTCGAGGCTGACCGCGTGGAGGTGAACCGCCATCCGCCCGTCTCCGATCCGCCGCCGTCGTCGGCGGCAGGCGGAGCCTAGGCCGGACGGGCCCGGGCGCGCAGCCGGATTTCCCCCCGGTCGCGCTACTTCGCCGGCAGGGTGCGCGCGAATCGGACGCCCCGGTCGACCCAGCGGGCCAGGTCCGGGTCGCGCTCGCAGGCATCGGGCGACACGGTGACCCAGCCCCGCATCTCCCGGCCCCGCATGACCGTCGCCTCGGCGCCGGGCTCGGCCAGCACGCGTCCGGCCTCGGCCGGGTCGACCCGGACCATCAGGCCGCCCGCGCCGCGCACGACCACCGCCATGTTGCCGCGCAGCATCATCGCCAGGCCGCCGAACATGCGCCGCTCGGTGATGCCGGGCTCGCGCCCGAGGCGTTCGCGCACCCGGTTCGCCAGGTCCTCGTCGTAGGCCATGACGGCATCGTGGCGTCCGGGTCCGACAGCGCTCCGCGCGCTGCCATCCGTCGCATTGCGACCAGAGCTTATAAAGCCTGAATCCTCGCGCCTTCCGTGATCGTGCGAACTGTGTTCAGTGGGCTGGCCGTGTTTCTACTTGGGCTACTCGCATTTCGGATGCGGTACCGTTGTGTCTGCGCGGCGAAGGGGTCCAACGAGGCCATGCGCCAATCGGTGAAGCAGTAGCGGTAACTGGGCAGCGTCTATAGGACACCGACGAGGTGCCTAGGCCGACGGCTCGCTCGCTGGGCGGTGCGCCGCAGGATGGCTCAAGAGATGCTCGCCGAAGGGCTCGGCAAGTCCAAGAGCTGCGTGGACAAGGCCGAACGCGGAGCTCACGCCGTCGGCCGCGATGCCCTAATCCAGGAGATCGCCAAGGTGCTCCGGCTCGGCCTCACCGGCCTGCTCGACCTCCCCATCGGCCCATGCCGGCGACCGTGGCCGGGGTCGGACGGCGTCGAGCGATCCGCGCCGCCCTCGCCCTCTACCACACAACAGCCCCGACCCCCGACATGCTCGTGCACGCCAAGCGGATCACCGTCTCGGTGCTCGTCCGCCCGGCGAGGCCAACATCGCCTGGCTCGCCACGGACCGGGCCGTCACCAACGGCGGCGGCCAACCTGCGTGCCCACCACGTCCATCGCTGTCACCCGTACGCTGCGGCGCCACCCTGGCTGACCGAGATACGGTCAATGACCCGCACACACAAGTACGGCCCCACCGCCGACTCTCCACCGAACACCCCGTAGGCGCCACCTGCGCCCACCTCACCACCGGCGGTCACCGCGGCCGGGCAGGCCTCAGCACCGCCGATCGAATAGCAGCCGCCCGGTCCGCTGCAGGCCCGCCTCACGTACCGTCCCGCCGAAATCACCCGACGCTACCTCGACAGCAGCCAACGTCGCCCGGCTCGCCGCTTTCGTCGGCCTGTCTCGCTGAGATGCGGCGGCGTTCAACCACACCCCCCGGACGGCGATCGCTCGGTTGTGGCGGTGAACCAGTCCTTACGCGTGCTCTTATCCAGATGCACGACGCGCAGCCCAGCCGCACGACAGGCAACGGCAAACTCGTCCGGCTCGTAGTAGGTGAACCAGCGGGGCGCGGGGAACTCCTCCGTGGTGCGCCATCCGTCGAGGCCTCCGTGTTTCATACTGATCAGCGCCCGGCCCCCCGGCATCAGGGTCCGGTAAATGCCGGCAAGCGCCGCGGCGGTGTAGGGCTTCGGTAGGTGCAGCAGGACACCGCTGGCGATGATGCCAGCGAAGCAGACGTCTCGAAACGGCAGGGCAATCGCGTCACCGCACACCGCGTGGGGCGTGGCGAGACGCGCTGCCGTAGCGGTCAGCAGTTCGATCGTGACGTCCACGAGGACAGCCGTTCTGCCGGTCGCGGCCGTCAGGTGGGAGTCCCGGCCGGCTCCACAACCCAAGTCCAGGACAGGCCCATCCGGCAGCGTGGCGAGGAACGCCTCCAGTTCCTGCTGAAGCCCCGGAAACCGGCTGTAGCTAGCTGTCATTGCGGCGTATTGCTCGGCCAGTGAAGCATAGGACTGCCGGATCCGGGCAGTGCCGGGCCAGGTCGCGACGGCGACGGTCACGACGCAGTGGTGGGAGCGGTTACGCCGGCAACGAGGCCACTGACGTCGGTCGTCTGATGCTTCCAGGCGACTCCGGGCAGCGCGTGGCGGGCACCGTCGCGACCAATGAAGGTCACCCCCGAATCGGGTGCGGTGGCACGGCCAATGACATCGAAGGTCAGGCCCTTGACGGCGAATGCATCCCGGCAGGCGTCCAGGCGATCAGCGGAAACGGTGAAGGCCAGGTGAAAGTCCGCGGAAGCGCTCATCGCGAGGGTAATGTCGTCAGAGCCGATGAGTTTAGCGACTGCACTGACGGCCGGGTGGACTGCGATGTCATCCTCGACTACGTCGAAGCCGACACCGCTGGCGGCGGAGAGCTGCTCGATGGTGGCCTTGAGACCGTCTGAGGTGTCCTGGCAGGCGGTCGCGAACCCGCCAGTGGACAGCACCCGCCCTTCGGCCACTCGAGCGAGCGGCCGACGCCAGCCGTCCAGCAGATCCTGTTCCAGGGCCTCGGGCAAGTGCCAACCGTGGGCACTCCGCTTAGGGAAGTACGCGACCGCAGCGCCCAAGACTCCGCACGGCCCGGTGACGCACAGGTAGTCACCGGGCCGGGCGCCACGACGCGTCAACGCGGTGCCGGTGCGGCAGACGCCGATGGCCGAGGCGGACAGCACGATACGCTCAGCGTTGCCGATGTCGCCGCCGACGTTCAACGTGCCGAAGTCGGCGCACGCCTGGTTGATTCCCGCCATGATGTCGAGGAACGAATCGTCATCGAGATCGTTGGGGTAGCGAACGACGGTCAGGACGCCGATCGGAGCGGCACCCATCGCAGCAATGTCACTGACGTTGGCTGCCACGACATAGTAGCCGATGTCGAAGTTCGTCAGTAGGCCCTGCTCATAGAGGGCGAACTTGGGGCCGCGGACGTAGTCAGATCCGACGACAAGGGTGACCGGGCCGTCGACCTCGTAGACCGCACAGTCGTCCTTCGAGTCGGCGCCCGTTGTCAGCGTGACGTGCGGGCCGTGATCGTCACCGAGAACGGCGCCAGACTGACCGGCGAGGAACGCCCCGACCAGCTTCGCCACGCGGGTCGGTTCGTCGGAATAGGTGGCTTCGGAGGTCATCGTTGGTCTCCCAAATGGTGAAGGACGGCCCTCACCGTGGCGGATGTCGGCAGGAAGGTGGTGTCCAGAAGGAGGCCGCGCGGATGGCGGCTGACGTATTCGCGGGTGACTTCGTCGAGCCTGGTCGCCGGACCGATGGTCACTGCGCGCCCGGGCAGCGCCTGGTATTGAGTCCGACGGCGGTGCCGGCGGATCGCCTCGTTGGCGGTGAGAAACACGTGGCAGTGGGCGTTCGCCATGATGGTCGTGGCGCAGTCACGCCCGACGGCGATCATGCGCTCATGTCTATCTATGATCATTCGATGGTGCGTGGCGATGTCCCGTCGCCACGCAGGGTCGGCGGATATGACGCGCAACTGTTGTTCCACTTCCGATGACCAAAGGGCGTCAGTGATGTCTTCCCCGTGGTAAACGACGGCGGGGAGGGCGGGTCGCGCCCCCCGTGCAGCCACCTCGTGATGCAGAACCTCGAACAACGAGCCGCCGCCGGTCAAGACTGGGTCCCGCAGCGCGGCATAGGCGACGGCACGATAGGTCAGCCCGGTGTCGAGCACGTGGGTGCCGTGCAGTCGGGATGCGAGTGCGTAGGCGAGGCTCGTCTTGCCGCTGGAGCTCGGGCCGTCTACAGAGATCGCCAAGCCGTGATGCATTCGAGCTAATCCCTCTGCCGGATGCTGGGGTGGCATCAATGTATGCCATCGCGGCCAACGCTCGGCTACCCCTGCAGGGGCGGAGCCGACAAACTGCTCACGATCCGCGCCTGCCAGCCCTGTGTGGCGATCATCGTCGCTCGAAGCAGGTTCTTGCGGATCACGACCGACCAGTCCCATTCTGGGTCAGCCATGCCGAGCATGGCTCCCACCACGGAGCGGAGATACTGGCTACGGATGCGGCGCTCTGCGTCGAACGCGATATGCATGCTGCCGTCGCCGCAGTAGTAGTAGGGCCGATCAGCCGTCGCGAACCGCCGTAACCCGGTGAAGTCCGACAACTCGATTCCTGCGAGCCCGTCGCATGCCATCAGGTGCGCGGCACGAGCCCCGTCGACCGGAAGGAAATGCCAGTGGGCGTGGGTGATGCACGCCGAGGGCAGCTCCGAGGACGAGCCGTGTTCCAGGACGGCCATCTGGCCGAAGGTCGCAACGTAGATTGGCCGCAGGACCCTCACGATGGCGTGCGCATGGTCGGACTGCACGTCGTCGAGATGCCCGAAGCTGAGATAGTGGTCCTCGGGCAGCAACAGCAGATGGCCGACCGTCAGCGGAGACATGTCGGCGATGAGCCGGAACCCCGGGACCGATGCGATCTGACGACTGGGTGGGTCGCCCTGGTAAGTCGTCGCAAAGGTGCTGACTTCAGAGGAACGCAGCTCGTCGCACAGTTCGGCACCGTTGCACACTGACGTGACAGTCACGCCGACCTCCGTGCCGGCCGATGAAGCGGAAGCATCCACCATAGCATCGATTTACGTCAGTGACTAATTGAGATCCAACTTTCCGCTTGTCAATGCGTTCTACCGTTTGTCGCATGCGGCCCTTCACAGCAAAGATCGTCGACCGCGCGATCCTGTTGTCCGCGACGTGCGTCATGGTCGCGCAGCAGTACTCCGTACCATCGGCACCGTTCTGGAACAGCATCCCCGGTGGCCGCCGCTACGTCATCGCCATCCTGGTGGCCGTCATCGCGACGTTCGGCGCTCTCACACCCGCCCAGGTCTGGTCCGAGCGCTCCCAGATGGCTCGTCGCACCGCGGTTCGCCATCAGATCCTCAACCACTTCGGTCGGCTGCTCACGATCGCCTCACGCGTAAACCCCAAGCCACCCCCTTCCGACCTTGGGCTACACGTATGGCGGATCACCTGGGAGGTGCGGCGCCCTCGTCGCCGGCTGGTCCGCATCGCCACCTACCGACTAGGGAGCACGCCCGCCACCCGCGTCTTCGAGCCCGGTCGCGGTGTCGGCGTCGTCGGGCTGTGCTGGAAGCGCAACGAGGAGGTGTCGGTTGACGTCGAACTACTCGCGGCGAAGCTCACCACAGCGACCGAATACAATGCCTACGTCGACTCCGAGGGCGCTGACGCCGTCATGAACCTCTCCTGGCCGGATTTCCAGCGGGTGCGCCACCGCGGCGCGGTCTTCGCCAGCCCGATCCGTAACGGACGGGGCGAATTCATCGGCTGCGTCAGCGTGGACGCCACGTCCGGTTTCGCCACCCTCAAGAACGATGAACTTTGGCACGAGATCAACTCGCTATGCATGCTCCTGGGGGACGACGGCATCCTGCACGTATGAGCGAGTAGAGGGCTCAGCTCAGCACTCGGTGGCACTCGTTCATCACCCGGTCTGTAGCTGCCTGCCAGGCGTCCGGGTCACAGTTGGGCAGGATCTGCCGGATGCCACCGGCAGGGTCCTCCACATCGCCGAATCGGCGGGGTATGACATGGATGTGCAGGTGGTCGACGCTGCGACCCGCCGCACGGCCCTCATTGACACCTATGGTCCATCCCTCTGGCCGCAACCGTTGGGACAGGTCAGCGCGCACCGCCAAGATCAGCGCGAAGGCGTCCTGCAGCTCTTCGCTAGTCAGATCGAAGAACGACTCGACGTGGCGTTTCGGGACGACCTCAGTGTGCCCTTCCGCGGCTGGAAAATTGTCCAGTCGGGCAAAGCAGGTCTCGTTCCGGTGCGAGATCCGATTCAGTCGCGCGTCGTCCTGCCGACAGAACAGGCAGCCGGGCGATGGATCTTCGGAAATCGTCCTGTCAATGCCTTCTGGTCCCACACAGCCCTCCACCGCCGACCGCTGTGCGCCACCGCAGGCGCAGGGCGCGCGTGACGTCTGCTGGCGACATAGTACAAGGCGGGCTTCGACAGGTGAGTCATCCGCACAGCAAGCCTTGGACCTGGGGATATCCATACGGACACTCCGGACCGTGCTGGGTCCATCATCGAACCGTTATGGTGGAAGGGCAAGCCAATCAAGATCAAAGCCGCGGCGCAGATCATGTTCACCTGGGAGGGCTCGATCTGGGTGCGCTTCGGCCAGCCCGTGGAACATGTTGCGGTGGCAGTGAGGGTCGACAGTGAGGGATGCAGGAGAGCGGTAGCCCGTAGACGCATGCCCACCGCGTCATATGGCTACGCCGAGGACGCAGGTCCGACAGGTTCGGAACTCACTGCTCCGGGAGTTCGAAGGACCGACAGACCTCACGGATCTAGCAACCGACCCGCCGCCGAACGCGAACAGCACTCTTGTCGCGGCCCCTCTGGCGGTCCTATCGTCGCCGCGCTGCTCATTCGTGTGGGAGCTGGGCAGGAGCACCGACTATCCCCCCCCCCGTTACCTTTTTGATCGTCCCCAGCCGGGGACTCCTCGGTCGCCCGGCCCGGTATGACTT
>NZ_JBAKHP010000050.1:0-23363 GCF_036902745.1 Micromonospora sp. CPCC 205554 | reverse complement strand
AAGGGGGGAGGGGGGAGGGGGAGCCCGGTCCGCCTGGGGGCGGGCCGGGCTCCGGGTGGGGCTGGTGAGCGGGTGGGTCAGCCGGCGTGCTTGCGGCGGGCGGCCATCCGGCCGCGCTGGGTCTGGTCCAGCACCACCTTGCGGATGCGCACCGCGGCCGGGGTGACCTCGACGCACTCGTCCTCGCGGCAGAACTCCAGCGCCTGCTCCAGGGACAGCTTGCGCGGCGGGATCAGCTTCTCGGTCTCGTCGGCGGTCGACGAGCGCATGTTGGTGAGCTTCTTCTCCTTGGTGATGTTGACGTCCATGTCGTCGGAGCGGGAGTTCTCGCCGACGATCATGCCCTCGTACACCTCGGTGCCCGGCTCGACGAAGAGCTGCCCGCGCTCCTGGAGGTTGGTCATGGCGAACGCGGTGACCGCACCGGACCGGTCGGCGACCAGCGACCCGTTGTTGCGGGTGCGCAACTCGCCGAACCACGGCTCGTACGACTCGAAGACGTGGTGCAGGATGCCGGTGCCGCGGGTCTCGGTGAGGAACTCGGTCCGGAAGCCGATCAGGCCGCGCGCCGGGACCAGCCACTCCATCCGGATCCAGCCGGTGCCGTGGTTGACCAGCTGCTCCATCCGGCCCTTGCGGGTGGCCAGGAGCTGGGTGATCGCACCCAGGTACTCCTCCGGGGAGTCGATGGTCAGCCGCTCGACCGGCTCGCAGGTCTTGCCGTCGATCTCCTTGGTGACCACCTGCGGCTTGCCGACGGTCAGCTCGAAGGACTCGCGGCGCATCTGCTCGACCAGGATCGCCAGGGCCAGCTCACCACGGCCCTGCACCTCCCAGGCGTCCGGCCGCTCGGTGGGCAGCACCCGCAGCGAGACGTTGCCGATCAGCTCCTTGTCGAGCCGGTCCTTGACCATCCGGGCGGTGACCTTGGCGCCCTTGACCCGGCCGACCAGCGGCGAGGTGTTGGTGCCGATGGTCATCGAGATGGCCGGCTCGTCCACGGTGATCAGCGGCAGCGGCACCGGGTTCTCGGCGTCGGCCAGCGTCTCACCGATCATGATCTCCGGGATGCCGGCGACGGCGATGATGTCGCCCGGCCCCGCGGACTCGGCCGGCTTGCGCTCCAGGCCCTCGGTCATCAGCAGCTCGGAGATGCGTACCCGCTGGGTGCTGCCGTCGGTGCGGCACCAGGCCACGGTCTGGCCCTTGCTGATGGTGCCCTGGCGGACCCGGCACAGCGCGAGCCGGCCCAGGAACGGCGAGGCGTCGAGGTTGGTGACGTGGGCCTGGAGCGGCGCGCCCTCGTCGTACGCGGGCGCGGGGATGGTGTCCAGCAGCGTGCGGAACAGCGGCTCCAGGTTGCTGCTGTCGTCCGGGACGGCGCCGTCGGCGGGCTGGGTCAGCGAGGCGATGCCGTCGCGGGCGCAGGCGTAGACGATCGGGAAGTCGATCTGCTCCTCGTCGGCGTCCAGGTCGAGGAAGAGCTCGTAGGTGTCGTCCACGACCTCCTTGATCCGGGCGTCCGGACGGTCCACCTTGTTGATCACCAGGATGATCGGCAGCCGCGCGCGCAGCGCCTTGCGGAGCACGAACCGGGTCTGCGGCAGGGGGCCCTCGCTGGCGTCGACCAGCAGCACCACACCGTCGACCATGGTCAGGCCGCGCTCGACCTCGCCGCCGAAGTCGGCGTGACCGGGGGTGTCGATGATGTTGATGGTGACCGGTTCCGAGCCGTCCGCCGGCATGTACCGCACGCCGGTGTTCTTGGCGAGGATGGTGATGCCCTTCTCGCGCTCGAGGTCCATCGAGTCCATGACCCGCTCGGTGTTCTCACCACGGGCGCCGTAGGCGCCGGCCTGCCGCAACATGGCGTCGACCAGGGTCGTCTTGCCGTGGTCGACGTGGGCGATGATGGCGACGTTGCGGAGGTCGGTGCGTAGCTGCATACCCTCCATACTCCTGTCTGCGGTTGCCGGGGCACGCCTCGGGGTCACCCCGAGATCGCCCGGATCTGCGTCGAAAGTGCTGTGCCGACCGTTCCAGCGACTGGCATGCTGACACCCGTGCGGGGTGTCCGATGCCTGACCTGCTGAGCTGGCTGCAGGAGCTGCCGCCCCTGCTGATCTACGTGGCCGCCGCGGCGATCGTCGCGGCGGAGACCGCGGTGATCGTCGGGCTGCTGATGCCCGGCGAGGCGACCCTGCTTCTGGTCGGCTTCCTAGCGTACGCGGGGACGCTGCGCCTCGCGCCCGTGCTGGTGGCGATGACCGCCGCCGCCGTGATCGGAGACACACTCGCGTGGCGGGCGGGCCGCCGGTACGGCCCCCGGCTGCGCGCCTCGGGGGTGGGTGCCCGGATCGGCGCGCACCGGTGGCGGCGGGCCGACTCGCTGCTGGAGCGCCTCGGCGGCCGGGGCGTGTTCGCCGCCCGCTGGATCGCGTTCGCCCGCACGCTGGCGCCCCGGCTGGCCGGATCGGCGGGGATGCCGTACCGGCGGTTCGCGCCGTGGAACCTGGCCGGGGTGGCGAGCTGGGTCGGCGCCTCGGTGCTGGCCGGCTACCTGGCCGGTGAGTCGTACGAGCGGGTGTCGAAGCTGCTCGGCCGGGCCACCGGCGCGGTGCTGGCCCTGCTGCTGTGCCTGCTCGCCGTGGTGCTCGCCGGCCGCTGGCTGGGGCGCAACCCCGACCCGGTACGCGCGCTGGCGGCGCGGGCCGCCGCGTTGCCGCCGCTGCGCTGGCTGCGGGCCCGGTACGGGGTGCTGTTCTTCCTGGTCGCCATGCGGGTCGGCCCGGCCTGGACGCTGCTGATCAACCTGGCGCTGGGACTGGCGCTGCTGTTCGTCGCCGGGCTGGCCGTGGCGGTCCTGCTGGAGGCGGTCGTCGCGCACAGCGGGCTGGGTGTCCTCGACGGGCTGGTCGCCGACTGGTTCGCCGCCCGGCGTACCCCAGGGGTGGTCGACACGGCGCTGCTCGCGGTGTCGGTGCTGCGCGGCTGGGTGCTGATCGCCGCGGTGGCGGTGGTGGCCGCGGTGGTGGCGCGGCGGGGGCGGGCGTGGCGGGCCGACCCGCTCGGGGTGCTGGGCACAGTCGGCGCCGCCGTACCGCTGGTGTTGCTCGTCGTCGTCGCGGACCTGACCGGCCCGGGCGGCCCGGACCGCCCCGGTGACCTGTTCCCGACGCAGAACGCGGTGGTGACCGCGAGCTTCGGCACGCTCGCCTGGCTGCTGTCGCGGGGTGCCCGCTGGCCGGTGGGCGCGGCGGTGTGGACGGCCGCGTCGGCGGGGGTGGTCACGGTCACCGGCGCGCGGCTCTACCTGGGCTTCAGTACGGCGAGCGGCACCGTCACGGCGGTCCTGCTCGGCCTCGCGTGGACGACCGTGTTCGTGGTGGCGTGGGCGACCCGGGACCGGCCTGCGGACCCGGACGATCGGCCGGCCGACGCGGACCGTGGCGATCGGCCGGCCGACGCGGTCCCGGAGGACTCGCCGCCCCGGCCCCGGCGGCGCCGGTCCGCGTCGCGGGTACCCCCCGGACCCGTCGATCCTTGCTAGGGTGCGCCGACGGGGGACTACGGGGAGGTCCGATGCGGCGAGGACTCGGCCGGTGGGCCGTGACAGTGGTGGCGTTGCTGACGGCGGCCACGCTGACGGCGTGCGGGGAGCAGGAACAGCCGGTCCGGGAGGTCGCCGCGGAACTGCCCACGGCGGCGGCGACGGAGCAACCGCAGGAGGCGCCGGCCGACGCGCCGAGCGAGGAGCCACCGGCGGTCGCGGCGATGGGCGGGCGGCCCAGCCCGAGCGCGTCGGCGAAACCGAAGCCGCGGGCGAAGCCGACCCGCACGACCACGGCGCCGCTGGCCCGGCCGAAGCCGCCGACCGAGACCCAGGTGCCACCGGCACCGCCGAAGCCGGTGGACGACGGCTGCAAGCCGAGCTACCGGGGCACCAAGGCCAGCCAGAGCCAGGTCAAGGCGGCGCTCGCCGACGCCGCGGCGCGCACCTACTGGCCGACCTCGGCGCCGGACATCCGCATCCCGTCGGCGCTGCTGAAGGCCACCGCCTGGCAGGAGAGCGGGTGGCAGTCCAACATCGTCGCCTGTGACGGCGGGGTCGGGCTGATGCAGGTCATGCCGGCCACGGCGGAGTGGATGAACCAGCGGTTCGGCCAGTCGTACGACATCGACGCCTACCGGGACAACGCCTACCTGGGCGGCACCTACCTGGCCTGGCTGACCAAGTACATCGGCGACATGTACTTCGAGTCCGACTACCGGCTCGACGCCTCGCTGTGCACCAGCGAGCTGAACTCCTGCCTGCTCAACGCCGTGATCGCCGCCTACAACTACGGGCACGGCGCGGTGGCGCGGGAGGACCGGCCGCTGACCATCCCCAACCCGCAGTACGTGCGCAACGTGCGGGCGCTGATGACCGAGTGCGAGTGCCTGAGTTTCTGAGCGACCGGGAAATCGGGCGGGGGCCGGCGCGTACGCCGGCCCCCGCCCGTCGGTTCAGTCCCGTGCGGGAACCGGCTCGGCCGGCGTCGCGGCGGGCGCGTCGGCGTCCCGCTTGATCCGTCCGGGCCACCAGAACCGGTCGCCGAGCAGGAACGCCAGCGCCGGCACCAGGACGGTCCGGACCAGCAGCGTGTCCAGCAGCACGCCGATGCAGACGATGATGCCGATCTGGGTGAGCGTGATCAGCGGCAGCACGCCGAGCACCGCGAACACCGCCGCCAGCAGGATGCCGGCGCTGGTGATCACACCGCCGGTGACCCGCAGCGCCGACAGCATGCCGTCGCGGGTGCCGGTGCGCCGGGCGTCCTCCCGGGCCCGGGTGACCAGGAAGATGTTGTAGTCGACGCCGAGCGCCACCAGGAACACGAACGCGAGCAGCAGCACCCCGCTGTCCAGCGCCGGGAAGTCCAGCACGTGGTCGAAGAGCAACCAGGCCGCGCCGAGGCTGGCGAAGAACGAGCCGATGACCGTGAGCACCAGCAGCAGCGGCGCCAGGAGCCCGCGCAGCAGCAGCACCAGCACCGCGCCGACCAGCAGCAGGATGAGCGGCAGGATCAGCCGGAGATCCTTGGTGTTGGCCTCGTTCGAGTCGTACGTGGCGGCGACCGAACCACCGACCAGGGCGCCGTCGGGGGCGTCCGCGCCCTCCACGGCGGGCGGTGCCGAGTCCGGTACGGCGGACACGGCGTCGCGCAGCGCCACCACGGCCCGGTCGGACGCGGCGCTGCCCGGCTCGGCGGTGAGCACCACGTCGATCTGGGCGACCCGGTCACCGGCGGCGCCGGGCCGGGCCGAGGCGACCCCGTCGACGCCGCCGGCCGCGGCGAGGACGGCCTGGGCGGCCTGCGGGGTGGTGAGCACCGCGACGGGCTGGGTGCTGCCGGCCGGGAACGCCCGGGCGAGCGTCTCCGCTCCGGCGACCGCCTCCGGCTTCTCGCTGAACTGCTCGGTCTCGGACAGCCCGGTACGGATGCCCAGGCCGCCGAGGGCGAGGCCGGCGAGCAGCAGGACGGCGAGCGCGGCGACCGGCAGCGGCCGGCGGACCACCAGCTCGCCGAGGCGGCCCCAGATCCGGCCCTCGCGGGCGGCGCTGCCGACGCGGGGGACGAACGGCCAGAACAGGCCCCGGCCGAACAGCAGCAGGGCGGCGGGGAGCACGAACAGTGCCGAGAGCATGGCGAGGATCACACCGGTGGCGCACGCCAGGGCGAGCGCCCGGTTGGTCTCCTGCTCGGAGAGCAGCAGCGTGAGCACGCCGAGGACGACGGTGCTGCCGCTGGCCAGGATCGGCTCGGCGGTGCGGCGCAGCGCCGAGCGCATGGCGGCGAACCGGTCCTCCTCACGGCGTAGTTCCTCCCGGTAGCGGGCGATGAGCAGCAGCGCGTAGTTGGTGGCGGCGCCGAACACGAGCACGCTGGCGATGCCCGTCACCTGCCCGCTGGGCAGGTAGATGCCGAAGGCCGGTACGAGGGACTCCACCACGCGCAGCGTGATCTGCTCGGTCGCGCCCACCACCAGCAGCGGCACCAGCCACAGGAACGGGCTGCGGTAGGTGACGAGCAGCAGCACCGCCACCACGGCGGCGGTGACCAGCAGCAGCGTGGTGTCCGCGCCCTGGAACACCTTGCCCAGGTCGGCGGTGAACGCGGGGCCGCCGGTGACCTCGACGGTCAGCTCGCCGGGCAGGTCACCGACCGCCTCGCGGAGCTTCTCCACCTCGTCGACCACCGCCGACGGCCCGCCCTCGGTGGACAGCGGCACCGCGACCAGCGCCACAGTGCCGTCCGGGGAGACCTGGGCGGGGGAGACCCGCCCACCGGCGGCGAGCGAGCCGAGGTCGCCGGAGATGTCGTCGAGCGTGCTGCGGTCAGCGCCGCTGAGCGGGCTCCCGTCGGCGCGGCTGACCACCACCAGGGC
The DNA here is from genome assembly GCF_036902745.1 of Micromonospora sp. CPCC 205554. NCBI lineage: Bacteria > Bacillati > Actinomycetota > Actinomycetes > Micromonosporales > Micromonosporaceae > Micromonospora > Micromonospora sp. CPCC 205554. Next base: position 16,934 of record NZ_JBAKHP010000050.1, on the reverse strand, counting down.
GGTCTGGGCGTCCTTGGAGGGCAACTGCTCCTGAAGCCGCTCGACCTGTGTCGACTGCCACTCCACGGACAGGCCGGTGTCGGAGACGGGCGCCGGATTGTCCGGCTTCGGTAGCCCGAAGGCGACCACGCCGACGACGAGCGCGGCGGCCAGCGTGAGCCAGGCGGCCAGCCGGCCCCGGACGACGCGGGTGAACAGAGACATCTGATGCCCTCACATATTGGTCGCGGGGGATTCTCTCTCAACAAGTATCTTGATGAGCGAGATTATCCGGGGTGGTTCTATGCTGCAACCGGAACTGTTCGACAGGGGGTGGCGGCAAGCGGTGGCGGCGCACAGGATGTACCGGCGACGCGACGACCCACGCGGTCGCATGGTGGCCGACATCACCAACGACCTGCGTCGTTACTCGGTCGACGCGCAGCACATCGGGCACGCGTTCGCCGGGCTGCACGGGCTCAACGCCACCGACCTGTACGCCCTGATCGCGGTCATGGAGGCCGAGCTGGTGGGCGACCCGATCACCCCTGGCCGGCTCGGCGAGGCGCTCAACCTCTCCTCCGGCTCGGTGACCGCGCTGGTCGACCGGCTGGAGCGCGGCGGCCACATCCGGCGCGACCGGGACACCGCCGACCGACGCAAGATCCTCCTGCACTACGCCGACCGCGGCGCCACGCTCGCGCAGAGCTTCTTCGGGCCGTTGGGTCGCCGTACCGACGAGGTGATGGAGCGCTTCAGCGACGACGAGCTGGCGGTGGTGCACCGGTTCATGGCCGAGATGGTCCACTCCATGCGGACCCACCGGGACGAGATCCGCGCCGCCCCCCGTCGCGGCGCCGCCTCCGGCCCGGCCGACTGATCATGCGGCTGGTCACCCGGGCCGCCACCGCGGCGCTGCGACTGCCCGCCGCCCGCACCGGGCGCGTCGCGGTCGCCCGGGACATCCCGGTCCGGGTACGCGACGGCGTGACGCTGCGCACCGACCACTACGCGCCCGGCCTGCCCGCCGCGCCGTGCGTGCTGATCCGCACCCCGTACGGGCGGGGCGGGCCGATCCGGCTGCTCGGCCGCCTGATCGCCGAGCGGGGCTTCCACGTGGTGATCCAGTCGTGCCGCGGCACGTTCGGCTCCGGCGGCGAGTTCGCCCCGCTCGTGCACGAGCGCGACGACGGCCTGGACACGCTGGACTGGCTGCGCCGCCAGCGGTGGTGGACCGGCGCGTTCGGCATGTTCGGCGCCAGCTACCAGGGCTTCGTGCAGTGGGCGCTCGCCGCCGAGGCGGGCGACGAGCTGCGCGCGATGGTCGCCGTGGTGACCGCGTCGGCCACCCGCGACTCCACGTACGCGGGAGAGTCGTTCGCGCTGGACACGGTGCTCACCTGGGCCGAGCTGCTCCAGGCGCAGACGGTGCCCTGGCTGGCCCGGCAGTGGGAGCTCAAGCGCGGCCAGCCCCGGCTCGCCCGCGCCCTGGCGCACCTGCCGCTGGCCGAGGCCGACCGGGTCGCCACCGGCGTGACGGTCCCGTTCTTCCAGGAGTGGCTGCGCCACCACACCCCCGACGCCGGCTACTGGCGTACCCGGGTCTTCGGCGACCGGATCACCGACGTCCGCGCGCCGGTCGCCATGGTCAGCGGCTGGCAGGACATCTTCCTGCCGGCCCAGCTCGACGACTACGCCCGCCTGCGGGCCGCCGGGGCGCGAACCCGCCTGGTCGTCGGGCCGTGGACGCACGGCAGCCCGGGACTGCTCCTGGCCTCGCTGCGGGAGGGCCTGGACTGGCTCGACACCCATTTGGCCGGGCGCCCCGGGCCGGACCGCTCGCCGGTGCGGGTGCACGTCGGCGGCGCCGGCGGCGGCTGGCGTGACCTGCCGGACTGGCCGCCACCGGCCACGCCCGCCCGGTGGCACCTGCGCTCCGCCGGCGGGCTGGCCCCGGAACGGCAGGAGCACGGCACGCCGGACCGGATCTGGTACGACCCGGCCGACCCGACACCCTCGCTCGGTGGTCCGCTGCTGGTGGCCCAGCGGGCCGGCGCGGTGGACAACCGGCCGGTCGAGGCTCGCCCGGACGTGCTCGTCTACACCAGCGAGCCGTTGCGCGACCCGGTCGAGGTGGCCGGGCCGGTACGCGCCGAGATCCACCTGCGCAGCGAACTGTCGTACCTGGACGTGTTCGTGCGTCTGTGCGACGTGGACCGGCGCGGGCGCTCCTGGAACGTCTGCGACGGCCTGGTCCGCGTCGAGCCCGGACGGTTCCCGCGCGATCCGTCCGGAGTGGTCACCGTGCCGGTGACACTCTGGCCGACGGCGTACCGCTTCGCGCCGGGGCACCGGCTGCGGGTGCAGGTCTCCGGCGGCGCCCACCCCCGCTACGCCCGCAACCCCGGCACCGGCGAGCCGCTCGGCACCGCTGTGACGCTTCGTGCTGGCTGGCGGGAGATCCTCCACGATCGTGAGCATCCCTCGGCGTTGGTGCTGCCGCTCGTGGCGGCACCGTCCACAGCGGGCTGATAGTTCAAAAAAACCACCTCTGAGCTGGGCACTTTCGCCTAACCGTGGTTAAGCTCGGAGCAAGTGCCCGGTGCCGTGCAGTTATCCGGCGGGGCGCGTCCGCGGATCGCACGCCCTCACGCGGTGTGATTGTCGTGCCCTCGCCGATCATCGATCGGAAGGGGACCTGCCATGACGTCGGCCCCGGCGAATCTGCTGGCCGTCCGGAATCTGTTACTCACCTACCTCAACGTCGACAAGAACGCCGTACGCGCCGACGACCTGGAGCCGGCGGAGGTCGGCATCGTCGGCGACGTCAACCATCGCGGCGGCTACCACTGCGGCTCCGACCGGGTCGTCACGAACGACTACTCGGTGGTGGAGTCCACCCGGGACCGGTCCGGGCTCACGCTGTACGCGTCGGCGCTGGACGTCGGCGCGTTCTCCGTCCGCTCCGGCGGCGGCACGCACAACCTGCGGACCTTCTCGGCCTGGATGGTGGCGCAGTGCGCGGCCAACGCCGCCGACACCCGGGACATCCGGGAGATCATCTACTCCCCGGACGGGCGGACGGTGCGCCGCTGGGACCGGCTGGGACGGCGGACCAGCGGTGACAGCAGCCACCTGTTCCACACCCACTTCAGCTTCTTCCGCGACTCCACGAAGGCGGGACGGGACCAGACCCCGCTGTTCCGCCGCTACCTCACCGCGATCGGAATGATCGCCGTCGCCAAACCGGAGGACGACATGGAACAGACCGACAAGCTCATCCGGGACACCGGCTCGAAGAACCGGACCGTCGGAGACGTCCTGGCCGACCTGCAGAACCTGCGCAACTGGCTCATCTCGCCGGCCAGCACCGCCGGGCTGGTCAATCCGCCCATGCCGAACTCGCCGTTGCAGCAGATGCTGGCGATGCTGCGCGCCTGGCCGGCCCTGGTGGCGCAGGTGAACGAGCTGTCCGGCAAGGACTTCACCGACGAGGAACAGATCGTCTCCGGGGTGCTGGCCGGGCTGCCGCCGGAGAAGATCGCCGAGGCCATCCCGCCGCAGATCGCCCGGGATGTGGCCGACGAACTGTCCCGGCGTCTGACCGCCTGACCGTCCGGCGCCGCGGCCGTCGCGCCGCGGCGCCGCGGTCCGGATCATTTAGCAAGAGATGTTGCGCAACAGCTCTTGTGGATGCCAGACTCGCCGCATGGAACAGCCAACCGTCCGGCAGGTCACCGACTCGCGGGTGCTCGCCGCGCTCGCTCACCCACTGCGCCGCCGGCTCATGGACGTCCTCAAGGTGTACGGCCCGTGCACCGTCGGCATGCTCGCCGAGCACACCGGCCAGGCGCCGGCGAACGTGAGCCACCACCTCAAGGTGCTCGCCGCCGCCGACCTGCTGGTCGAGGCGCCCGAGCTGGCCCGCGACCGCCGGGAACGCTGGTGGCGGCTGCGCGACCGGGGGGTGCGTTGGTCCAACAGTGACTTCGACGACGACCCGGCGGCCCGGGTGGTGGCCGACGCGGCCAGCTCACTCAACCTGGAACGGCACGCCGAGCTGGTCCGCGCCTGGCAGGCGGCACCCGACGACGCACACGCCGCGTGGGGCGAAGGGCCGTTCAGCACCGACAAGTGGCTGCGCCTGACCCCGGACGAGCTGGCCGAACTCAGCCGCGAGGTGATCGCCCTGCTGGCCCGGTGGGCGGACCGGCCGGTGCCCGACGACGGGCAGCGCCGCGACCCGGTCTTCGTGTTCGCCCACGGCGTCCCGGGCCGGCCGTGACCGTTAACGGCGTTCCGGCGAGCGCCGTGTCCGTCGACGGCACTCCGGCGAGTGCCGTGAGCGGCCCGGTGAGTGCCGTGAGCGCCCCGGCGTGGGCCGTGAGCGCCGCAGCGGGGTGTCGGCCGTGACCGCCCCCGTACGCACGTCCGGGCCGGTCGGCGCGCCGCCCGGCCGGCTGTTCCGGCACCGCGACTTCCGGCTGCTCTGGACCGGCCACACGGTCAGCGCCGTGGGCAGCAACATGACCGCTGTGGCGCTGCCGCTGGTCGCCGTCGCGGTGCTCGACGCGACCACGTTCCAGGTGGCGGTGCTCACCGCCGCGGCGTGGCTGCCGTGGCTGCTCGCCGGCCTGCCGGTCGGGGCGTGGGTCGACCGGGTCCGCCGCCGGCCCGTGATGATCGCCGCCGACCTCGCCGCCGCGGCGCTGTTCGCGAGCGTGCCGGTGGCTGCCCTGGCCGGACTGCTCACCGTCGGCCACCTGCTGGTCGTGGCGCTCGGCGCCGGACTCGCCCGGGTCTTCTTCGAGACCGCCGACCAGGTCTACCTGCCCACGCTGCTGCGTCCCGAGCAGGTGCCCGAGGCCAACGCCCGGCTGCACGCCACCCAGACCGCGAGCTACCTCGTCGGGCCGGGACTGGCCGGTCTGGTCGCCCAGATCGTCGGCGCGGTCGCCGCGGTGGCGCTGGACGCGCTGACCTTCCTGTTCTCCGCGCTGTGCCTGCGCCGCATCCGAGCCGTCGAGCCCCGGCCGCACCGTCCCGCCGGGGCGACGTCGCTGCGCCGGGAGGTCGCCGCCGGCCTGCGGTTCGTCGTACGCGACCCGTACCTGCGGGTGCTGACGGTCTTCGGGGCGGCGAGCAACATCGGGCTCACCGGCTACCAGGCGGTGCTGGTGGTGTTCCTGGTCCGCTCGGCCGAGCTGCCCGCCGGGCTGGTCGGCCTCCTGATCGGACTCGCCAGCCTCGGTGGTGTGATCGGCGCCGGGCTGGCCGCGCGCCTGTCCCGCCGGCTCGGCAGCGCCCGCACGCTGCTGGTCGCCGGCGCCCTGACCGGCCCGCCGGCGCTGCTGATCCCGCTCGCCGGCCCCGGCGCGCGCACCGGCTGGCTGGTGCTCGGCGGGGTGCTGGTGAGCCTCGGCGTCGCCGTCGGCAACGTGGTCAAGGGCAGCTTCCGGCAGACGTACACGCCGCACCGGCTGCTCGGCCGCGTCACGGTGAGCATGCAGCTGCTCAACTACGGGACGATTCCGCTGGCCGCCCTGCTCGCCGGGGCGCTGGGCGCGGCGTGGGGGCCGGGCGGCGCGATCCGGACGATGACCGCCTGGCTGGCGCTGACCCCGCTGATCCTGCTGGCCGGGCCACTACGGAGGCGGCGCGACCTGCTGGCCGGGCCACTACGGAGGCGGCGCGACCTGCCGGCCGCGCCGTCCTGATGATGCACTGCGGCGGCGGTCGGGCTCCGACCGCCGCCACCGGCACGCGTTACATCGGACGAACGTTGTCCGCCTGCGGGCCCTTCTGCCCCTGGGTCACCTCGAACTCGACCTTCTGGCCCTCGTTCAGCTCGCGGTAGCCACTGCTCTGGATGGCCGAGTAGTGGACGAACACGTCCGGGCCTCCGCCGTCCTGCTCGATGAAGCCGAAGCCCTTTTCCGAGTTGAACCACTTGACCGTGCCGGTTGCCATGCGTCTCTCCCTGTTCAATGCGAGCGAGCACCGGCTCCGCGGCCGGTGATCGCCCTGTACCACCCCGACAGTAACCGTCCGGACCGGAATCCGCTGCCGGAAGCGCGCGGCGCGCCCGTGAATACGTGCGCGACCGGAAAAAGACCCCGCCGTCGGGCCCGGCACGGCATGCTTGCCCGGATGAGCAGGAAGACGGCTCTGGCCGACCTGGAGCAGGAGATCGCGGCGCCCGGCGGGGGCCCGGACCGCCTGCGCCTGGTCGGTACGCCGTTCGTTCCGGAGGTGCGCCTGCACCTGGCCGAGGACGCCATCCTGTGGTGGGCCCGGATGGAGGCGGCCGCCGGGCGGTCGCTGCCGCCGCCGTACTGGGCCTCGGTATGGGCCGGTGGCCAGGCGCTCGCCCGGCACCTGCTGGACCACCCCGAGCTGGCCGCCGGCCGGCGGGTGCTCGACCTGGGCGCCGGATCGGGGCTGGTCGCCATCGCCGCCGCGCTCGCCGGGGCCGACCAGGTGGTCGCCAACGACATCGACCCGTACGCGGTGGCGGCGGTCACCGTCAACGCCCGGGCCAACCGGGTCCGGGTGACCGCCGACGGCGCCGACCTGCTCGACGGGGTGGCGGGCGCCGACCTGCTGGTGGCCGGGGACGCGCTCTACGACGCGGGGCTGGCCGCCCGGGTCCTGCCCTACCTGCGCCGGTGCGCCGCGCACGGCGTGCAGGTGCTGGTCGGCGACCCGGACCGGGGCCACCTGCCGCCGGACGGGCTGGAACTGGTGGCCAGCTACCCGGTGCCGACCACCGAACCCTCGGTCGACTCCCCGGTACGCCGGGTGCAGGTGCTGCGACCCCGCTGGCCCTAGGGGTCTGCCCGGGCGGGTGTCGGGGACCACTGGGGGATCATGCCCGATGTGCCGGTGTGCCGCCGGGACATAGCGTGCAGCTCATGAACGAGATCGTGGCCGCCGCCGGTGAGCTGCCCACCACCCTGCTGATGGGGCTGCTCGGCGTGGTCATGCTCGTCGACGCCGTACCCCTGATCGGGGTGCTGGTGCCCGGCGACGCCGCGGTCCTGGCCGCGGTCGGCGCGGGTCGTCCGGCCGGCGGCGCGCTCACCGTCGCGGCGGTGGTCGCGGGCTGCCTGGCCGGTTGGTCGCTGAGCTTCTTCGCCGGCCGGCGCTGGGGCGGGCGGCTGCGGGACAGCCGGGTGGGCGGCTGGATCGGCGAGTCCCGCTGGGCCGCCGCCGAGACGCTGCTGCACCGCGGCGGCGGACGGATCGTGCTGGTGGCGCCGTTCCTGCCGGTGTTCAACGCGCTGCTGCCGCTGGCCGCCGGCGGGCTGCGGATGTCGTACCGGCGGTTCCTGGCCTGCGCGGCGGCCGGGGCGACCGCGTGGGCCGGGCTCTACGTGGCGCTGGGGCTCGCCGCGCGGACGCTGACCGGTCTGCTGCCCGGCGCGCTCAACCCGACGGTGCTGACCATGGCGGTCGGGCTGCTGCTGGCCGGTCCGGTGCTGCTCGCCACCCGGCGCCGGCTGCGAGCGGTCACCGGCTGACCGCCCCCGGCCCGGCCGTCACGGGGGAGGCCGGGCCGGGCGTGCTCACCAGCCGCGGGCGCGCCACTGCGGCAACGCGGGCCGCTCGGCGCCGATGGTGCTGTCCTTGCCGTGGCCGGGGTAGAACCAGGTGTCGTCCGGCAGCCGGTCGAAGAGCCTGGCCTCGACGTCGTCGATGAGCCGGCCGAAACGCTCCGGGTCCTGGTCCGTGTTCCCCACGCCACCGGGGAAGAGCGAGTCACCGGTGAACAGGTGCGGGGTGCCGGCCGGGTCGCGGTAGAGCAGCGCGATCGAGCCCGGCGTGTGCCCGCGCAGGTGGATGACCTCCAGCGCGCAGTCGCCGACCGGCACCGTGTCGCCGTCGCCGAGCCGCTCGGCCTCGATGGGCAGACCCTCGGCGTCGTCGGCGTGCACCAGCGCGCGCGCCCCGGTCTTCGCCACCACCTCCTCCAGCGCGACCCAGTGGTCCATGTGCTGGTGCGTGGTCACCACGGCGGCCAGACCGCCGTCGCCGACCAGTTCCAGCAGGCGCGGCGCCTCGTTCGCGGCGTCGATCAGCACCTGCTCGCCGGTGGCGTGGCAGCGCAGCAGATAGGCGTTGTTGTCCATCGGGCCCACCGACAGCTTGGTGACGGTGAGCCGGTCGAGCTCGCGCACGGCCGGCGGACCGCCGGGCGTGACGTCTCCCGTGTAGGTCATGACGATGTTCAGATCCATTCCGGTGGATTCGGCAGAGGGCCGTCGGGTTCGACGGTGAGCAGCTCGCCCGCGCCCCGGCCGGTCAGCCAGGCGGCGAGTTCCGGCGCGGGGCCGGTGACCGTGGGCGCCCCCTCGGGGTCACCCACGACGAGTTCGGACGCCGCGCCGTCGAAACGCAGCACCATGGCCGGTGCGGCCGGGTTGGCGGCCAGCCCGGTCACCACCTCGTGCAGCAGCCGCTGGGCGAACGCCTCCGGCCAGTCCGCGGGCCGGTACCCGGCCGCCAGGTCGACGTGGTGCACCTCGACCTCGCGCAGCCGGCCCCAGACCAGCATCGCCGCCGGCCACGGGCCGCGCCGGGTCTGCACCGTGGCGCCCCAGGCCTCCACGGGCATCGCCGCGACCGCCGCGTCGAAGCGCTGGCCGCTGCGGCGTACGTCGTCCAGCAGGTCGGCCGGGCCCCGGCCGGCGCCGGCGTCGATGTCGTCGGCGCGGGCCTGCGCCGAGGCGTACATCGGGATCTCCTCGCCGGTGCGCGCCGAGGTGAGCAGGTTGACGAACCCGTCGGCGTTGCGGGCCAGGTGGGTGAGCACGTGCGCGCGGGTCCAGCCCGGCAGCAGCGAGGGCGCCGCGACGTCCGCGGCGGTCAGGCCGGACACGGTACGCAGCAGCCGGTCGTTCGCCTCGGCCAGCGCACCGGTCAGCAGCAGGGGGTCGCTCGTCATCTCGTTCTCACGCGTCCGACCCTAGCGGGCCGGACCGGGCCGTGCCCGGGGGGAAATCGCTTTCGGCGCGTCGGCGTGCCACCTACCGTCGGGGCCGACGACATCGCCGCCGGTGCCGGACGCGCCGGGGTCCACGTCGTCGCGAACGCGGCACCGGGAGTCGGAGGGGAGGTGGTGCGCATGCCGGTCGCAACGCGTGTGTTCCGCCGTACCTCCCCTCGACACCGATGAGGACACCATGACTCTCGATCTGACCGCCCTCGGCTGGGACGCCGGCTGGGCGGCCCATCTCGACCGGCGCGCCGGCCACCGTCACGGGCGGGTCGCCCGGGTGGACCGGGGCGTCTGCACCGTGCTGTGCCCGCAGGGGCCGGTGCGGGCCAGCCTCGGCGGCGGCGTGCTGTCCGCCGCCGCCCGTGACCTGACCGCGCTGCCCTGCGCGGGTGACTGGGTACTGCTGTCCACCTGGCCCGACGGCCCGGTCACGGTGGAGGCGGTGCTGCCGCGGCGTACCGCCCTGGTACGGCGTACCGCGGGCAAGGACGCCAGCGGCCAGGTGCTGGCGGCCAACCTCGACGCCGCCGCGGTGGTCGAGCCGGTGCACCCGGAACCGGACGCCGCCCGGATCGAACGGCTGCTCTCCCTGGTGCACGAATCAGGGGCGGAGCCGCTCGTCGTGCTCACCAAGGCCGACCTGGCCGCCGACCCGGCGGCGGTGGCCCGGCAGCTGGCCGACCTCGCGCCCGGGGTGCCGGTGCTCCCGGTCAGCGCCGAGCGGGGCACCGGCCTCGCGCCGCTGCGCCGGCACGTCGCCCCGGGACGCACGCTCGGCCTGCTCGGCCCCTCCGGCGCCGGCAAGTCGAGCCTGGTCAACGCGTTGGCCGGAGCGGACGTGATGCGCACCCAGGCGATCCGCCGCGTCGACGGCAAGGGCCGGCACACCACCACCTGGCGGTCGCTGGTGCCGCTGCCGGGTGGGGGAGCGGTGCTGGACACCCCCGGCGTACGGGCGGTCGGCCTGCTCGACGGCGCGTCCGGCCTGGACCGGGCGTTCGCCGACATCACCGAGCTGGCCGCCGGCTGCCGGTACGCCGACTGCGCCCACGACGCCGAGCCGGGTTGCGCGGTCCGGGCCGCGCTGGACGACGGCGAGCTGCCGGTGCGCCGCTGGGAGAGCTGGCGCCGGCTGCAGCGGGAGATCGAGCACGAGAGCGGCCGCCGGGCGGCGCGGCTGGCGGCCGAACGACGGGGCGGCTGGCGGGGCGGGCGGCGACGCACCGGGCGTCCGGCGACCCCGCCCGCTCCCGGGGCATTCTGAGCCGGCCCGGGCCGGTCGGGCCGACCTGCGTGGTTCGCGCCCGACCGGCCTGAGCTGGGGGAATGTTCGCGCGACGGAAGTTGTCATACGTCGGGGCTAGAGTTGCCGAGGCGTCTTTTCTGCGCCCCGACAACCTGTGAAAACCACCCAGACCCGGCGTCTGGTGCACAGATCCGCCTCATATTCTTCTTCCGGGAGCACACGCACCGTGGCCGACCGACTGATCATCCGTGGCGCGCGCGAGCACAACCTGCGTGACGTCAGTCTCGACCTGCCCCGGGACGCCCTGATCGTCTTCACCGGGCTCTCCGGTTCGGGCAAGTCGAGCCTGGCGTTCGACACCATCTTCGCCGAGGGGCAGCGCCGCTACGTCGAGTCGCTGTCGTCGTACGCCCGGCAGTTCCTCGGCCAGATGGACAAGCCCGACGTCGACTTCATCGAGGGCCTCAGTCCCGCCGTCTCCATCGACCAGAAGTCCACCTCGCGCAACCCGCGCTCCACCGTCGGCACGATCACCGAGGTCTACGACTACCTCCGCCTGCTGTTCGCCCGCATCGGCGAGCCGCACTGCCCGATCTGCGGCGAGCGGATCTCCAAGCAGAGCCCGCAGCAGATCGTCGACCGGGTCCTGGCCATGGCCGAGGGCACCCGGTTCATGGTGCTCGCGCCGGTGGTGCGCGGCCGCAAGGGCGAGTACGTCGACCTGTTCGCCGAACTCCAGGCCAAGGGCTACGCCCGCGCCCGGGTCGACGGCGTGGTGCACCCGCTGACCGAGCCGCCGAAGCTCAAGAAGCAGGAGAAGCACACCATCGAGGTGGTGATCGACCGGCTCAGCGTCAAGCCGAGCGCCAAGCAGCGGCTGACCGACTCGGTCGAGGCCGCGCTCGGCCTGTCCGGCGGCCTGGTGCTGCTCGACTTCGTCGACCTGCCGGAGGACGACCCGGCCCGGGAGCGCCGCTACTCCGAACACCTGGCCTGCCCGAACGACCACCCCCTCGCCATCGAGGACCTGGAACCCCGCGTCTTCTCCTTCAACGCCCCCTACGGCGCCTGCCCGGAGTGCACCGGCCTCGGCACCAAGAAGGAGGTGGACCCCGAACTGGTCATCCCCGACCCGGAGCGCACGCTGCGCGAGGGCGCGATCCAGCCCTGGGCCACCGGGCACAACCTCGAATACTTCCTGCGGCTGCTGGAGGCGCTCGGCGAGGCCGAGCACTTCGACATCGACACGCCGTGGCGGGCGCTGCCGTCGCGGGCGCAGAAGACGATCCTGCACGGCTCCGACGACCAGGTGCACGTGCGCTACCGCAACAAGTACGGCCGCGAGCGTTCCTACTACACCGGCTTCGAGGGCGTGGTGCAGTGGATCGAGCGGCGGCACACCGACACCGAGTCGGAGTGGTCGCGGGAGAAGTACGAGGGCTACATGCGGGACGTGCCCTGCGCGGCCTGCGGCGGCACCCGGCTCAAGCCGGAGGTGCTCGCGGTCACGCTGGCCGGCAAGAGCATCGCCGAGGTCTGCAACCTCTCCGTCGGCGAGGCGGCCGACCTGCTCGCCGGCATCGAGCTGACCGACCGGCAGAAGATGATCGCCGAGCGGGTGCTCAAGGAGATCAACGCCCGGCTGAAGTTCCTGCTCGACGTCGGCCTGGACTACCTCTCGCTGGACCGCCCGGCCGGCACGCTCTCCGGCGGCGAGGCCCAGCGCATCCGGCTGGCCACCCAGATCGGCTCCGGCCTGGTCGGCGTGCTCTACGTGCTCGACGAGCCGTCGATCGGCCTGCACCAGCGGGACAACCACCGGCTCATCGAGACGCTGCTGCGGCTGCGCGGCCTGGGCAACACGCTGATCGTGGTCGAGCACGACGAGGACACCATCCGGGTGGCGGACTGGATCGTCGACATCGGCCCGGGCGCGGGCGAGCACGGCGGCAAGATCGTGCACAGCGGGTCGGTGCCGGCGCTGCTGGACAACACCGAGTCGGTCACCGGGGCGTACCTGTCCGGGCGCAAGTCCATCCCGACGCCGGCCACCCGCCGGCCGCAGACCCCGGGCCGAGAGCTGGTGGTGCACGGCGCACGCGAGCACAACCTGCGCAACCTCACCGTGAGCTTCCCGCTCGGCCAGCTCATCGCGGTCACCGGCGTCAGCGGCTCGGGCAAGTCGACGCTGGTGAACGACATCCTCTACACCGTGCTGGCCAACCAGATCAACGGCGCCCGGCTGGTGCCCGGCCGGCACACCCGGATCACCGGCCTGGAGAACGTGGACAAGGTCGTCGGCGTGGACCAGTCGCCGATCGGGCGGACGCCGCGCTCCAACCCCGCCACCTACACCGGCGTCTGGGACCACATCCGCAAGCTCTTCGCCGAGACCACCGAGGCCAAGGTCCGGGGGTACGGCCCCGGCCGGTTCTCGTTCAACGTCAAGGGCGGGCGCTGCGAGGCGTGCTCCGGCGACGGCACCATCAAGATCGAGATGAACTTCCTGCCGGACGTCTACGTCCCCTGCGAGGTGTGCAAGGGCGCGCGCTACAACCGCGAGACCCTTGAGGTGCACTACAAGGGCAAGACGGTCGCCGAGGTGCTGGACATGCCGATCGAGGAGGCGGCCGAGTTCTTCTCCGCCATCCCGGCCATCCACCGGCACCTCCGGACGCTCGTCGACGTCGGCCTCGGCTACGTCCGGCTCGGCCAGCCCGCGCCGACGCTGTCCGGCGGCGAGGCGCAGCGCGTCAAGCTCGCCTCTGAACTCCAGAAGCGTTCCACCGGCCGCACCGTCTACGTGCTCGACGAACCCACCACCGGCCTGCACTTCGAGGACATCCGCAAGCTGCTGATGGTGCTGGAGGGCCTGGTCGACAAGGGCAACACGGTCATCACCATCGAGCACAACCTCGACGTGATCAAGACGGCCGACTGGCTCATCGACATGGGCCCCGAGGGCGGTCACCGGGGCGGCACCGTGCTCGCCACCGGCACGCCGGAGGAGGTCGCCGAGGTGCCGGAGAGCCACACCGGGCAGTTCCTGCGGCCGATCCTCAAGCTCGACGGCGAGGCCAAGGGCGCCAAGGCGGCCACCACCCGGGCGGCCAAGGCCAACGGCAGCGCCAAGTCGCGGGCCCGCAAGGTCCCCGCCGGGGCGCGCTGACCCATCCGGTACGCGTTCTCGCAGGCCGGGCAGTGAATGCCCGGCCTGTGACGCGCCAGTATGAACCGTGCCGCACGCTGGTGCGTGTTTCCGCAGTAAGCCGAGAGAAAGGCCGGACATGAGTGATGATCAGGCGCTGACCCGACCGGTAACCCAGAGCCGCCGTACCCTGCTCGCCGGGGCCGGAGCGCTCGGCGCGGCCGTGGTGCTCGCGGGCTGTGGCAGCGACGACGACGCGTCTCCCGGGCTCGCCCCGACCAGCGGCGGCCCGCCCGGCGCCACCGCGACCGGCGACGCCGGCGGCGGCGACCGGGACGGCGGCAGCGCGCTGGCGCGCACCTCGGACATCCCGGTCGGCGGCGGTGCCGTGTTCGCCAGCCAGGGCGTGGTGATCACCCAGCCCGAGGCCGGCCAGTTCAAGGCGTTCGACCCGATCTGCACCCACCAGCGCTGCCCGGTGTCGAACGTCGACGGCGGCACGATCAACTGCACCTGCCACAACAGCCGGTTCTCGATCGTCGACGGCTCGGTGAAGGGCGGCCCGGCCACCAAACCGCTCGCGGCGAAGGAGATCAAGGTCGACGGCGACCAGATCAAGCTGGCCTGACTCGTTCCGCTCCCCCGTCGGCCGGTGGTCGGCGGGGGCGCGGCTCCGGTCGGGTGTCAGGGGTGCGGACTAGGCTTGACACCGTGGCTGACCCCTCGACCTACCGTCCCGCGCCCGGCACCATCCCGGAGTCGCCAGGGGTCTACCGCTTCCGCGACGGCACCGGCCGGGTGATCTACGTCGGCAAGGCGCGCAACCTGCGCAGCCGGCTCAACTCCTACTTCGCCGACCCGGTCGGCCTGCACCAGCGCACCCGGCAGATGGTGTTCACCGCCGAGTCGGTCGACTGGATCACCGTCGCCACCGAGGTCGAGGCGCTCCAGCAGGAATACACCTGGATCAAGCAGTACGACCCCCGGTTCAACGTCCGCTACCGCGACGACAAGTCGTACCCCTATCTCGCGGTCACGCTCGACGAGGAATACCCCCGGTTGCAGGTGATGCGCGGGGTGAAGCGCAAGGGTGTGCGCTACTTCGGGCCGTACTCCCACGCCTGGGCGATCCGCGAGACGCTCGACCTGCTGCTGCGGGTCTTCCCGGCGCGGACCTGCTCGTCCGGGGTGTTCAAGCGGGCCGGGCAGGTCGGCCGGCCCTGCCTGCTCGGCTACATCGGCAAGTGCTCCGCGCCGTGCGTCGGCAGCGTCAGCGCCGAACGGCACCGGGAGATCGTCGACGGCTTCTGCGACTTCATGGCCGGGCGCACCGACACCATGGTCCGGCGGCTGGAGAAGGAGATGCTCGACGCCAGCGAGCAGCTGGAGTTCGAGCGGGCCGCCCGGCTGCGCGACGACGTCGCGGCGCTGCGCCGGGCGATGGAGAAGCAGACGGTGGTGCTCGGCGACGGCACCGACGCCGACGTGGTCGCCTTCGCCGACGACCCGCTCGAAGCCGCCGTGCAGGTCTTCCACGTCCGCGGCGGCCGGGTGCGCGGCCAGCGCGGCTGGGTGGTGGAGAAGACCGAGGAGCTGACCACCGGCGACCTCGTGCACCACTTCTGCACCCAGGTGTACGGAGGCGAGCAGGGCGAGGCCGACGTGCCCCGCGAGCTGCTCGTGCCCGAGCTGCCCGGCGACGCCGAGGCGCTCGCCGACTGGCTGACCGCCCGCCGGGGCAGCCGGGTGTCGCTGCGGGTGCCGCAGCGCGGCGACAAGCGGTCGCTGCTGGAGACCGTCGAACGCAACGCCAAGGACGCGCTGGCCCGGCACAAGCTCAAGCGGGCCGGCGACCTGACCACCCGCAGCCAGGCGCTCGACGAGATCGCCGACGCGCTCGGCATGAACACGTCGCCGTTGCGCATCGAGTGCTTCGACGTGTCGCAGATCCAGGGCACCGACGTGGTCGCCAGCATGGTCGTGTTCGAGGACGGGCTGCCCCGCAAGAGCGAATACCGCCGGTTCATCGTGCGCGGCGCCACGGACGACCTGTCGGCCATGTCCGAGGTGCTGCGGCGGCGCTTCGCCCGCTACCTGGACGCCCGCGCCGAGACCGGTGAGCTGGGCGAGGAGACCACCTCCGACCCCGACCGGCCCGGCATCGACCCGACCACCGGGCGGCCGCGCAAGTTCGCGTACCCGCCGCAGCTCGTCGTCGTCGACGGCGGCCCGCCCCAGGTCGCCGCCGCCGCGAAGGCGCTCGCCGAGCTGGGCATCGACGACGTGGCGCTGTGCGGGCTGGCCAAGCGGCTGGAGGAGGTCTGGCTGCCCGACGACGAGTTCCCGGTGATTCTGCCGCGCACCTCCGAGGCGCTCTACCTGCTGCAACGCGTTCGCGACGAGGCCCACCGCTTCGCCATCACGTTCCACCGCCAGCGGCGCTCGAAGCGGATGACCGAATCCGCGCTGGACAACGTCCCCGGCCTCGGCGAGGTACGCCGCAAGGCACTGCTGCGGCACTTCGGCTCGCTGAAGCGGCTGTCGTCCGCCACCGTGGAGGAGATCACCGAGGTGCCCGGGGTGGGCAGGCGGACGGCCGAGGCGATCCTGGCCGCGCTCGACGGCTCCACGGACGCCGCCACCACCTCGTCCTAACCTTCCCTGCGCTGACCCTTCCTGCGCTCGCTCGTCGCCACCCGGTCGCGCCCGCTGTCCGCCGGTCGTGCCTGCTGTCCGCCGGTCGTGCCCGCTGCCCAGCGTGCGTCGTTGAACGTGCACCGTCCGGCCTGCCGGCACATCACCGCCGACCCGTGCCCATGCCCGGGTGGAACGTCATGGGTGTCTCCGCCCCCGTTTGGCACCCATGACGTTCCAGCCCCGGGTCCGGTCCCGATGAGCGAAACCACCATCCCGCCTCATGGGAGGTACGTAGCTCGTCGGCGGCGCGGTGTGCCGCCCCCGAGTCGGCCCGACCGCTTTCTCGCGCGATCTTGCACTTACCGCCCTCGGTGTGCCCGTTTTGCGGTGTTAGCCGGGTACCAAAGTGCAAGATCGCGCATCCGGGGTGGGGTGATCTCGGGCGGGTGCGGCTCGGGGAGGGGCAGCGGAGATCTTGGTACGGAATGGCCCCTGTGGGCGCACTTCCGTACCA
Source organism: Micromonospora sp. CPCC 205554 (assembly GCF_036902745.1). Classification (NCBI taxonomy): domain Bacteria; kingdom Bacillati; phylum Actinomycetota; class Actinomycetes; order Micromonosporales; family Micromonosporaceae; genus Micromonospora; species Micromonospora sp. CPCC 205554. Next base: position 409 of record NZ_JBAKHP010000050.1, on the reverse strand, counting down.
AGATCTGCACCGGTTCTCAGCGCGTGGAACGGCGTTCTCGCCGGCTGGATGGCCCCGATCGTCGCTGGGACGTCGTGGGTGTCAGACGGGGGCGGAGACACCCATCGGGTTCCAGTTCGGGCGTCGACGGGGCGACGTGCCGGCAGGCGGGCGGAGGCCGTGTTTCGGTCGGGGCAGTGGGCGGGGGTTCTGGGGTTTTTGTCCGGTTCGGTGCCCGGGTTGTGGTGGTGGGTGCCACTGCCGTGGCGGAATCCGGGCCGGGCGCGGGGCGTTGTACATGGCTGACCGCCCAGGCACCAGGGTCGAGCGCCGGACACCGGCGCGGCCCCGGCGTCCACGGCAGGTCCGGGGAATCGGCCCGGCCCGGTCGTCGTTACATCCCCGAGCGACGGGCACCCCCGGCCGTCCC
>NZ_JBAKHP010000049.1:0-24090 GCF_036902745.1 Micromonospora sp. CPCC 205554 | reverse complement strand
CGGCCTGCGCTGCTGGGCCTTCACCGGACCCGCACCCAACCCCCTCGCCGACCTCTGCCACGAGCACCTGGCGATCGACTCGCCGGACGGGCAGGTGGTGCAGGAACTGCACCTGGTGGCCTCGCACGTGCTCTGCGAGTACGTCGAACTGGCGCTGCCCGCCGCGCTGGCCGCCCAGACCCCGGCCGGGCCGGTACGCGCCGGTGTCGAGGTCGTCGTCGGCGAGCCGGACCCGACGGCGCCGGCCGGCCGGGGAGGCGCGGCATGAGGGGACCGGTGGTGGTGCTCGGTGACACGCTGCTGGACCGCGACGTCGAAGGTCTGGTGAACCGGCTCTGCCCGGACTCCCCGGTGCCGGTGCTGGACGAGACCGTATCCGTCGACCGGCCCGGCGGCGCCGGCCTGGCCGCCGTCTTCGCCGCGGCGCAGGGCGCCGAGGTCGCGCTGGTCACCGCCGTGGCCGACGACGCGGGCGGGGCGCGGCTGGGCACACTGCTCGCCGCCGCCGGGGTCCGGTTGTACGCGCTGCCGCTCGCCGGAGCCACCCCGGAGAAGATCCGGCTGCGGGCGCGCGGCCGGGTGCTGCTGCGCCACGACCGGGGCGGGAGCGCCGGTGCGCCGGGGCAGCCCAGCGACGCCGTGCTGCGGCTGCTCGCCGACGCGTCCGCCGTTCTGGTCAGCGACTACGGGCGGGGCGTGGCGGGGCATCCGGCGCTGCGCGCCGCGCTGGCCGCCACCCGGGCGCCGGTGGTCTGGGATCCGCATCCGCGCGGGCCCGCCGCCGTACCCGGGGTGCACCTGGCCACCCCGAACGAGCCGGAGGCCCGCGAGCTGGCCAAGACGCCGCCGGGCGGCTCCCGTCTGGCCGTCGCGTCCCGCAGCGCGCACGCGTTGCGCCGCCGCTGGCAGGCGCGCGCGGTGGCGGTGACGCTCGGCGGCGACGGCGCGCTGCTCAGCCACGCCGGCTCCACGCCCCTGGTGGTGCCGGCGCCGCCCGCCGAGGGGGACACCTGCGGCGCGGGTGACCGGTTCGCGTCCACCGCGACGCTGGCGCTGGCCCGGGGCGCGCTCGTGTCCGAGGCGGTGCAGGAGGCGGTCGCCGAGGCGTCGGCGTACGTGGCCGGGGGCGGCGTGGCCGCCGCGCTGCCCGCGCCGGTGCGGGCGGTGGCACCGGCGGTGGTCACCGGCGGCGGGGACCGGGTCGGCGCCGGGGCGGCCGGCGAGGTGGTGGCCCGGGTACGCGCGGCCGGCGGCACGGTGGTGGCCACCGGCGGCTGCTTCGACCTGCTGCACGCCGGGCACGTGGCGACGCTCCAGGCGGCCCGGCAACTCGGCGACTGCCTGGTGGTCTGCCTCAACTCCGACGCCAGCGTGGCCGGACTGAAGGGCCCCGAGCGTCCGGTCGTGCCGCAGGGTGACCGGGGACGGCTGCTCGCCGCGCTCGGCTGCGTCGACGCCGTCATGATCTTCGACGAGCCGACCCCGGAGGCGGCGCTGTCCTGGCTGCGGCCGGACATCTGGGTCAAGGGCGGCGACTACGCCAGCGGCGGCGGCCCGGAGACGCTGCCCGAGACGGAGATCCTGGCCCGCTGGGGCGGTCACACGGTGGTCGTGCCGTACCTCGACGGGCGCTCGACCACCGACATGATCGCGGCGGCGCGGGCCGGGCGGGGCAGCGGCGGCTGGCCGGCCGGCCCGGCCGGTGCCGTCGCGCAGGTCCGGTCCACGGCGAAGGGAGCACGATGAACGAGCGACGCATCGGGTCCGGAGCGGTCACGCCAGCCGGTCCGGCGGTGGCGGCGTGAGCGCCGGCGCGCCCGGAGCCGGGCCGACCGTCCTGGTCACCGGCGGCTCCAGCGGGCTCGGCGCGGCGGTGGTCGCGGCGGTGGCCCGCGCCGGCGGACGCCCGCTGGTGCTGGACCGGCAGCGCCCCGCCGACGGGGTGCCCTGGGCCGAGTGCGACCTGGCCGACACCCGCGCCGCCGAGGCCGCCACCCGCGACCTCGTGGAACGCTCCGGCGGGCTGGACGCCGTGGTCACCGCCGCCGGGATGGACGTCCCCGGGAAACTGGCCGACATCCCGGCGGAGACCTGGGAGCGGATCGTCACCGTCGACCTGCTCGCCACCGCCGCGGTGATCCGGGCCGCGCTGCCCTGGCTGGAGGCGTCCCGGGGCAGCATCGTCACGGTGGCCTCCACGCTCGGGGTGAAGGCGGTGAGCGACGCGACGGCGTACTGCGCGGCGAAGTTCGGGGTGGTCGGCTTCACCCGGGCGCTCGCCGCCGAACTGGCCGGCACGGTGGGCGTGACGCTGCTGATCCCGGGCGGGATGCGGACCGCGTTCTTCGACGAGCGGGACGCGCAGTACCGCCCCGGCCCCGACGCGATCCTCAACGAGCCGGCCGACACCGCCGCCGCGGTCATGTTCGCGCTGTCCCAGCCGGCCGGCTGCGCGGTACGCGAGATGGTGGTCTGCGCCGCGCAGGAGTCCTCGTACCCGTGATCCTGGTGCTGCGGGCGCTCGGGGTCGGCGACCTGGCCACCGCCGTGCCGGCGCTGCGCGGCCTGCGCGCCGGCCTGCCGGGCCGGGAGCTGGTGCTCGCCGCCCCGGCCTGGCTGACGCCGCTGGCGGAGCTGACCGGGGCGGTCGACCGGGTGCTGCCCACCACCGGGCCGGACCGGGTCGCGTGGACCGGCCCGCCCCCCGAGGTGGCGGTCAACCTGCACGGCCGCGGGCCGCGGTCGCACCGGGCGCTGGCCGCCGTCCGCCCCGGCCGGCTGCTCGCCCACCGCAACCCGGACGCCGGCCACCCGGACGGCCCGGTCTGGGACGACGACGAACACGAGGTCCGCCGCTGGTGCCGGCTGCTGCACGCGTACGGGCTGCCGGCCGACCCGGGGGACCTGGCGCTGCGGCGTCCGGCGGTCGACGGCGTACCGGCCGGGGTGACGCTGCTGCATCCGGGCGGCAAGATCCCGGCGAAGCGCTGGCCGGCGGACCGGTTCGCCGGGCTGGCCCGGGAGCTGGCGTCGCGCGGGCACCGGGTGGCGGTCACCGGCTCGCCGGACGAACGGGCGCTGGCCGAGCGGGTCGCCCGCGACGCCGGGCTGCCGCCGGAGGCGGTGCTGGCCGGCCGGACCGGACTGGCCGAGCTGGCCGCGCTCGTCGCGGGCGCCCGGCTGGTGGTCAGCGGCGACACCGGCGTGGCCCACCTCGCCACCGGCTACGGCACCGCGTCGGTGGTGCTGTTCGGTCCGGTGCCGGCCGCGCACTGGGGCCCACCGCCGGACCGGCCCCGGCACCGGGCGCTCGGTGCGATCGAGCACACGCCCGTCAACCGGGATTCGACCGGGTCGGGCGGGGTAGGAACCCACCCGACATTGAATGCCATCGGGATCGACGAGGTGGTGGCTGCGGTGGCCGACGTGGAACGGGTCTCCGGTGCGGTTGCGGCGTAGCGATCCGGGCCGGCCGGGGTACGCGCGCCGGCGGCGTGGCAAGGGCTGGCTGTTCCTTGACCCGGCCGGCGAGCCGGTCCGCGACGCCGGGGAACTCGCCCGGCTGCGCGAGCTGGTGATCCCGCCGGCCTGGCGCGACGTCTGGATCTCGCCGTACCCGAACGGCCACATCCAGGCCACCGGCATCGACGCGGCGGGCCGCAAGCAGTACCTCTACCACCCGGACTGGCGGCGCAAACGCGACGAGGCCAAGTTCGACCACGTGCTGGAGGTGGCCCACCGGCTGCCCGCGCTGCGCGACCGGGTCACGCACGACCTGTCGCTGCGCGGCCTGCGCCGGGAACGGGTGCTGGCCACCGTCGCCCGGCTGCTCGACATGGGCGCGTTCCGGGTCGGCAGCGACCAGTACGCCACCGGCGACGACCCCACGTTCGGGGTGTCCACGCTGCGCCCCGAGCACGCCCGCTCCCGGGGCGGCTGCGTGGTGTTCGAGTTCCCGGCCAAGGGCGGTATCGAGCAGGTCCGCCGGATCGAGGACGCCGAGCTGTGCCGGGTGCTGCTCAACCTGCGCCGCCGCCGGCGCGCCCAGGAACGGCTGTTCGGCTACTGGGACGGCCGGGCGTGGCGCGACGTGCGCAGCGACGAGGTGAACGACTACCTGCGCGACGCCAGCGGCGGGGAGATGACGGCGAAGGACTTCCGCACCTGGCACGCGACGGTGCTGGCCGCCGCCGAACTGGCCACGGTCGGTCCGCAGCGCTCCGCGACCGCTCGCAAGCGTGCCGTGACGGCGGTGATGCGATCGGTCGCCGACCTGCTCGGCAACACCCCGACGGTGGCCCGCACGTCGTACGTGGACCCGCGCGTGGTCGACCTCTACCATGACGGGGTGCTGGCGCCGGTGCAGCCGGAGATGCCGCGCGAGGCGGTGGAGAAGTCGGTGCTGGCGCTGCTGGAGGAGGAGGCCGGCTGACCGCCGACCGGCCCCGCCGGTCCTGGGGGGAAGCGCGGCAGGGCCGGAAATCTCGGCCGCCGGTGCGGTCCCGGGAGGCGCCACCGGGCGGGGCCGCCCGCGGCCGGGACCGCCGCGAGCGCCGCGCCCGGCCCCCCGATATCCGTGGCCCACCGCGAACGGCACGGGCCCGGGTTTCAGTATGTACGGGCCAGGTTGACGGCGGATGCCGTGCTGTTGACGATCCGTGCCGGTTCCAGGTGACGGGCCCGGTACTCCTGTGGAGTCTCGCCCTGCGCCGCCCGGAACACCCGGCTGAAGTGCGCCTTGTCCCGGAAGCCCCAGCGGGCCGCGATGACCTGGATCGGGCGGTCGCTCAGCGCCGGGTCGGCGAGGTCGCGGCGGCACCGGGCCAGTCGCTCGTCCCGGATGTACGCGGCCACTGTGGTCTCCTCGTCCTCGAAGAGCCGGTGCAGCGAACGCACCGAGATGTGGTGCGCGCCGGCGACCGTGCCCGGATCGAGCGTGGCGTCGCCGAGGTGCTGGCGCACGTACGCGCGCACCTGGGCCTGGAGGGCCCGGCGCCGGACCTCGGTGGGCATCTCGTCCTCGGAGACGAGGTTGCGGCCGAGCAGCGTGGCGACCAGGTCGAGACCGACGGCGCCGAGCCGCTCCGCGTCGGCCGCGTGGTACTGCTCGGGGTTCGCGGTGATCCGGATGAGGAAGTCGGCGACCAGCCCGCCGACGCCCTCGGAGCCGGACATCCGGCCGGCGAACAGGGGAGCGAGCCGGCGGGGCGGCAACGGCAGCGCGTCGTACGGCATCAGGGCCACGATCGAGCGTGCGTACCCGGACCCGGCGGGGTCGGCGTGGTGACTGACCTCGTGCGGGCGGGAGCAGTCGTAGAAGGTCAGGTCGCCGGGGCGGCACCGGGCGCGCTGCCCCTCCTGCTCGGCCTGGCTGGTGCCGCTGAGCGTCAGCGCGAGCAGGTAGTAGTCGGGGTCGGAGCGCTGGATCAGTTTCGAGGTGCGCACGCAGTCCACCGACGGGTAGCGGTAGCGGATGAGCTGCATCGGGCCCAGGTCGACGAACTCGGCCCGGGCGACGAAGTCGTCGGCGTGCGCGGTGTGCACCCGCAGCGGCGTCGGGATGCTCGCCATCAGGTCCAGCCACATGCCGAAGCGCTCCCGCGGCGGCAGCGCCTGCGTGTCGAGGACCTGCCGGTGCAGCTTCCCGTCCATCAACGACTCCCGTGCTCGTCACACCCTGCACAAACAGGACGCCCCACGGGGCCGAAAAGAGACACCCGTGGGGCCGTGACGTCCGTCATTGACGGATCTGCGAGGCTTCTGTTAGTAGTCCGTTCAGTCGTTCAGCACGTGGGCCAGCCGGTCCCGGAACCGGCGCTCGGAATCGGTCACCGCGTCGCCGCCGAGGCCCAGGATGCCGCCGGTGGAGGCCGCGCCCACCACCTGCTCGGCGATCTCCACCAGCCAGTGCCGGTACGCCCCGGCCTGCCCCTCGTCCACCCGCGCGGCGAGCAGCGCGGACGCCTGCCCGGCCCGGGCCAGCACGTCCTCGATCACCGCCTTCGGGTCCTGCGGCGTGAGCACCGGCAGCTCCGCGCCGGTCTCCGGGTCGCCCACCCGGTCGACGACCTCACCGGCCACGGCGGCGACCAGCGGGCTCGCCGACTCGCGGCCGGCGGCGATGGTCTCCAGCCCGGCGGCGTTCTCGGCCATGGTGCGGCGGGTGCCGTCGGACTCGGCGGCGGCCGCCGCGGTGAGCACCGACTGCGGCAGCCCCACAAGCAGTCCCCACTCCTCGTCGGAGACGCCGAACCGGGTGTACGCCGGCTGCTCGATCACGATCAGGCCCCTTTCGCCGTGGTCGTCGTTGTCGACGGGCGCCCCCGCGGCGCCCGGGTCAGGCTAGTCCAGCTCCAGCAGGCCCTGTTCGGACACCACGCGCACGGACAGCGTCTTGTAGCCCACCTCGTCGAAGAGCACCGTCATCCGGTCCTCCTCGTAGCTGAGCACCAGGCCGGCGCCCCACTCCGGGTGGCGTACCTGGCTGTGCACCGGGAACGGCCCGACCGCGCCGTCACCCGCCACACTGGTGCCCGCGTGGCAGTTGTCGCAGTGCCCGCAGACCTCGTTCATCTGCTCACCGAAGTACGCCAGCAGGGCCTGGCCCCGGCAGCCGGTGGTCTCGGCGAACGCGCGCATCATGTCGGTTCGCGACCGGGTCACCGTCTGCTGCCGTTCCGCCTCGGCCAGCGCGGCGCGGCCGGACTCCGCGGCGGCCGGGGCGTACCGGGGAGCGCCGATGCGCTGCTTGGCGCGTGGCTCGGCGGCACCGACCTGCTCCAGCAGGGACAGGTACTGCCCCAGCTTGCGCGGACCGAGGCCGGTCAGCTCGCGCAGCTCCTTGCGGTTGCGGGCCTTGCCGCGCAACACCGCGGCGAGCTCGGTCAGTTCCTTGGAGTCCGGCAGGCCGCCGCTGAAGTAGCGCTGCAGGCCGACGTCCTCGGAGCGCCACAGCAGCAGCACCCGTGCCGGCGAGCCGTCGCGTCCGGCCCGGCCGATCTCCTGGAAGTAGCTGTCCGGCGAGTCGGGCAGCGCCATGTGCACCACCCAGGCGATGTTCGGCTTGTCGATGCCCATGCCGAACGCCGACGTGGCCACCATGATCGGCACCCGGTCGGCCAGGAACGCCTCGTGCAGCTCGTGCCGGGCCGCCGTGGGCATGCCGCCGTGGTAGAACTCGGCCGGGAAACCGGCGTCGGTGAGCCGCTCGGCCAGCTCCTCGGCCGCCCGCCGGGTCGGCACGTAGATGATGCCGGGCCGCTCGTCGTCGCGCAGCAGCGTGATGAGCCGCCGCCACCGGTAGTCGTCGGTCGGGCAGTAGGCGACCTCCAGGAAGAGGTTGGGCCGGTCCAGCCCGGAGACCACCACCTCCGGCTCGCGCAGCCGCAGCCGGGCGATGATGTCGTCGCGTACCGGCGGGGAGGCGGTCGCGGTGAGCGCCACCACGGGTGGCCGGCCCAGACCGTCGATCAGGTGACCGAGCGCCAGGTAGTCCGGCCGGAAGTCGTGGCCCCACGCCGAGATGCAGTGCGCCTCGTCGATCGCCACCAGCGCCGGCTTCAGCTCGCGGACCTCGGCGAGCCGGTCCGGGTTGCTCAGCGCCTCCGGCGTGATGAACAGGAACTCCGCGCGCCCGGCGCGGATGTCCTCGATCGCCTCGGCCTGCTGGGCGGCGCTCTCGTCCGAGCTGATCCGCACCGCGCGCAGCTCCGGACGCTGCCGTTCGTTGAGCGCGGCGATCTGGTCCTGCTGCAACGCCAGCAGCGGGGAGATCACCACCGTCGGGCCGGGGATCAGGCTGGCCGGGATCTGGTAGATCGCCGACTTGCCGGCGCCGGTGGGCAGCACCACCAGGGCGTCGCGGCGCTTCATCACGGCGCGCATGGCGGCGAGCTGGTTGGGCCGCAGCGCGGTCCAGCCGAACAGGTTCCGCGCCGCCCGGCGCAGGCTGGAGGAGTGCGTGGTCAGTTTCATCAAGCGCCTCAGCTACCCCCGGTGATCCCGCGCGAAACCGTCCGCCCCGTCACCGGAGCCGGGGCAGGACCTCGCGCTGGTACAGGTCGAACAGGCCCTGCCAGTGCGGGCCGGTGTTCGCCACGTAGACCTCGTCGAAGCTGGCCTTGGCGTACCTGTCGATCATCTCCAGGTGGGCGTCGGCGTCCCGGCCGCAGACGAACGCCTCCCGCACCTGCTCGGGCCGGACCAGTTCGGCGGCCTGCTCGAAGTGCCGGGGGGAGGGGAGTACCTGGGACAGCTCGCCCGGCACGCCCGCGTTCGGCCAGCGCTCGTACGCGATCCGCGCGCCCTCGTCGGCGGTGTCGGCGTACGCCGCCTTGAACCCGCCCTGGCAGGGCTTGTCGCCGCCGCCGGACTCGCGGAACCGGCGCACCATGTCGGCGTCGGGCATGGTGCTGACGTAGCCGTCGCCGATCCGGCCGGCCAGCTCGATCGACTTCGGGCCGAACCCGGAGACGTAGATCGGCGGGGGCGTGTCCGGCCGGGTGTAGATGCGGGCGTGCTCGACCGTGTAGTGCCTGCCGTGGTGGTTGACGAACTCGCCGCGCCACAGCTCGCGGATCACCTCGACCGCCTCCTCCAGCATCTCCAGCCGCACGTCGGTCTGCGGCCAGGCGTCGCCGAGGATGTGCTCGTTGAGCGCCTCGCCGGTGCCCACGCCGAGCACGAACCGTCCCTCGTGCAGCACCGCGCTGGTGGCCGCCGCCTGCGCGACGACGGCCGGGTGGATGCGCATGGTCGGGCAGGTGACAGCCGTGGTCACCGGCAGCCGGCAGACCTGGCTGAGCGCGCCGATGGTGGACCAGACGAACGGGCTCTGGCCCTGTGCGTCGACCCACGGGTGGTAGTGGTCGGAGATCCACAGTGCCTCGAAGCCGGCCTGCTCGGCGCCGCGCGCCTGGGCCAGCAGCTCCGCCGGGGTGTACTCCTCGCTGGACAGGAAGTAGCCGATCTTCATGGTGTGCCCTCTCCGCCGTGACCGGCGGTTCCGCCGGTGACCGGACGGCTCCGTCGTGTCCGGACACGGCAAGCCCTACCCCCGGCGGCGGGCTCCAACCCGGGCGGGCGCGGGATCAGCGGCGGAACATGGCCCGGATCGCGATCAGCAGGAACAGGCCGCCGACCACCAGGCCGAGCAGGCGTACGCCGGGGATGTCGGCGGCGCTGGTGGCGTCGGCGAGCGGCAGAGCGGACATGTGGGAACTCTCCCACGGGCCGTCCCGGGATGCCAGCGGCTAACAGTAAGGATTGTTGACTATTTAGCTGCGCGGTGTGACCATGGCAGCACCCGCCGGTCCCGGCGGGTCCGTGGGGGAGACGGGGGTACGACAGCACATGAGCCAGCGGACCGTGGGATCGACCGGAGACCTGGCGGCGCTCGCCGCCGCCGTCCTGCAACCGGGGTTCGTCGGCACCACACCGCCGCCGTGGGTGTGCCGCTGGCTCGGCGAGGGCCTCGGCTCGGTCGTCCTGTTCGCCCGCAACGTCGTCGACCACGAGCAGGTCGCCACGCTCACCGCGAACCTGCGCGCCGAGCGGCCCGACGTCATCGTGGCGATCGACGAGGAGGCCGGCGACGTCACCCGGATCGAGTCCGCCCGGGGCAGCTCCCGTCCCGGCAACTACGCCCTCGGCGCGATCGACGACCCGGCGCTGACCGAGGAGGTCGCCCGCGACCTGGGCGCCGAACTGGCAGCCGTCGGCGTGACGCTGGACTACGCGCCGGACGCCGACGTCAACTCCAACCCGGCCAACCCGGTCATCGGGGTGCGCTCGTTCGGCGCCGACCCGGACCTGGTCGCCCGGCACACCGCCGCCTGGGTACGCGGCCTGCAGTCCGGCGGCGTCGCCGCCTGCGCCAAGCACTTCCCCGGACACGGCGACACCCGGGTCGACTCGCACCACGACCTGCCCCGCATCGGCGGCGACCGGGCCCGCCTCGACGCGGTCGAGCTGGCCCCGTTCCGCGCCGCCGTGGCGGCCGGGGCGCAGGCGGTCATGACCGGTCACCTGCTGGTGCCGGCGCTGGACCCGGAACTGCCCGCCACGCTCAGCCCGCGCGTGCTCGGCGGCCTGCTGCGGGAGGAGATGGGCTTCGGCGGCGTGGTGGTCACCGACGCGGTGGAGATGCGCGCGGTGGCCGACCGGTACGGCTTCACCGGCGCCGCGGTGCGCGCGCTGGTGGCCGGCGCCGACGCGATCTGCGTGGGCGGGGAACGGGCCACCGAGGCGGACGCCCGCGAGCTGCGCGACGCGATCGTCGCGGCGGTCATCAGCGGGGAGCTGCCCGAGGAACGACTCGCCGAGGCGGCGAAGCGGGTCGGTCAGCTCGCCGCGTGGAGCGTCGCCGCCCGTGCCCGCCGGGTCGCCGGTCCGCCGTCCGCCGACGGCTCACCGATCGGGCTGGCGGCCGCCCGCCGGGCGGTACGGGTCACCGGCGACGCCGGGCTGCTGCCGCTCGCCGGTCCGGCGCACGTGGTCGAGTTCGCGCCCCCGCGCAACATCGCCATCGGCGAGGAGACGCCCTGGGGCGTCGCCGCGCCGCTGGCCCACCTGGCGCCCGGCACCACCACCGCCCGCTACGCCGCCGACGCCGTCCCGGCGGACCCGGGCGCGACGCCCGCCGGCCGGCCGCTGGTGCTCGTGGTACGCGACCTGCACCGCCACGACTGGATGCGGGACGCGGTACGCCGGGCGCTCGCCGCCCGCCCGGACGCGGTGGTGGTCGAACTGGGCGTGCCCGAGCTGGTCCTCGGCGCGGTGCACCTGGCCACCCACGGCGCCACCGCCGCGGCGGCGCGAGCCGCCGCCGAGGTGCTGACCGGGGCGCGCTGACTCCCGGCCCGGCCGGGTGGGGAGGTCCCCCGGCCGGGCCGGGCCTCACGGCCTGTCGACCACCAGGTCGGCGTACTCCGGGTGGCGCTCGATGAACGAGGCGACGAACGGGCACTGCGGCACCACCCGGCCGCCCCGGGCGCGGACCTGGTCCAGCGCGCCCCGGACCAGCGCCGCGCCGACGCCCTGACCCTGGAACCGGTCGTCGACCTCGGTGTGCGTGAAGACGAGCGTCTCGCCCCGGGGCGTGTACGCGGTGAACCCGGCCAGCGCGTCGTCCACCAGGATCTCGAAACGGCGCTCGGCGGCGTTCTCCTCGACCAGAAAGCTCACCGGATCATTCTCCCCCCGGGCCCGGCCAGCCGGTCCAGTTCGGCCAGCAGCCGGTCCACCTCGTCGACGGTGTTGTAGTGGTAGACGCTGGCCCGCACCGCGCCGCCACCGCTCCGCAGGCCCATGCCCTCGAAGTACTCGTAGGCGTAGTAGTCGCCGTGCGACAGGCACAGGCCCGCCTCGCCGAGCGCCGCCGCGGTCTGCGCCGGGCTCAGGCCGGCCACCCGGAACGACACCGTCGGGCAGCGCCGGGCCGGTGCGCCGTACACGGTCACGAACGGGCGGTCGGCGAGCCCGGCGAGCAGCCGGTCGAAGACCGCCTCCTCGTGCGCCTGCGCGGCGGCCAGGCCGGCGCGTACCCGCTCCCGCCGGTCGCCGGTCGCGGCTGGATCCAGGCCGGCCAGGTGGTCCACCGCGGCGGTCACGCCGGCCAGCAGCGGGAAACTCGGGGTGCCGTACTCGAACCGGTCCGGCACCCCGTCGGCGGAGGGGAGCAGCTTCGCCGGGCGCAGCGCCTCCCAGCGCGCCGGGTCGGCGACCATCGCCGCCAGGTGCGGCCCGGACCACTTGTACGCGCTCGTCACCAGGAAGTCCGCGCCGAGCGAGGCCGCATCGGTCGGGCCGTGCGGCACCGAGTGCACGCCGTCCACGCACACCAGCGCGCCGGCGGCGTGCGCGGTCTTGGCGATCGCCGCCACGTCCGGCACGGTGCCGATCGCGTTGCTGCCGGCCGTCACCGCGACCAGCCGGGTGCGTTCCGTGACCAGGTCGGCGTACTGGCCTGCGGGCAGCTCACCGGTCGCCGGGTCGAACTCGGCCCAGCGCACGGTGGCGCCGGCCGCCTGCGCGGCCTGCACCCACGGGCGGACGTTCGCGTCGTGGTCCAGCCGGGAGACCACCACCTCGTCGCCCGGACGCCAGCCGGCGCCGAGCGTCCGGGCCAGCGTGTACGTCAGCGCGGTGGCGCTCGGCCCGAGCACCACGCCCGACGGCTGCGCGCCCAGCAGGTCGGCGACAGCGGCCCGCGCCCCGGCGACCAGATCCAGCGCCCGGCGGCCGGGCAGGAAGGCGGCGCTGCGGTTGCCCGTCGCGGTGCGCATCGCCCCGGCCACCGCCTCGACGACGGCGGCGGCGGTCTGGGTGCCCCCGGCGCCGTCGAAATGGGCGAATCCCTCGCCCAGGGCAGGGTAGGCGGCCCGGACCCGGGCGACGTCGAAAGCCATTCCGGCACCCTAGCGCGCACGCCGGACACCCCGCCCGGCGTGGCCGCCCCGCGCTCGCCCGCGGGGCGCTGTGGAACGGGCCGCCTATTCTTGGGCGGGTGACGATCCGACGCGCCACCTCCGCCCCCGCCCGCCGCGCCGCCGGTCTGCTCGCCGGCCTCGCCCTCGGCGCCGCACTGCTCGCCGGATGCAGCTCCGAGGGCGCCGAGACCGACTGCGGCCTCGACGCCTGCACGATCACCTTCGACCGCGGCGTGGAGGCCAGCGCCCGCATCCTCGGCGTCGAGGCGAAGCTGATCGGCGCCGAGGGCGACCAGGTCACCGTCGAGGTCGCCGGAGAACAGCTCTCGCTCACCGTGGGCCAGCAGGCCACCGAGGTCGCCGGCTTCCAGGTCAGCCTGGACAGCGTCACCGACCAGCAGGTGGTGGTGCGGGTCGCCAGCGACCTCGGCGCCTGATCCGTTTCGGCCGTCCCGGCGGGCGGCGACGTTTGGAAAATCGCCCGCCGGGAGATTGAGGGCTCATGTCTCTCACCCGGAACGCCGGAGCCACCGCCGCCCAGGCTCGAAACAGCCGGTGGCTCGAACTGTTGACCCGTGCCGGCTTCATCGGTTACGGAATCGTGCACCTTCTCCTCGCCTGGCTGGCGCTGCAGATCGCCTTCGGCAAGTCGGGCGAGGAGGGCAACCAGAACGGCGCGCTGCGCACCCTCGGTGAACAGCCGCTCGGGAAGTTCCTCCTGATCGCGATGGCGGTCGGCCTGTTCGCCATGGCGATCTGGCAGGCCTTCGAGGCGATCTCCGGCCACGTGTCCAAGACCGGCAAGGAACGACTGTTCGAACGGATCGCCTCGGTGGTCCGGGTCGTCGTCTTCGTCTGGCTCGGCTGGACCGCGATCAAGGTCTTCCAGGACGCCAGCTCCAACGCCTCCGACCAGCAGCAGCAGCTCTCCGAGAAGCTGATGGCCTCCGACGGCGGCCGGTGGCTGGTCGGGCTGGCCGGTCTCGCGCTCGCCGCGCTCGGCGTCGGCATGGTGATCTACGGCCTGAAGAAGAAGTTCGAGCGCAACCTCAAGACCGGCGAGATGAGCCCGAAGACCCGGCAGCTCACCCGTCGGCTCGGCATGGCCGGGTACGCCTCCCGGGGCGCCGTGTTCGCCATCGCCGGCCTGCTGGTCATGGTCGCGGCCGTGAACTACGACCCGGAGAAGGCGCGTGGCCTCGACGCCGCGCTGCGGACGCTGCGCGACCAGTCGTACGGGCCGTGGCTGCTGGCGCTCATGGCGCTCGGCATCGCCGCGTTCGGCGTCTACTGCTTCTTCCAGTCCCGGTACCGCAAGGTCTGATCCTGGTCGATACCCGGGCCGGCGGGCACCATTGGGCCTTTGCCCGACCGCCCGTCGGAGGGAGAGAGAGTTCGTGCAGAGTTACGTCGTGACCATCGCCGCCGCGCTCGCCGCGGCGGCGATCGCGTTGGTGCTGGCCCAGGTGGTGCACCGGGTCACCCGCCGCCTCGGCCGCCGCTCGCTGCTGATGACCGAGCTGACCGAGCACGCGCACCGCGCGTTCCAGGTCGCGGTCACGGTGGCCGCGGTGCAGTTCGCGGTCCGGTTCACCACCGCGTACGCGGTCGGCAGCCCGTGGCGGCAGTTCGTCCTGCACACGCTGGTGCTGGCGACGATCGCCGCCACCGCCTGGCTGGTGGCCTCGCTGCTGGTGGTGGCGGAGGACACCGCGCTGGCCCGGTTCCGGGTCGACGTGCCGAACAACAGGCACGCCCGCCGGGTGCGTACGCAGGTGGTGCTGCTGCGCCGGCTCACCATCGCGGTCATCGTGATCCTCACGGTCGGCGTGATGCTGATGACGTTCCCCGCCGTACGCGGTGTCGGCGCCGGTGTGCTGACCTCCGCCGGTGTGATCGCCGCGGTCGCCGCGCTCGCCGCGCAGAGCCTGCTCGCCAACGTCTTCGCCGGTCTCCAGCTCGCCTTCAGCGACGCGGTGCGCCTGGACGACGTGGTGGTGGTCGAGGGGGAGTGGGGCCGGATCGAGGAGTTGACGCTCAGCTACGTGGTGGTGCAGATCTGGGACGACCGCCGGCTGATCCTGCCCACCTCGTACTTCACCAGCCGGCCGTTCCAGAACTGGACCCGTACCGAGGCGGCGGTGCTCGGCACCGCCGAGTTCGAGCTGGACTGGGCCGTCCCGGTGCAGGCGATGCGGGAGGAGCTGCGCCGCCTGTGCGAGGGCACCGAGCTGTGGGACGGCCGGGTCTGCGTGCTCCAGGTGACCGACGCGACCGGCGGCATGGTCAAGGTCCGCGCGCTGGTCAGCGCCGCCGACGCGGGCAGCCTGTGGGACCTGCGGTGCCTGGTCCGCGAGCACCTGGTGACCTGGGTACGCGACCAGCGCCCGACCGCCCTGCCCCGGCTGCGCGCCGAGGTCGGCGACACCACCGGCCCGCTGCCCTGGCAGGCGATGCAGCCGCGCCGCCCGGTACGCCGTCCGCTCGGCACCGAGGCGCCCGACGACGCGCGGGTCTTCGGCGGCAGCGACGACGGCGAGGCACGCAGCGAGGCGTTCGTGGGCCGGGAGGAGCACGCCGAGGCGCGTCGCTGACCGGCGTACCCCGATCGGAGCCCCCGGCCGCCCACGGCGCCGGGGGTTCCCGCGTCCGGAGGGCTTTCGCGCCGGACGGGTTTGGCCGGGCGGTTGCGGGGGACGTGGTGCGCACGCCCCGGACCCGGTGCCCGGCACCGGGTTCCGGCGGCACGCGGCCGGGCGGACCGGCCGCGCCGCGCAGGATTGACGGGCGGCGACTCCGGGCATACAGCGCGGTGATGAGGAAAGGAGGACAGCATGGCTGACGTCGCGAGTCGCAGCACGTCGCGGACCGGGAGCGAGCCGTCCACCGCCGAACTGGTACAGCGCGCCACCGAGCAGGTCACCCGCCTGGTGCGGGACGAGCTGGCCCTGGCCCGTGCGGAGCTGACCCAGAAGGGCAAGCACGCCGGGATCGGGATCGGTCTGTTCGGCGGCGGCGGGGTGATGGCGCTCTACGGCGCCGGCGCCCTGGTCGCCACCGTGATCCTGCTGCTGGCGCTTGTCATGCCGGCGTGGCTGGCCGCCCTGATCGTGGCGGTGGCGCTGTTCCTGCTCGCCGGGATCCTGGCGCTGGTGGGTAAGAAGCAGGTCAGCCGTGCCGTCCCGCCGGTGCCCCAGGCGGCGGTCCGCAGCGTTCGGGCGGACGTCGACACGGTCACCGCCGCGGTGAAGGACGGGAGGCGGGCATGACCGGTAACGGGACCGGGGACGTGGCGGCGCTCCGGGAGGAGATCCGCCGGACCCGGGTGGAGCTCGGTGAGACGATGGAGCTGCTCGCGGCCAGGGCCGATCCGAAGGCGCTGGTGCGGCACTCCGCCGAGGCGGCGAAGGCGCGGATGCGTGAGCAGGCGTCGCTCACCGCGGCCCGGGTGCGCGGGCGGGCGGCGGAGCGGGCCCGGCTGGTCCGGGCGCAGGCGTACGAGAAGGGTGAGGCGGTCGGGCGCAACCCGTTGCCGTGGGCGGCCATCGCGGCCGGCGCGCTGGTGACCGCGGTGGTGCTGGTGATCGTCCGAGGGAGGCACAGGTGAGCGGGAAGATCGGCAAGACGGCGTACAAGCCGGTGGGGGTGCTGCTCGGCCTGGCCGCCGGTGCCGTCGCCGGGGCGATCTTCCGCCAGGTCTGGAAGGTGACGGCGGGCGACGGCGAGGCGCCGAGCGCCACCGACGAGGACCGCCGCTGGGGTGAGGTGCTCGCCGCCGCGGCCCTGCAGGGGGCCATCTTCTCGGTGGTGCGGGCCGCCGTCGACCGGGGCGGGGCGGTGGGCGTACGCCGGTTGACCGGTCGCTGGCCGGACTGACGAAAAGGCCGTAAAGGCCCCTTTCCCGAGCGTGGGGAAGGGGCCTTTCGCATGGCTCCGGCGGGGCCGCGCGGCGCCGTCCGCGCGGCCTTCAGGTCACATGTCGGAGAATTTCGTCCGGTAGGCTGTGCGAAGTTTTTGCGTACGTGGTTTGCTGTCTCACGCTGTTGAGAGACGCGTGGGTTGAGAGAAGTCTCCTGCATTGGGGGCCGCCTCAGGCGCCGCTGCTCGAAAACGGCCAATCGGCCGCACGGCGTGCTCGGCCGCCAGTTTTAGAAGGAGATACACATGGCGCAGGGAACCGTGAAGTGGTTCAACGCTGACAAGGGCTTCGGCTTCATCACCGTCGACGGCGGGGGTGCTGACGTGTTCGTCCACTTCTCGGCCATCCAGACCAGCGGCTACCGCACGCTGGAGGAGAACCAGCGGGTGGAGTTCGAGATCGCCCAGGGTCAGAAGGGTCCGCAGGCCGAGCAGGTCCGCCCCATCTGAGTCTCACCGCACCGGCCGCGCCGGCCGGTGCCGGAAGCCCCGCATCCCGCACGGGAGGCGGGGCTTCACCGTGCCCGGCGCCTCAGCGGCGCCGCGCCCGCATGCCCCACCAGAGCCCGGCCAGTCCGAACAGGACGAGCACCGGGCCGACCAGCGCCCAGATCCGCTGGTCGCTCATCACGCTGCCCTCGACGTACCCGAGGCCCAGCACCGTCCACAGCGCACCGAGCACCACGGCGAGCAGCCCCAGGGTGAGCCGGAACCAACCCCTCATCGTTCCCCCTCCGACGACGACAGTCCCGCTCCAGCATGCCCGCCGCCGCTGACGCCGGGCGACGCCGCGCCGGCCGGCCGGCTCACCACCGGTCGTGCACCTGCGGGCGGATCAGCTCGTCGTAGGTGGCCCGCACCGCGGCCAGCTCCACCTCGGTCAGTGCCGGCTGCCCGGCCGCCTCGGCGTTGCGCCGTGCCTGCTCGGGCGAGCGGGCGCCGGGGATCACCACAGTCACGCCGGGCTGGTCGAGGATCCACCGCAGCGCGAACTGCGCCATCGTACGGTCGTCGCCGACCAGCGGCGCGAGCCGGCGCACCGCGGCCAGGCCGCTGTCGTAGTCGACGCCGGAGAACGTCTCGCCCACGTCGAACGACTCGCCGTGCCGGTTGAACGTGCGGTGGTCGTTCGCCGGGAACGTGGTGTTCTCGTCGTACCGGCCGGAGAGCAGGCCGCTCGCCAGGGGCACCCGGGCGATGATCCCGACCCCGGCGGTAGCGGCGGCGGGCAGCACCTGCTCCAGCGGCTTGTGCCGGACCGCGTTGAGGATGATCTGCACGCTGGCCACACCGGGCCGGGCGATGGCGGTGAGCGCCTGGTCGCAGGTCTCCACGCTGACGCCGTACCCGGCCACACGGCCCTCGTCGACGAGCGTGTCCAGCGCGTCGAAGACCCGGTCGTCGGCGAAGACGGCGGTGGGCGGGCAGTGCAGCTGCACCAGGTCGAGCGTGTCGACCCCGAGGTTGGCCCGGGACCGGTCGGTCCAGGCCCGGAAGCTGTCCAGGGTGTACGCCTCCGGCGTCTGCTCGACCCGGCGGCCCATCTTGGTCGCCACGGTGAGGCCGTGCCCGGGGCGGGAGCGCAGGAACCGGCCGATCAGGGCCTCGCTGCGGCCGTCGCCGTACACGTCGGCGGTGTCCAGGAAGGTGACGCCCGCGTCGACGGCGGCGGCGAGCACGGCGAGCGCGTCGTCCTCGCCGACCTCGCCCCAGTCCGCGCCGAGCTGCCACGCGCCGAGTCCGATGATGCCGACGTGCCGGCCGAGCCGGTCGAAGCTGCGCTGTTCCACCCGGTCGAGCCTAGTGAGCGGCTTGCCGTGGCGCGCGGCGGGCCGTACGGTCCAACAAGACGTACGTACGGTTTGGAGGCTGTCATGTGGGATCCGCGCACCTACCTGCGCTACGGCGGCGAGCGCTCCCGGCCGTTCCACGACCTGCTGGCGCGCGTCGGCGCCGAACACCCGCGCGCCGTGGTCGACCTCGGCTGCGGCCCCGGCACCCTCACCGTCACGCTCGCCCGACGCTGGCCCGCCAGCCGGGTCACCGGCCTCGACTCCTCCCCGGAGATGATCGGCCGGGCGAGCGCCGAGGGCGGTCCGGTCACGTACGCGGTCGGCGACGTCCGCGACTGGCGGCCGGAGCCGGACGTGGACGTGCTGGTCGGCAACGCCGTGCTCCAGTGGGTGCCGGAACACCGCGACCTGCTCCGCCGCTGGGCGCACGCGCTGCCGGCCGGCGCCTGGATGGCGTTCCAGGTGCCCGGCAACTTCGGCGCGCCGTCGCACCGGCTGCTGCGCTCGGTCGCCGCGGGGGACCGGTGGCGCGACGCGCTCGCCGGCAAGCTGCGCGAGGCGCCCGTCGACGAGCCGGTCGGCTACGCCACGCTGCTGACCGACGCGGGCTGCGCGGTCGACGCCTGGGAGACTACGTACGTGCATCTGCTGCCCGCCACCGGCGGCGACCACCCGGTGCTGGCCTGGATGGAGGGCACCGCGCTGCGCCCGGTCCGCGCCGCGCTGGACGCCGCCGGCTGGGCCGCCTTCCGCGCCGAGCTGGGGGTACGGCTCGCGCAGGCGTACCCGGTGCGGCAGGGTCAGGTGTACTTCCCGTTCCGCCGGATCTTCATGGTGGCCCGTACCGGCGCCCGCGCAGAGGAGAACTCGTGACCGACCTGCCCACCTTCATCGCCGGACTGCCCAAGGTGGAGCTGCACGTGCACCACGTCGGCTCGGCCTCGCCCCGGATCGTCGCCGAGCTGGCCGCCCGGCACGAGGGGCGCAGTCCCGTCCCGGCCGACCCGGAGGCGCTCGCCGACTACTTCGCGTTCCGCGACTTCGCCCACTTCATCGAGGTCTACCTCAGCGTGGTGGACCTGATCCGCGACGCCGACGACGTCTGGCTGCTCACCCACGAGGTCGCCCGGGAACTGGCCCGCCAGCAGGTCCGCTACGCCGAGCTGACCGTCACGCCCTACTCGCACGTCAACCGCGGCATCCCGGCGCCGGCGTTCTGCGAGGCGATCGAGGACGCCCGCAAGCGCGCCGAGGCCGACTTCGGCATCGCGCTGCGCTGGTGCTTCGACATCCCCGGCGAGGCCGGCCTGCCCGCCGCCGAGCAGACGCTGCGGATCGCGCTCGACGAACGACCCGACGGGCTGATCAGCTTCGGCCTCGGCGGCCCCGAGATCGGGGTGCCCCGGCCGCAGTTCAAGCCCTGGTTCGACCAGGCCCGGGCGGCCGGGCTGCGCTCGGTGCCGCACGCCGGAGAGACCACCGGCCCGGAGACGGTCTGGGACGCGCTGCGCGAGCTGGGCGCCGAGCGGATCGGCCACGGCATCTCCGCAGTGCAGGACCCGGCGCTGCTGACCCACCTCGCCGAGCGGCGCATTCCGCTGGAGATCTCGCCGACGTCCAACGTGCGCACGCGGGCCGTACCGAGCCTGGACGCGCACCCGCTGCCCCGGCTGGTCGAGGCCGGCGTGCCGGTGAGCATCAACTCCGACGACCCGCCGATGTTCGGCACCACGCTCAACGACGAGTACGCGGTGGCGGCCCGGCTGCTGCGACTCGGCCCGGACGGGGTGGCCGCGCTGGCCCGCGAGGCGGTGGCGGCGGCGTTCCTGGCGCCGGCCGAGCAGGACCGGATCACCGCCGAGATCGACGCGTACCTGGCTGCCGGCTGACCGGGCATGCCCTCACGGCCCTCGCTACGCTCGGTGCGTTCGTGCACGCCGTACGGGCGCGTTGAGCGGCCGTACCGGCGCCGGCCGCCGGGACACCCGGGGCGGCCGGCGCCGCACGGTCAGCATCAGCCCGGACAGCGCCAGCGCGGTGAGCGCGGCGGCGGGACCGGGAGCGACGGGCGCGGGCCGGACGGGACCGTGCGCGAGCACCGGGTCCTGCCAGACCGCGAGCGTGAGGGCGATGCCCAGGCCGATCACGGCGGCCCAGCGGAGCAGACGGCTGACGGCCGGTGGCATGACGGTCACCTCGCCCGGAGCGACGGGAGAGCGCGCGCGACGGGAGCGAGGTGTGGGGGGACCGGACTCCCGTCGCGCGCACCGATCCGTCGGCCGAAAGGTGTTACGGGGCGTCCCGGCCGACGGAACTGATGGGTTCTGTCAGCGATCCTGGCAGTTCACGCCGGTTTCGCGGCCGTCGTTAAACCACCTTTAAGGAGAACTTGCGCCCGTACACAGCCACGGGTCAGCGCGGGCGCGGCCAGCGCCGCCCGGGACGCGGCTCGCGCGCCTCCCGGGCCATCCGCCCGACCAGCCCGAACCGGTTCACCGGCCGGGGCGCCGCGTCCGGGTCGGCCAGCAGCATCACCACGCTCGCCCCGCCGAGCCGGGCCCGGTCGATGCTCACCGAACCGTTCGCCTGCAACGCGACCCGCTTGGCGATGTCCAGCCCGAGCCCGGTGGACCCCTTGTCGCTCTCGCCCCGGCGCAACGCCCGGTCCGGGTCGGCGATGCCCGGCCCGGCGTCGTCGATGCGCAGCGCGACCCAGCCGTCCCGGCGGCTCACCGCCACCTCGAACGCGGTGCCCTGCGGCGTGTACCGGAACACGTTGCCGATCACCGCGTCGAGCGCGGCGGCCAGTTCGGCGCGGGGCACCGGCGCCGGGATCCGCAACTGGGCGCCGACCACGCGGTGCGGCCGGTTCTGGTCCCCGGCCAGCGCCGACCAGAAGACCATCCGGTCCCGGACCACCTCGCTCACGTCGCACGACGACGGTGCCGTCTCCTGGGCGACCGCCTTGCGGGTCGTCTTGATGAGCTGGTCGACCTCGCCCTCCAGCGTGACGATCGCCTGCCGGATACGCCGGATGCCGCGCCGCCGGTCCAGCTCCGCCTCGCTGAACGTGCCGATGCTCGTGTCGTCGGACTCCAGCGCCTCGGCGTCCAGCCGCAGCGCGGTCAGCGGCGTACGCAGCCGGTGCGACAGGTCGGCGACCAGTTCGTGCTCGTCGGCGCGCAGCGCCACCAGCCGTTCCGTCATCCGGTTGAACGCGTGCCCGGCCTCGGCCAGCTCACGCGGGCCGGTCGGCTCGACCCGTACCCCCAGCTCGCCGTCGCCCACCGCGAGCGCCGCCTTGACCAGGTCGCCGGTGGCGTCCACGGCCCGGGCCGCCACCCGGTCGACCACGGCGACCGCCGCGCCGACCAGCGCCAGGCCGATCGCGAGCAGCAGCAGCCACCGCCCGCCACCGCCGGAGTCGAGCACCTCGTCGGGGACGAAGACCTCCACCACGGCGACCCGGTCACCGAGCACCACCGGGTCCAGCCGCAGCACCCCGCCGTCCACCTCGGTCACCACCGAACGCCGCTGCGCGGCGGCGTCGGCGAGCACCCGCGGGTTCGCGCGGCCGGCCGACTCGTCCGCGCCGATGCCGTGCACCACCGGTCGCTTGGCCGGATCGTCGCCGGCCGCGGCGGCCACCGCCCGCTCGATCGTCGCGGTGTCGGTGCTGACCGCCAGCGCGCCGGTCACCAGCGCGGCCCGGCGGGCGGCGTCGGCCAGTTCCGCCTCCCGGGTCCGGTCGGCGAGGGTGAGCCCGAGCGGGACGAGGAAGGCGAGCGCGATCAGGCCGCACAAGCCGGCGGTGAGCCCGGCGAGCGTGAGCCTCAGTCCGGTGCCACCAGCCGGAAGCCGACCCCCCGCACGGTGCGCAGGTAGCGCGGTTTCGCCGCGGACTCGCCCATTTTGCGGCGGAGCCAGTACAGGTGAACGTCGATGGTCTGGTCCTCGCCGACCGATGGCTGCCGCCATACCTCCTCCAAGAGTTCCCGCCGGGACACTACCCGGCCGGGACGCGCGGCGAGATACGCCAGCAGGTCGAATTCCTTGCGGGTCAGGGCCAGCGCCTCCCCGTCCAGCACCGCGCTGCGCTCGCCCACGTCCACGCGCAGGCCACCGACCGTGTGCACGGCCGGCGCCACGGTACGGCTGGCCCGGCCCGCCCGGCGCAGCACGGTGGTGATCCGGGCGTCCAGGTGCGCACCGGTGAACGGCTTGACCATGTAGTCGTCCGCACCGGCGCGCAGCAGCCGCACCACCGACTGCTCGTCGTCGCGGGCGGTGGCGATGATGATCGGCACGTCGGTGATGCCGCGCAGCATGCGCAGCGCGTCCGAGCCGTCCAGGTCGGGCAGGCCGAGATCGAGCACCACCAGGTCGGGTGTCTCCGCGGCGACCCGGCGCAGCGCGTCCAGCGCGGTGCCGACCGCGTGCACCGCGTGCCCCCGGTCGGTCAGGGACCGCAGCATGGCGCCGCGCACGACGTGGTCGTCTTCGACCAGCAGGACGGTTGCCACGTCAGCACCGTACTCGGCGTGGCAAGCCGGTCGCGTTGCGGCGGTCCCGGGAAGCGGGCAAGCTGGGACGGCGATGACGTTCACGCTCTTCCCCGACACCCGCCTCACGCTCGCCCGCGACGCGCTGGCCGGCCTGTCGGTGGGCGACGCCCTCGGCTCCCAGTTCTTCGTTCCCGGTCGGCACCCGGACGACCTCGCCGCCGGGCGGCTGCCCGCGCCCCCGTGGGAGTGGACCGACGACACCGAGATGGCCTGCTCGGTGGTGGCCGAGCTGGCCGCCGCCGGCCGCGTCGACCGGGACCGGCTGGCGCTGGCGTTCGCGCAGCGCTGCGGTCCGTACCGGGGGTACGGACCGGGTGCGGTGACGGTGCTGCGGCTCATCCGTACCGGCACGCCCTGGCCGGTGGCCGCCGCGTCCGCGTTCGACGGGCAGGGCTCCTGCGGCAACGGCGCCGCCATGCGCGTCGCGCCGCTCGGCGCCTGGCACGCCGACTCCACCCGGCGCGCCGCCGAGCAGGCCCGCGCCTCGGCCGAGGTGACGCACGCCCACCCGGAGGGCGTCGCCGGTGCGGTGGCCGTCGCGGTGGCCGCCTCCCTCGCCGCCCGCGCCCGCCTCGACGGCGGCCGCCCCGACCCGGCCCGGCTGCTCACCGCCGTCGCCGGTGCGCTCGACCCGGCCGGTGAGGTGCACCGGGGGGTACGGCGGGCCGCCGCGCTGCTCGGGCACCCCGCCGCCGAGGCGGCCGACGCGCTCGGCAACGGCTCCCGGGTCACCGCGCAGGACACCGTGCCGTTCACGCTCTGGGTCGCCGCCACGCTGCTGCACGACTACCCCGCCGCGATCCGCGCCTGCGTCGAGGCGGGCGGGGACGTGGACACCACAGCCGCCATCGTGGGCGGCATCGTGGCCGCGTACACCGGGGTCGGCTCGCCGGGCGGCGTGCCGGAGGGCTGGCTGACCGCCCGCGAGCCGCTCCCCGGCTGGCTCACCGCCGCCGCCTGACGGATCCGCCCCCGCCCCCGCGTCCCGCCGCGGAGGAGTCCGAGATCTTGGTAGCAAATGGCCCCCAGAGGGGCACTTTCGTACCAAGATCTTCGGTGCTCCCGCATCGTGGATGGTGTTTCCGCTTGTTGGAGGTCGGGTGGCGGGGTGGCGGTCAGGGACGCGCGGGGACGGCGCCGGCGGTGACGGGCTCGCCGGCTTCGGGGGTCGTGCTGTCGTCGGGGGTGGCGTCGCTGTCGGGCGGGAGGGTCATGGTGTCGCGCCGGCGGCGGCTGAGCAGCCAGCCGATCGCCGCGCCGCCGGCCAGCCCGGCGAGCAGGCCGCCGCCGAGCAGCACGTCCGCGCTCGGCCCGTCGTCCGCCGCTTCGGCGGCCGGTGCCGTGCCGCCCGGCGCGCCGCCCTGCGCCCCACCGGCAGCGCCGGGG
>NZ_JBAKHP010000048.1:0-24632 GCF_036902745.1 Micromonospora sp. CPCC 205554 | reverse complement strand
TCTGATCTTGGTCGATTGCTGTCTTACCGGGAGCCTCGTCCTACCTGGACACCGGCCTCCCACACCGCCCGTGACCTGCGCCGTCACGATGAAAATGGCTCATTGATCACGGCGCGGTTTGTGAAGCGGCACGGTATCGGTCGGACTTGTCGGATGGGCGGTGGGCGTTGATCGAGCCAGTGCCGACCGCGCGGCAGGCAGCGCGGGTGGGGTTAGGGACTAATCGGCCGACGCTTGTCCTGCGGGAGAGCCGCACCTGGTGAAGTCGGAGTTTTCGCTGGTAATGGGCTTTCTGGCGCGGCATTGGCGTCGGCGTTGCCATCTCGACCATCGATGCATGTGGTCGAACGGTCGGGTGATGGCGATCAGGTGGTGCCAGCACCGCCGCGGCGACAGACCGGCTAGGGTCGATTCCCGGGCCGCCAGCCGCAGGATGGCGTAGATCAGCAACAGCCGGGCGATCCCGGTGATGACCCCGCCTCCAATGTTGATCAACGTAGGCAGTTCGCCACCATGGCGTACGGCAACGAACCGCTGCACAGTGGGATCATCGATAACCCAAACACCAGCCAGAAGTTGCGGCGGTAGCAACTCAGCGCGCCGAGTTTCGTCGGGTTCGCGGCGAGCAGGCCACCGACGCCGTTCAGGGCGCTCGACGCGTTCTCCGCCGAGGCCTGGTAGCCGGCCGGGGTGTCGGCGGCGCAGCACCACGCCGAGATGTAGACCAGCCGGTCCAGCAGCTCCGGGGCGGCGTTGGCGACCCCGGTCAGGGTGAGCCCGCCCCGGCTGTGCCCGACCAGGATGACCGGCCCGTGCTCGCGTACCCGCCGCACGACGTCCAGGACGTGCGCCACGTTGTCGGCATGGCCGATGCCGGCCATCGCACTGGGCGCGGCGGCCAGGGCGGCGAGATCCTGCGGGGCCTGGTACGCCACCGGGAAGGTCGCGCCGAACCCGTGCCCGGGCAGGTCGACGGCCAGCGAACGGTGCCCGCGCAGGGCCAACTCCCGTTGCATGGGCGCCCAGGTGAACGAGTTGCTGCCAGCGCCGTGGACGAAGACGAAAGTCGGAACAGTCACGTAGCCGTGTGTCACATCACCTCGTTCGTCACCCGCGGCGGAGTGATCAAGTTCCCAACCGGCAACCGCACGCCTGAAAATCACATCGCCAGGCGTGCGCGTAACGATCGGACCACGAAAACCTGCTCACTGTCCTCTATGAGGCTCTGCCAGCGGCGATCGTCAACTTGACCTTGCAACGACACAGCCTGGACACTCTCAGCGGCCCGGACCGACAAGGGTCGGCCCTTGAACCGCTACGCGGCTCGCGAAGGAAGGAACATCGGTGACCGACGCCAGCACCTCCAGCTTTGGTTACGGACCTGAGCACGACTCAGGCTTGGGCTACGGTCTGCACCACGTCCAACTGGCCATTCCTGCCGGCAGTGAGGACGAGTGTCGGGCCTTCTACGTGGGCGTGTTGGGGCTCGCCGAGGTGCGAAAGCCACCAGTGCTCGCCGCTCGGGGCGGGCTGTGGGTACGTGGTGACCGCTTGGAGATCCACCTCGGGGTGGAAGCGGACTTCCAGCCGGCCCGCAAGGCGCACCCGGGCATCCTGGTCGGTGACCTGGACGCCCTGGCCGCCCGCCTGAACGCACACAGGGTCGAGGTGACCTGGGACGACACCTTCCCGGGTCACCGCCGCCTCTACGCGTTCGACAACCTCGGCAACCGGCTGGAGTTTCTCCAGCCCGAGCCGGCAAACCCGACACGCTGGTGATCCAGCCCCACGTGGACGTGACCGTAGGCGAGGGCCCTCGGCTTGCGGGTACCACATCCTGCTGGGTCAACTTCATGGGCAACCGATTGCGCTCGATGTCGCCGAACACCTCAGCGGGCACGCCCGCGCCCGCCGCGCGGTTTTGCTCATCTACCCGAGGCGTTCGAGGGCCATGTCAATCCCCTGTGATCGTGGACCGCAAGGCCGAACCTGAGCGCGCCGGGCTGCCAGAGTGTCCAGGTCGCTTCGATCCAAGGTCCACGTTGACGACCTTGCTGGTTGGCCTGGGCCCGTTACGAGCATTTGGGATCGTGCCTCTCGCCTCAGCAGGATGAGACGGTGGATGGAGAGCGGCAAGTCCAGCGGGCGTGTGGTGACGCCACCGGAACTCGACGCTCTCCGTCCATGGTCAGCGGCCGTCGGTGAGAGTGAGCGCGTCGAGCACGGTCTGCTCGACGGTGTTGCCCCCGGCGTCGGCCGCCTGGGCCTTGATGCTGACGGTGCCCCCGCTCTCGGCCATCCGTGGGAGCCGGTAGCGCGCGGTGTACCTGCCGTCGCCCTGGCGGGTCGTCGGGGTGTGCGTCCAGGTCGTCCCGCCGTCAGTGCTGATCCAGAGCGAGACGCTCGTGATCTTCGGCGCGTCCGGGGCATGGTGATACGCGGTGACGTCCAGCCGGTGCGTGCCGGGCGCGGTGACCGCGTCCGCGAGGTCCGCGTCCGTGTTGTACCGCAGGAAGACCAGCGGGGCCGCGTGGCACGAGGTGGCCGAACCCTCAGCACAGAGGAATCCCGACGGTGGGGTCTTCCCGACGCCCGCGGCGGAGGTGAAGTTCCACGTCGTCGAGGTGGTGCCGTTGGAGTTGCGCCCGGTCAACCGGTACCGCTTGGACTCGGCAGGCAGCTCGTAGGTGGCACCCCACCAGGGCGACTGAGTCTGTGGTATTTCCCGGCCGTCCGCGTACATCCGCACGTTGTCCGGCTCGAACACGTACGCCCCCATCGCCTGCTCCGGGCTGGCCCCGGAGACCAGGAACGTGATCGGGTAGAACGTGTTGCCCTGCCGGCAGAACGCGCAGACCTCGGTCGACCAGTCCGCCTCCCACTTGCCCGGTTGGCTCCGGAAGACCTTAGGTGACAGCTCCGGTGCGCCGGGCACGAGTGGTCCCGCCGTCCATCGCGCGGTGGACCGGTCGGCCCGGTCGACGACGTCGATGGCCCGGGCGCCCGGCTTCGGCCCGGTGCGATCGTAGTCCTGTCGCCGCACCAGGTCCGGTGAGACCGGGCCCCGGTAGGTGGTGAACTTGACGGTGTCGGTGAGGTACCGGTACGGGACGCCGGCGGCCACGGTTTCGTTCGGTCGGAAGGCCGAGTAGACCAGGTCGGCCGGCTGTGCCTGGGTGCCGTGCAGGGCGGTCTCGACCGTGGCGAGCTGCTTGTCGGTGACCTCGGTGTGCAGCGAGGCCGGGATCCGCCCCTGCTGGTAGATGTGCAGGGTGTAGAGGTACGGGCTCACCGCGTCGTACCCCGAGTACTCGACCTTCACCTGGCCCCTGCGCAGCAGGGTCCGCAACGTCTCCGCCTCGCCCGGCGCGATGGCCGCGTACGGGATGTCCGGCACCTCCTGCGGGTTGTACCACCAGTCCGGGTCGACCGGCAGCGAGCAGACCGTGGTCGGCCAGATCCCGCCGGAGGAGACCGGTTCGATCAGCACCCCGACCGCGCCGGCGGCGCGTGCGCGGGCGAGTTGCGCCGCGCCGATCCGGCAGATGCCGCCTACCGGTTTGTCCGCGTCGATGCTGAGCAGCACGAGTTTGCCCCG
The DNA here is from genome assembly GCF_036902745.1 of Micromonospora sp. CPCC 205554. NCBI lineage: Bacteria > Bacillati > Actinomycetota > Actinomycetes > Micromonosporales > Micromonosporaceae > Micromonospora > Micromonospora sp. CPCC 205554. Next base: position 21,034 of record NZ_JBAKHP010000048.1, on the reverse strand, counting down.
GGCGTCGACCCGGTCGTAGTCCGCCGCTCTGCCGAGCCCGCCGTCGACCACCGCGACGTTCCGCCGGCCATCGAACCGGACCACCTCTTGTCCAGGGCGCTTGTACCAGTCGGCCGGCAGCATCGGGTTCAGGTCGACGCGGCGCGGCGTGGTGACCGACATGGTGACGAGCGGCTTGCCCAGCACCCAGTTCACTCCCATGTGAAAGGTGCCGACGGTCACCGGAGCGCTGGGGATGGCCCAGAACCGTGAGTTGCCGTACCAGGTGAAGCTGAGCCAGGCCCCGCCGTGGCCGTTGCTGTAGGTGCGGAACGCGGTGCGGGAGCCGATGAACGTCTCGGTCGGCCGTGGGGTGCCGACCGTCAACTCCCGCGCGGCGTCGGCGTCGAGCCGGATCGTGGCGTCCCCGTCCACGGTGAACTCCGGCACCATCAGGTTGAGTTGTTGTTCGCGGCTGTCGAGCCAGAAGCGGGCGCTACCGCCGGCGACGTACTTGCCCGGTGGGACCTGGTAGGTCAGCTCCCACGTGGTGCACGGATTCTGGTCCAGGCAACGCCCGCTGGTCGCCTCGTAGCCGGAGCCGACGGCGGACCCGGCAACCTGGGTGAAGCCGGGCAGTTCCGCCGCGCACATGATGAAGATGCCGGTGCCGCAGTTGACCGGTTCGCCCTTCGTCCTCTTGACGATCTGGGTGATCTGGTACTTCGGCTGCCCGGTGTCGGCCTGCGGCTTTGTCGACGCGGAGCGCCGGTCGGTGGGCCAGATCCCCACGATGCCGCCGCTGAGCTTCGGGACGACGCCGTGGAACAGGTAGTCGTTCAGTTCGCCGATCGACGTACGGCCCTTGACCTCTGCCCAGAATTCGGCCGTGTGGCGCAGGTCAACCCGGAGGTCGACCCTGCCGATCTGCGGGTGCGTCGCCGTCGCCGTCACACCCGGCAGCGTCGCCACCCACTGGTTCAGCGTCGCCGCTCCCGGCTTATCGCCGTACTCAACCGTCAGGGGAAGTGACCCGCTCTCACCGCTCGCCGTCCGGGAGGCCATCCAGAGCACGTCGAAGACCTTCTGGTCCACGACACCACCGGCGATCAGCGCCCGCGCGTCGCTGGGGAGCGCGTGGATGCTGGTGTCCGCCGGGTCCGAGCTGGTGTCGACCTTGACGTCGATCGTGGGACGGGTGCCGTCGGCGCGGGGCGTCGGGCTGGCGGTGATCGTGTAGCGACCGCCGTCGCGGGTCAACGTGACCTCGTCGCCGGTCATCAGCGTGACGGTGTAGGTCGATCCCTTCAGGCCGGGCAGCGAAACCGCCCGGAGACCGTCGCCGGCCGCAGCGGGTACCGCGCCGCCGCCGGCCGTGGCCGCCGACCCGCCGGCCGGAGCCGGGAAGGGGCCGGGTCGACTCTGGGCCGCAGTGGCGGACGGCGCCCCGGCTACGGTCAGCACCGCCGTGACCGCCGCCAGCAGGCGCAGGTACGGGCGGCGACGCCGAGCCGAGATACGGGGGTTGCTGCGTGATCTCGTCACCGGGTGACTCCTCGGGTCGGATGGCGATTCGCGGCGCGTGATCTCGTCGGGCATCTCAGCCGCCCTTCCGAACCAGCGACCAGTTCCCGGCCACGACCGCGTCCCGCCGCACCTGGACAGTGGCCGTCCGGGCCCCGTAGCCGGGTGCCGTCGCGGTGAATTCGGTGGGCCCGGTCCCGGTGCTGAACACCCAGTACAGGCCGTCGCCGAGGTTCGGGTCGGCCGGCGTGGTGACGCCCGAGCCGGATTCCCGCGGTCGCGCCGTCGGGGCCACGGTCGCGTAGACCGCGGCGCCGGTGTCGCGGTCGGTGACCGTTCCGACGACCAGCCCACCCCGGGCCGGTACGCAGGCGCGGGTACCGACGAAGGCGTTGTCGATCGCCCACCACCAGGCGTCGCGGCCCTGGTAGTGGAACCGCACCCGGACCTTGTCCCGGCCGGCCGCCTGCGGCAGCGGCACGATGACCTGTCCGAACGCGTGGCTTTCGGTCCGCCGCCACACCGTGCGCCAAGTCCTGCCGCCGTCGACGCTGACGCCGACCTCGGCCTGCTGCCCCTTGTCGTGCGGATAGTAGGAGGTGGTGAAGCTGAGCTGGGGGGCCTTCTGGCCGGTCAGGTCGAACCTCGGTGACGTCAGGGTGGTGTCGAGCTTCTTGCCGGCGGCCGCCGAGTCGGCGATGGGGAACCTACCGCCCCCGCCGTCGGGTGGTGGCCGATGGCCGGGGTTGTCGAGCCGCCAGCTCGGCGCGCCCGTGGTCGTCCAGCCGCCCTGCGCGCCGGTGCCGGTCCAGTCGTCGAAGTCCTCGCCGGAGCCGTTCCACCGGTATCCCGGGGCGGTGCAGCTCGACAGGTCGATGGTCAGGGCCACGTCCCGGATCAGGTCCGTGGTGCCCAGCTCGATGGTCTGTCGGGCGGTCTGGTAGCCGTCGTACTGGGCGGTGATCTGCATCTGGTACGCGGCGGCGACGGGAAGCTCCACCGCATACCGGCCGGTCACCGGGTCGGTGAAGATCGGTCCGTTCGGATAGCCGTCGATGGTGATCTTGGCATAGAGCGGCCAACCGTGTCCCGAACCGTCGGTGACGGTGCCGCTGACCCGGCTCATCGGCTGCGGTGCCAATCTGAGATCGACCGTCGCGGTCGCTGCCTCGGTGACCCGCGCGTCGTTGCTGGCGGACCCGTACCCGTACTTGCGGGCGTCTACGGTGTACTCGCCGACGGGCAACGCACCCGAGCGGTACGTGCCGTCGGCGCCGGTGGTCAGGGTGCGATCGACCGGTCCTCCGATCGTAACGCTGGCGCCGGGGATCGGCTTCCCGGTCACGGTGTCGGTGACGGTGCCGCCGACCCGGCCGGTGGGGCCGATCGGCGCCTGGCGCAGCAGCGCGAGCGCGTCCAGACGGCCCTCACCGAAGACGTTGTTGTCCTTGTCGGTTCCACCGCACTGATCGTCCGGGCTGTCGATGGCGGTGCCGTCCAGCAGCGCCTTGGTGCCGTCGACATCGCCCACCATCGGCCCGGCCGCGGACCAGAGCAGGGCGATGGTGCCCGCGACGTGCGGCGTCGCCATCGAGGTGCCGTTGAGCTGGGTATAGCCGTCGCCCGGGGAACTCGATCGTACGTTCACCCCGGGTGCGGAGATGTTCGGCTTGCTTTCGCCGTCCTGGCCGGCGCCGCGCGACGAGAAGCCGGCGATGGCGTTGGCGGCGTCGTACGCGCCGACCGAGTAGTTGATGACGCGGCTGCCCGGCGAACCGCTCGTCTGGCAGGCTGAGCCGTTGTTGCCGTTGGCCCAGACGCCGAAGATGCCCGACGCGGCCCACGCCTGGCTGATGTCCTCCATGAGCGGGGCGTCCGACGGCGCGGTGGTGCCCCACGAGTTGTTCACGATGTGCGGCCGTTTGCTGGCGTCCGGATTCTGCCCGTTCAGGTCGGTCGGCTCCAGCATCCACTGGCCGGAGCTGATCAGGGCGGCGTCGTTCGGGCAGCAGCCGTTGGCAGTGATCCAGCGTGCTCCGGGGGCCACTCCGATCCGGTTGCCCGGGCCGGCGTCACCGACCATGGTGCCCATCGTGTGCGTGCCGTGTCCGTCGCGGTCGCACGGCGCGTCGCCGCAGCTACCCGCCGCGTCGAACCAGTTGTAGTTGTGGTCGAAGGTGCCGTCGCTCTTGGCCCCGCGATACTGTCTCACCAGCGCGGGGTGGTCGAACTGGGCGCCGGTGTCAATCGATGCGATCGTGATGTCCTCACCGCGTACGCCGAACTGCTCCCACACCCGGTCGGCGTTGATGTTGGCGATGCCTCACTCGGCCTCGTCGACCTGCTGCTGGGCGATGCCCTTGGCGACCGGTGGCGGCTCGACCCGGAGGGACGGCCACAGCGAGGTCACCTCGCTGCGGGTGGCCAGCCGTTCGGCCAGTTCCGGCCCACCGGTCACCTTGATCGCGTTCGCGGCCCAGAAGCTCTGGTATGCGATGCCGGCGGCGGTGAGTTCCTGGCGTACCGTGCGCTGGCTGTCGTTGGCGGCGTCCTTCAACGCCTTGGCGACGGCGGCCCCGCGCTTGTTCCAGTCCTTGATCGAACGGGCCTTGCTCAAGTCGGCCTTGGCCCCGAAGTAGACCCAGAAGTCCACGTCGGACGTCCGGTCGTGTAGTTGGCTACGCAGCTGTGGACGGAGCTTGTCCTGCGAAGCGACGCTCGCCCGCGAGGTCGCGTCCGTGTTCGCCGACGCGGACCCGTTCGCGGCGCTGCCCAGGGCGAGCACCGAGGCCAGGAAGGCCACCGTCGCTGTCGTGTATCTTCGTCTCGCCGAATGAGAAACGTGCATGGAAGTCCTCTTCTCGGATTGCTGCCGTGCTCCCCGTCGTGCCGGTCACAGGGGCAGGTACCGGTCGTCATCCTCGGCGTCCGGCTCGTCGACCGGCCCGGCTGACGGGCCACTCGCGCCGGGAGACCGGTGGACCGGCTGGTCGCTGTTCTCCGGTGGCGAAGGCGTCACGGCTTCGTCTGGGTCATCTCGACGCGGCATGCCAGCATCGTGGCCAATCGCCGGTCGCGGCTGCGATCCCTCAGGTGAGTGAAAGAACCCGGAACGCGCGTGGCGTTCAGGTCCCTGGCGTCGCCCCGGGTTCGGAGACGATGCCCGTTGCGGTCACCTTCGCGGAGAGCGCGGCCCGCGAAGAGACACCGAGCTTGCGCATGGCCGACTTCATCTGGCTGGCCACGGTGTGGTGTGAGCGGTGCAACGCCTCCGCGATCTCGCGGTTGGTCCGTCCCTCGGCCACAACAGCGACCACCTCCAGTTCGCGTGGCGACAGATCCGAGCCGTAGCCCTTGCGACCGCCGCGCCAAGAGCGGGGCACCGCCCGTCCGTGGAGACGCAGAGTGTGGGCGACCCGGTCCACGTCGATGCTCGCCGGCAGCGACGCCAACGTGTCCAGGACCCCGGTCAGCAGTTCCACCCCGTCGGGCACCGCGCTGGCTCGGATCAGGCACGTTGCCTGCCGCTCGAGGGAAAGCGCCGCGTTGTACGGCCTGGGCAGTGCCGCCCAGGCCGCCGCCGCCCGCGCGAACAGGCCAGCCGCCGCCGCGTACTCACCCGCGGCCTCGGCGAGCAGCCCACGACAGTCCAGCACCGCCGCGTTCGGCGCGGGCGCGCCCCGGCCCCGCAGTCCCTGCGTGAACGCGTCAACCAGGTCCCGGGCCTCGGTCACGGCCTCGGCGGCAAGCAACGCCCGGGTACGCGCCGGCACCACCTCGGTTCCCCAGAGCCAGATGCCCTTCTCCGCGATGATGTCGCACGGGCCGCCGGAGAGCGCGAGCGCGTCATCCAACCGACCCTCACGCAGCCTGACAAGGGCCAGCGTCGCCGCCGCCTCCGCGAGGATGTCCCACGCGCCGAACCCGCGTGCATCGTCGATGGCGCGCTCGAGATGTTCAGCCGCGCGACGAAGGTCACCGCTCACCATGAACAGCAGGCCCCTGACCATGACCGGTTCGAGGCGGCTGACCCGGTGGAGGTCGTCCCCGCTCGTCAACGCCACGGTCCGCTCCGTGAGACCGCCCCAGGCGCCGACGAACCAGTCGAGGTGCAACTGCGTGCACTCGATGAGGTCCCTGATCCTGACCTGCTCGTACTCCTCGGCGAGCCGGCGCGCGGTGGCGAGCGACCGGCCTGACTCCGCGTACCGCCCCCACTTCATCGCCGCGTCGCCACAGTTGAGGTGCCCCACGGTGACGATCCGCCGGTCCCTGCCAACCCGGGCGGCCAGCGGGATCCGCTCCGCCTCGGCCCAGCCGCGCTCCTCCCCGAGCAGCAGCAGCGCGGCAGCCCGACCGGTGGCGACCCGCAGCCGATCCGAAGGATCCAACGCCACGGAGAACTCCGCCGCCCTGTCCAGCCAGGTCAGATGCCGGGCCGCTGGCGTGCGCCCCCGGGGCCAGCCGAGCAGCATCATGGCGACCGCCGGTGACGCGCGTCGGCGGTCGAGATGCGGCAGCGCCTTCTCCAACTCGGTGTGCGCGCCGTCGAACTCCTCCATGTCGTTGAGAATCCGGGCGAGTTGAAACCGCAGGTTCGCCTCCACACCGGGATCGAGTGCGTCCCGGCTGAGCGCGCGATCCACGGCGCTGGCGAGATCCCGTAACCGGTCCAGCCCGGTGAACGAGCCGAAGGGCACCTTGTCCACCAACTCGTACATCTGCTCGGGCGGTACGTCACCGTTGGTCAGCAGGTCGTGCAGGAGCGCACCCGCCGTTGTCTCGTCGCCGGTCTCCAACGCGACGTCCACGGAGAGTTGCGCGTACCTGCACCACTTCTCGCCATCGCCAGCGAGCCGGAAGTGGTTCGCGAGCTGGGCCAGCGGCCTAGGCACGACCGATTCCAGCACGTGTCCGGCTCGCTCGTGCAGCACGCGTCGCTCCGGCTCCGCAACGGCGTCGTAGATCGCCCGACCTGCCAGCACGTGGCGGAAGGACACCCGCCGGCCGTCGCGCTGGTGCAACAGGCGGTGGGCGGCGGCTTCGGCGAGGCCGGCGTTGAAGTCCGTCGGTGCGAGCGTGCTGATCGACAGCAGCAGTCGCTCGGCGATGGGGTCGGCGGCGACGGCGGCAGCACGCAGCACCGCTTGGGCGCACGCGCTGAGGCGGCTGGCATGTTCGAGCACGGTGTCCCGCACCGTCGGTGGCACCACGATCTGGTCCAGCGCCAGTCGCTTCCAGCTCTGGCCACGGCGGACAAGGTCGCCGCGGCGAGCCATCAACCGCACCAGTTCCTCCACGGCGAGCGGCACTCCCTCGGTGCGGGCGTGCAGGTGCTGAGCAAACTCGTCGGAGACGTGCTGGCCCGCCAGCATCGATGAGGCGAGCGCCGCCGTCTCAGACTGGTCGAGTGGGTCAAGCACGAGCCGGAGCCGCGCCCGGTGCGGCCGTAGCCGTCCCGACAGGCGCAGCAGCCAAGGGTCACCGACCAGATCCTCCGGGCGGTAGGCCACCACCAGGCTGGGGCCCTGACCGTCTCTGTCCGCCAAGAACAGCAGGAATTCCCGGGTCGCGTCGTCGGACCACTGCGCATCGTCGACGACGAGCAGGTTCACACCGAGTCTGTCGAGCAGTTCGGCGAGGGCCCGGAGCACCCGGTGCCGCGACACGCTCGCGTCCTCGGCGGGTTCGAGGGCCGGCGGGAGGTCCGCGGCCCACTCGGGGAACAACGGCCGCAAGGCCCCCGCCAGTCCGCTGAGGCGCAGATCCGCCAGCGTGCCGACGCCGGCACCGAGGACCGCGTCGACGATCGGCCCCAACGTGCAGGGTTCCCGGAGCGGCGGACAGACCGCCGACAGCGTGGAGTGCGCGGCACTGGCGGACGACGAGAGAAACTCGTCCAGCAGGCGCGTCTTCCCGACGCCGGCCTCACCCTCGACAAGCACCAGCGCCGGGGTGGTCGTGAGAACCCGACTCAGCCGAGCCAACTCGTCGTCACGGCCGATCAGGCTCGGGGTCGACACCTCGCCCCTGCCGGCGTCTCCACCCGCACCGCCGTGCGTGACCTCCCCGACCATCACCGCCTCCTCACCGCTGCGTCCCCGCCCTGCCGAAGCTCGACCAGCTACCCGATGCTGATCGTCGGTGGGTAAAGCGGTGACTGCCAGCTCGTCCCTGCTTCGTTGTCGTCGCCGGCACGGCAGCCCCGGCTGGGCCTGACGTCAGCATGCCGCCGAGAGCGGCGACCTGCCCGTGCATTTCCGCGAAGCGAGGCCGGAGTTGGCCGGCGGCGGCGCGTCTGCCGCCACGTCAGTTCGGTCGTCGGCCGCGACGATCGTCACCTCGCGGACTGTAGCGCAGAACGCTGTCCGCCTCGGTCGCCAACGGGTGCCGGGCCGCTGGTCAGGCCCTCTACGGGCTGAAGACGACGCTGCTCGGACATGGACTCATCCTCGTAACTCGCAGGACATGTCCACAATCCTTGGTACACCTCACACCGTCCGGAGCGACGCTCATCTGCCCCTAGACTGCCCCGATGGATGCTGAGTTTGCCGCCAACGCCGCAGCCACCACCGCGATCTTCGGAGTCTTCGGGATTGTCTGGTTCGGCTGGGCGCAGGAGGCACCGCCCAAGTCGTGGCGTCCGTGGCTCGGCATCGGCTCGGTGTTGTCCCTGGCCGCAGCGATCATCGGCGGCATCGTCACCGCACGCACCTGGGACGAGGGCAACTCCGTGGACGAGACGACGGGGCCGGTCTTCGGCGTGATCGTCCTGATCGAGGTGATCCTCTGTGCCGTCGGCGCGATCTGGCTCCAGCAGACCGGCCGCACATCCCTGGTCCCGGTCTGGATCGCCCTGGTCGTCGGCTTGCACTTCTTCCCTCTAGCGCCACTTCTGGGCTATCCGGCCCTCGCGATCTGGGCCGTGATCGTTCCCCTGGTCGCGCTCGTCAGCGTAGCCGTCGCCCGACGGTACGACCTGACCCCCAGCGCCGTCGTCGGTGCCGGCACGGGCATGGCCCTCCTGGCCGGATCGGCGACCGCACTGGTGCACGCGCTCACCTAGGCGGTGTCTCGAAGTGTGTAGCCACTCGTTGATCACGGTGACGTGGATGGTGGCTTCTTAGCGGACGGCCAGCTTCTCGTATCGGGTGGCCAGCCCTCGGTGGCGTTTGAGGCGGTTGATGCCGCACTCCACGGCGTGGCGCTGCCGGTAGACCTCGAGGTCGAATGCGGGTGGCCGACCGCCGGCGGAGCCCTTGGCAGGCTCGAAACACCACGTCATCACTGACGCGGGCGGCATCCCCCTCGCCGCGAGCCTGACCGGCGGCAACCGCCACGACGTCACCCAACTGCTGCCCCTGGTCGACAAGGTCCCCCGGATCAACGGGCATCCGCGGCAGGCCCCGGCAGCGGCCCGACCGGACCTATGCAGATCGCGGCTACGACTTCAACAAGTACCGTCGCGAGCTACGGACGCGCGGCATCGCCCGTCATCGCCCGACGCGGAGTTGCCCACGGCTCCGGCCTCGGCACCCGACGCTGGGTCGTCGAGCAGACCATCGCCCTGCTGCACCGGTTCCGCCGCCTGCGCATCCGCTGGGAGATCCGCGACGACATCCACGAAGCCTTCCTCACCCTTGCCTGCGCCATCACCTGCTGGCGCCGCCTCCAATACTCAAAGAGTTAGGAGTTGTAAGACGTGCCATCGGGCATGCGCGTCGATCGCAGGGCTGTTGCAACCGTTCGCGTGACCCGGCTCAGTGCTCCTGCGCACGTTCGTGCCGATGAACGGATGTCGGCCGCTGTGCTCCCGGACATCCGACTGTCCGCCGAGGCATGATGATCGGCATGCGTTACCTGCTGCCTCACCCCGACGCCGTGGCCGACCTCAGCGATCTTGACGTCGGGCTTTACGACGGCACGCAACCCCTCCCGGAGAACCTGGACGACGTCGAGTTGTACGCGGTGCCGTACGGGATCATCGATCCGCGCCTGTGTGAGCCGATCACTCAGATGCCTCGGCTCAACGTCGTGCAGACAGTGACCGCTGGTTACGACCACGTCCTGCCATTCCTGCGGCCTGGTCTGACCCTGGCCAACGGCCGGGGCGTTCACGATGCGGCTACCGCCGAACTCGCCGTGGCGCTTACGCTCGCCGCCCGGCGCGGACTGCCGCAACTCGTTCGGGCGGGCGACGAGGGCCGCTGGGACCCGTACTGGTCGCGTGGACTAGCTGACGCCCGGGTTCTCATCGTCGGCTACGGCTCGATCGGAGCCGCGATCGAACGCCGGCTCGCCGGGTTCGAGGTAGCCGTCAGCCGGGTGGCCCGGACTGCCCGCCCCGGGGTCCGGCCGATCTCGGAGATCGCGGACATGCTGCCGCACGCGGACGTCGTCATCCTTTCCGCACCGCTAACCCCGGAAACCGAAGGCATGGTGAACTCGGACTTCCTAGCCAAGATGGCCGACGGGGCCCTGCTGGTAAACGTGTCAAGGGGCCGAGTGGTGGACACCGACGCGCTGCTCACCGAACTCAGCAAAGGCCGGATGCACGCCGCCTTGGACGTTACAGAGCCCGAGCCGCTGCCCGCTGGTCACCCGCTGTGGTCCGCGCCGAATGTCCTTATCAGCCCGCACGTCGGCGGCCTGACCGCTGCGTTGTCACCCCGGGCTCGCCGCTTGTTGGTCAACCAGGTCCGGCGGCACGCCGCCGGCGAACCACTCGCGAACGTTGTCGTCGCGCCATGATCGCCCACTGCAGACGTCCGAGGTAGCGGCGACCCTCGCCCACGGGCACGTACCGCTGATGCTTCAGCCCAGGGCGGACGGGGCCGGTCGAAACAGTGGCCCAGGCTTGAAAGGTCAGACCCGGGTGTATGCATCGGCGTGCTGGGGCAGCTGGTGTTCGAAGCAAGGCTTCCTCTGGTGACGAAGCATGCGTGCAATTGACGCTGGGATCGGTCCAGGCGGCAGGCCAGATCGTGATGCTGCCGGTCGCACTACGCCGGTGCCTCGCTGAAGAACTCGTGCAGAGCGCTCGCCATCAGGTCGGGGGCCGTCGTAGTCGCGAGGTGCGACTCGCCGGGCCAGATAGCTCGGCGAGCTGTGGGCAGGGCGTCGGCGAGAGCCGTCATCGTGGTGGGCATCGGCTCCCATGTGTTTGCGCCTTACATCAACAGCGTCGGAATGGTGATCGAGGACCACTGGGACGGATCTGTACTCTCGTCGGTGAGGTGCCGTGAGGTCGTGCAGCCAGCCGATCGCCGAGCTCCGCACGCGCGGTATCACACCTGTCATCGCCCGACGCGGCATCGCGCACGGCTCTGGACTCGGCACTCGACGCTGGGTCGTCGAGCAGACCATCGCCCTGCTGCACTGGTTCCGCCGCCTCCGAATCCGCTGGGAGATCCGCGACGACATCCACGAAGCGTTCTTCACCCCCGCCTGCGCCGCCATCTGCTGGCGCCGACTCCAACGCTCAAAAAGTTAGGAGTTCTAAGAGGGCATCTGATCTCGTTTGGTGAGGTTGGTCCGATCAGGTGGTTTCGTTTCGCCAGGTTGGGGTGGGTTCTCCGGTGAGGTAGCGGCTCATCGTGTTAGCCATCGCCCAGTGGATCATCGCCCGGGTGCGTTGGGGAAGGGTCTCGTAGTCACGGACGAGTCGTCGGTGCTGCATCAGCCAACCGAAGGTCCGTTCCACGACCACCGCCGGGGCTGGACGTGGAAGCCCTTCCCGGCGTGGCGGGGTACGCGCTTGACGTCGATTCCCAGCCGTGCGCCGTGCGCTCGTACGGCGGTGTTGTAACCGCCGTCGACCCACGCCTTGACCACGTCCGGATGGTCCGTGGACACGCTGGTGAGCAGGTGCCGGCCGGCGGTGGAGTCCTGCACCGACGCGGCGGTGACGATCACGGCGAGGAGCAGGCCAAGGGTGTCGGTGGCGATGTGCCGCTTGCGTCCCTTGATCTTTTTCGCCGCGTCGATGCCCTGGCTGTCCTCGCCGACGTTGGTGAAGGTCTTCACGCTCTGCGAGTCCAGGACCACCGCTGACGGGCTCGCGCGGCGGCCCCGGGCCGTGCGAACCCGTTCCCGCAGCAGGTCGTGGATCCGCTGCGTGGTCCCGTCTGCCTCCCACTTGGCGTAGTAGGCGTACACCGTCTTCGCTGGCGGGAAGTCGTGCGGCAGGTACTCCCAGGCGATCCCTGTCCTTGGCCACGTACAGGATCGCGTTGACGTTCTCCCGGAGATCATGCACCGGCCGGCTGATGCCCGAGCCCACCCGCGCCGCCCGCCACGCGGTCAGGACCGGCTCGATCAACGCCCACCGCTCATCCGACAAGTCCGACCGATACCCACGCCGCTTCGTACCCACGCGGCGATCAACGACCCGAAGTGCCTGACGCCACGGCCGAACGTGAATCAACCGCTACACAGATCAGATGCCCTATAAGAAGGAGAAGCGGGCGACCGACGCCCAAGAAGCGGAAGGAATCAAAGTTCGGCAAGCAGTACGTCGCCAACACCGGACCGGCCAAACGCGCCCGCCGCAACGCCACGTCGGCCGAACAACTGTCGGAGTTGCCGGTCGCCGAGGCTGCCAAGCTCGTCCGCGACCTCGACAAGGCCCAACTGAAGTCGGCACTGCGCCGCGATCGCGACGGCAAGTCCCGCAAGACCCTCATCCAGCAGCTAAAGAAGGAACTCGACCGGCGCTGACGGACGCCCACACCGGGCTCGCGTACCGCCGCCGGTACGCGGGCCGCCTGGCGGAGGCAGCGAGGAAGCAGGCCGGGGCTGGGCGAAGGACCGGTCATCCAGCCACCGCCGGGTGGGGCGGCGCAGCCGTCGGCACCGGGTGGCCCGATGTGGCGGTCGGCTGCAGGTGACTCACCTTGCTTGTCGCCCCGGCATCCGACAGCCGATCGGCGATTCGGCGCCAGCCAGGGTCGTCATCAAGCCGGGCCGCAGCCATGGACCACTGTTCCCCGTCCCGAAACACAGTAAGCGACACCACGAAGCGGCCGTCTCGCACCGGTAGCCGCGGAAAGGTGTTCTCCGCCGGCTCAGTGCGCCACATCGCCACCGGCACGCCCAGAGCCCGCTGGAGGATCGGGTGCCCGGCGGTGGTCAGCCATGCTTCCAGGTCGGCGGTCGGCAGCGACCACACCTGGGCGACCACCCAGGTCGGGTCGACCGTCGGTCCCGGTTGCCCGGTGGCCACTGACACGCCAGGGCGGTGGTCCGGCTCGGTCGGTCGCAGCAGGAGGACGTCATCGCTGTCGATCATCGTGGCGTTGGCCGCGTCGCGGTGCGCCTGCCACAAGGGCCCGGAATAGAAGGACTCCAGCGCTTCGCGGCGCTGGTCCATGGAGGCGAAGCCTCGGAACCACACGAACCTGTCCGGGTCATTCCGGTCCCGGAACTGTCCGCCCAGCCGCATCCCGGCATGCTCCTGCCCCGCGATGAACCACGGCTGGAAGACCCGCTGAAGGTCATCGAAGTGACCGGGCCGCAGCGCGTAACGCCGCATCTCCACTACGGCACAGCTGGCGAAGTCGGAAGGCTGCACATCGGCCCCTATCTGTAACAGACGTTGTTACGAATTATCGTGGTCGGAGGCAGAAGCGCAACCCCTGGACGGAGACCTCATGGCCGGTAACAGTCGCCTCACCGTGGCCGTCCATGCCCTGTGCTGGCTCGCCCTGGCGCAACGGCACGGCCACACCGGACTGACCAGCGACCAGATCGCCGCAAGCCTGGAGAGCAGGCCTGCCGCTGTCCGTCGCGCCCTCGGCCCACTGCGCGATGCCGGGCTGGTCACCACCGACGTCGGACCCGGCGGCGGGTGGTCGCTGCGGATGCCAGCCACCACCGTCACCCTCGCCGACGTGTATGCGGTGGTCGAGCCGGGCCCGGCGTTCGCACTGCACCCGCATCAGCCCCGACGGGACTGCCCCGTCGGGCACGGCATCGCGCCCGTCCTGGACGACATCTACGACCGCGTGGCCCAGGCCGTCACCGGCGAGCTGTCCCGGCACACGATCAGCGAGGTGCTTGACACGCTACTGACGCAGCACCCGCTGCCGATTCCGTGGGCAGGTGTGCCGCCGCGCGCAGCGCTGGAACCTCCGGCTCAGGCGGCACCTCACGAGACGGGCTCGCCGCGACGTGGCGCGAGGGCCACTGAGACCAGCACTGAGACCACAAAGGGAAAGGCCCGGTGACTCGCGAAGAGTCGCCGGGCGTCTCGCCTTTTCAGGAGCGGTGGCGGCGGGAACTGAACCCGCGGAGGGCGTAAGAGGGCATCTGATCTGTGTAGCGGTTGATTCACGTTCGGCCGTGGCGTCAGGCACTTCGGGTCGTTGATCGCCGCGTGGGTACGAAGCGGCGTGGGTATCGGTCGGACTTGTCGGATGAGCGGTGGGCGTTGATCGAGCCGGTCCTGACCGCGTGGCGGGCGGCGCGGGTGGGCTCGGGCATCAGCCCGGAACGCTGGCGCGCTCACCGCACGATATCGGCGCGGTTGGTGCTCCGACGTGTTTGTCTGGCGTACCTAGCGCTGCACTGGAAGCCGTACGCCGACAACCGGATGATCTATAGCGGCCCGCCGACAAGACACGCTGGAACTTGACAGGGAAGTGGGATGCCCGTCCCCCGACGACCGCTTCTGGGCCGACCTTAAAGCCCACAGTCCTGCCGAGTGTGCGGACGCCGTCGCCTTCGACCACGCGATCCGAGACGGCTCCGCGCGGGCCACCGCCGACGGTGGTCTTTACAAGAATTCGGGGCGGTTCAGCGTCGGTTCGACCTGAGGATCGGCTTATGCGCGATCTGTGATTGCGCGGATCTTCGTCAGTGCACAGGTTCACCGCCTTCTGCGGGCGTGACAGCTTCGGTCGGAAGCAGCCGGGGGAACCGAGCCGGCTGCGACCTGCCGGGCTGCGGTGCCCCGCTTGATCGGGGTGCCACGCTGCCGTGGGTTCCCTAGGTGGCCCCTTGCCGGTGAAAGTCATCGCGTCTGTCCTGGTCAATGCCTCGATGATGCCGTGTGTGCGGGCTGCGGTCGGGTCGTGGACCGCATCTCGGTGAAGCCGGACGAGGCGGCCGGTGGCGGCGGCCATGACCTGCACGTTCACGCCGTGTCGCTGTTTGTGAGAAGTGACTCTGTGGGGATGGGACGGCGTGGAAGTCTCCTAGAGTGGTTGTTCGTGCTTTACGGCAGGTCGGCGGAGGTCAGCGCACTCGACAAGGTGATCGCGCGGGCTCGCGACGGCGTTGGTGGTGCGGTGATGTTGCGGGGCGAGGCAGGCGTGGGCAAGACGGCCCTGCTCGACGCGGTAGCCGTGCGTGGCGGCGCGATGCGTGTGCTGCGGACCACCGGCGTCGAGGCTGAGACCGACCTCGCGTTCGCCGCGCTGCACCAGGTGCTGTGGCCGGTGACCGGCATGCTCGACGCGCTGCCCGGACCGCAGCACGACGCTGTGTGCGCGGCGCTGGGGCTCGCCGCAGGCACTGCCGGCGACCGGTACCTGCTGGGCGCTGGCGTGCTCTCGCTGCTGGTCGAAGCCGCCGCACCGGACGGGCTGATCTGTGTGGTCGACGACTTCCAGTGGATCGACCAGGCCTCGGCCGACGCACTGCTGTTCGCCGCTCGGCGGCTGGAGACCGAAAAGATCGCGATGTTGTTCGCCGTGCGCGGGGACGCTCCGGTCAAGGGTGTGCCTCTGACGGTGGAGGTGCGTGGCCTCCCCGGAGCCGCCGCAGCCGAGATGCTGGAGTCCCGCTGCGGTGTGCAGCCCTGTGTGGCGCGGGAACTCGTCACGCTGACCCGCGCGAACCCGCTCGCGCTGGGCGAGATAGCCGCCTGCCTGACACCCGCGCAACTCGCCGGCAGCGAACCGCTGCCCGACCCGCTGCCCGGTGGGACCCGACTGTTCGGCGACCGGGTGGCCGCGTTGTCCGCCTCCGCCCGGCTGCTCGCGCTGGTTGCCACCGTGGAGGCTGACCTCGACCTGGTCCTGCGCGCCACTGACCGGTTGTCCGCCGAGCGGACGGTACTGCCCGGAGAGAACATGGGGGCGTGGACCGGGCGGATGGCGCTGGCCGAGCTGGAGGAGTCCGGGCTGGCCGAGCTTTCGGGTACGCGCGTGCGCTTCTGCCATCCGCTCATCCGGTCGGCGGTGCACGAGGCGGACACCCCGGCCAGGATCCGCCGGGTGCATGCGGTACTGGCGGAACTCACCGAGGGTGAGCGTCGCGCCTGGCACCTGGCCGGAGCCGCCATGGGCCAGGACGAGCAGGCCGCCATCGAGTTGGTGACCGCCGCGGAGCTGGCGCGCGACCGCGGTGGGTACGGCACCGCTGCCGCAGCCCTGGCCCGGGCCGCCGAGCTGACCCCCGAGCCGCGCACCCGTGCTGCCCGCCTGAAGGACGCCGCCGTCGCGGCCTGGCTTGGTGGTCGCCCCGGGCAGGCGGAGTCGCTGCTGGCCGAGGCCCGTGACCAGGCTGGCGCGGATGCCGGCCTCGCAGTGGAAATCGCCCAGCTCAGGGGCAGGTTTGAGTTGAACTCCGGCAACGCCGCCGAGGCCGTGCGGATCCTGGCGGGGGGCGACAGCCTGGAGATGCTGGCCGATGCCGCGGAGGCCGCTTCGTACGTCGGCGACACGGCGGCCATCATCGAGCTCGGGCGGAGGGCGGCAGGGCACCGCGAGGGATTCTTGCGGGACACGGTTGCCGGGATCGGTCTGGCGCTGGATGGCGACGCTGCCGGACCGGGTCTGCTGCGGCGGGCGCTGGCGCGGGTCGGCGAGCTGGGGGAGGCGGCGGAGTACCTGTGGGCGGCGGCCGCGGCCAGCCATCTGGGCGAGTCGGATCTGGCGACCGAGATGGCCGAGCGGGCCGGACGGGTGGCCAGGGTGTCGGGGATGACCGGGCAGCTGCCGGTCGTGCTGGAGTTCGTGGCGACGGCCGAGCGCATCGCCGGGCGGCTGGCAAGCAGCCAGGCCATCTCCGAGGAGGGCCTGGAACTGGCCCGCGAGGCCGGCTATGAGAACACCGTGGCCGCGCACCTGGCCAACCTGGCGGTCCTGGCGGCGCTGCGAGGCGAGGAGGAGATTTGTGAACGGCAGGCCCGCGAGGCGCTGGCCATCGCCATACCGCACCGGGTAGGTCTGCGGGCAGGGGTCGCCGCGTACGCGCTGGCGCTGCTCGACCTGTGCCTGGGACGCTACGCGACGGCGCATGACCGCTTCACGGCCATCGCCGAGGCGGGACCGGGTGTCGGGCATCCCACCGTGGTGTGGCGGACGGCGCCGGATCGTGTCGAGGCCGCCATGGGCGCGGGCGACGAGGTGGGTGCACGGGCGGCGCTCGAGGCGTACGAGCGATGGTCGGCGCACGCCGCGACGCCCGAGTCGCGCGCCCTGCTGGCCCGCTGCCGGGGCTTGGCCGAGTCGTCCGAGGACGCCTTCGGCGAGGCGTTGCGGCTGCACACCAACCCGTTCGAGGCGGCCAGGACGGCTCTGCTGCTGGGTGAGCGCCTGCGCCGCGCGCAGCGGCCGGGCGACGCGCGGACGCATCTGCGGATGGCGTGGGAGACGTTCGAGCGGGCGGGCGCGAGGCCGTGGGCGAGGCGCGCACAGGGTGAACTGCGGGCGGCGGGCGAGAGCGGGCAGGCCCCGGGCTCGGCCGTGCTGGACGCGCTGACCCCGCAGGAGTTGCGCATCGCGGGCCTGGTCGCCGACGGGTTGTCGAGCAAGCAGATCGCCGCCCAGCTGTTCCTGAGCCCCCGCACGGTCGAGTACCACCTGTACAAGATCTATCCGAAGCTGGGCATCGGCTCCCGTACGGAACTGGCGCGACTAGTAGTTCTACAGAAGGCGCCTGCGGCGGAAGAAGACATGCTCTGAGACATGCATGATGTGAACATCTGGAGTGAAGAGTTCGGCGCCGTAACGGATGCGCCGATCCTATTGATCATGGGGTCGATGTCGCAGGGCGTCCTGTGGCCGGACGAGTTCGTCGGCCGCCTTGTCGCCGGAGGCCGCCGGGTAATCCGGTACGACCACCGTGACACTGGCAAGTCGGGCACGGTCGACTTCGCGGCACAGCCGTACACCTGGGACGACATCAAGAACGACGTGTACCGCGTGCTGGACGCCCACAGCCTGGAGAGCGCCCACCTGGTCGGCCACTCGGCCGGCGGGCTACTCGGCCAGTTCATCGCGGTGGAGCAGCCGGACCGGGTACGTTCACTGACCGTCATCGCCTCCTCGCCGCTCGGCGGCGGCGAAGGTCAGGTGATCCTGCGGGCCCTGATGGGGCAGCCGCAGCCCGAGGACAGCCTGCCCGAGCCGACGCCGGAGTTCCTGGCCTTCTACCGGTCGCTGATGACCGCCACACCACCAGAGGACCGGCGCACCCAGATCAACAGCATGATCGCCGAACAGCGCGTGCTGCACGGCACCGGGCTGCCGTTCGACGAGGACGCGGCGCGCCGGCTACAGGAACGAATCTACGACCGGGCCCGCGACCTGACGGCGGTGGCCAACCACCGGCTGGCCGCTGCGGCCAGCCCGGACTTCGAGCCGGTGGGCGTGCTGCACCAACTGAAGGCGCCCACGCTGGTCATCGAGGGCAGCCACGAGCCGGTGAAGCCGGGTCACGGCGCGATCATCGCCGAGCAGATCCCGGGAGCGCGGCTGATGATCACTGCGGGCATGGGACATACGCTTCCGCCGGAGGTGCACGAGGAACTGGCCGTCGCCATCCTCACGCACACCGCCGAGTGATAGCTCATCCGACTGCACAAAACGGTGAACTGGTCGTGTGGTAGCGGAGCCGAACGAACGTCGCTCTGCTGTAGCAGCGGGCGACTGCTGGCGTGCCGTCACTTAGATGGCCGCTCGGCGGTCAGCGCATTTCGTTGTGTATGCGCTGCTCCGGCAACCCGCTTCGACGTCCTGTCGCATGGACGAGATCCGCGGCCTGATCGACGAATAGTGCGGCCGAATTGACCGGTCTGCCGTTCCTTGCCGGAAAGAGACGATGCAAGTGCTCGATTCCACTGTCCCCGCCGTTGAGGTAACTGACCTCACCCAGCGTTTCGGCGCTGTACTCGCCGTCGACCGGGTCAGCTTGAGCATCCCATCGGGAATGTGCTATGGCATCGTCGGCCCGAACGGGGCCGGCAAGACCACCACGCTGACGGCCATGTGCGGGTTGCGGGAGCCGACCTCCGGCACGATCAGGATCGCCGGTCATGACCTACGAACCGATCGGCAAGCCGCGCTCGCCCAGCTCGGAATCATGATGGACGGGCTGTCGCTACCCGAACGGCTGACCGCCACCGAGGTGCTGCGCTACAGCGCCGGGCTGCGTGGGCTGGATGACAGCTGGCGGGTCCGCGCCGAGGACCTGCTGGAGATCCTTGGCCTCGACGCTACTCCACGCACGCTGATCGTGGAGTATTCCACCGGCATGCGCAAGAAGATCAATCTGGCGCTGGCGATGCTGCACCTCCCCCGGGTGCTGGTCCTCGACGAGCCGTTCGAGGCAATCGACCCGGTCTCGGCCCGCTCCATCGAACAGGTGCTCACACAGTACGTCGCCGCCGGCGGCACGGTGGTCATGTCGAGCCACATGATGGACTTCGTCGAACGCAACTGCCGCCGGGTGGCGTTGGTGGCCGGTGGCCGGGTGTTGGTCGAGGGGCCGGTAGACAAGGTGGCAGCGAACGGGACGCTCAACGAACGCTTCGTCGATCTGGTCGGCGCCGATCCGGTCCGCCCGCTGAGGTGGCTGACATGACCCGAGCCCTGTTCGTGCTGAAGCTACGCCTGCTCCGCAACGGCCCGCACAACGAGCGCGGATTCAGCCTGGTCACCGGTATGGCCCTGGCCGCGTTGGTGGTCGTCGGCGCAGCAGTGGCCAACCGCGGACTGCTCCACGAAGGCTGGATCGCCGTGGCGCTCACCGGATGGGGAGGCATGTGGCTGTTCGGCCCTCTGACCCAGCCACGCCACGATCCGTCGGTCATCTCGCGCGACTGGTTACGCGGCTATCCGCTACGGCCATGGCGCGCGGCTCGGGCTTTGTCCTGGACCGAGCTGCTGGGCGTCGGCCCGCTGGTCACGCTGACCTGTCTGTCGTCCCTGGTCGTGCTGGCCGCACCGGGCGGCCTGACGGCGGCCACGATCGGCGCGGTGGCGATGGTGGCACAGCTGTATCTGCTGGTCTGGGCGGGTAAGACGGTGGCGGTGATCGCGGCCTGGCTGTTGCAGACCCGGGCCGGGATGAGGCTGGCCGCCACCCAGACCGCCGTCATGCTCGCGCTGTCGTTCGCTGGCTGGGTGCCGATCGCGGCCTGGTTGCTGCCCCGCCTCGGTCAGAACGACACCACCCTGGTCCTCCCAACCTTCGGGCAGCTACCCGCGCCGATCATCGACGTGCTCGCCCTCCTGCCCACGGGATGGGGGTACCGCGCCGCGATCGCCGCCCGTGACAACGCCGGGACGGAAGCGGTCGTCGTGCCGCTGATGGCCCTCCTGGCCCTGGGTGCACTGCTGCACATGGGCTGGACCACCCTGACAGCGCGGGCCCTACGCCGACCACCTCGTCTCGTGACGCCGCGACGCCCTCACGCACCGGATCGTGGGCTGTCGCTTCCGTTCACGACGCCGCAGGTGTCCGCTGTCGTCTCGCGAGAGCTGGCCACCTGGTCGCGGGATCCCGCGCGCGGTGTGGAACTGCGTAGCGCCTGGCTGACCCCGCTGTTGATGGCGCTCATCATCGGGGTCACCGACTGGAGTTGGGCGCTGCCCCTCGTGGGTTCCGCGGCGGCGGTGTTCGGCGCGATGGTCGCGGTCAACACCTACGCCTTGGACGGCACGGCCCTGTGGCAGCTGCTCACCACACCGGGCGCCCTTCAGGCTGACGTACGCGGCCGGATGGCGGCATGGTTCTTGTTATTCGGCGTACCGTCGATCGTGCTGGCGGCCGTGTTGTGGGCCGTGACCCGCTCTCCGCTGGGCGTCGTCGCCGTCAGCGGCGCCATCGCCGCAGCCGCAGTGGCCTGCGCCGTGGCACCGCTGATCGCGCTCCTGATGCCGGCTGTCGGCACCGATGCCCGCGATCGCCGCTACCCTGGACAACGAGCAGGCGATCCGACCGGTGGACAAATGACGATCTTCCCCGTGGTCCTGCTGGGCGCCATTCTCCCCGGCATCATCGGCGCCACCACCGGGGGTCACTTGTGGGCGCCGGTGCTCGCGGCCATCCTGCTAGCCGCGGTCAGCCTCTCCCTGACCCCCACCCTCACCGCGCGTCTGCTGCAGCGGCGAGGCGCCAGCCTGCTCGACGTGATGGTCTCCAGCGACGCTGCCCTGTTGCACCGCCCTACAACGAGAGCACCCTAGTACTGCCCTGTTACAGAGGTTGAATCGTCAGGGTTAGAGCGAGAACGGTCGGTCACGTCCCGTGGCGTGGTGTAGATCGCCTGCGTGAGGCCCTGTGTGCTGTTCAGTTTTCC
>NZ_JBAKHP010000047.1:0-26749 GCF_036902745.1 Micromonospora sp. CPCC 205554 | reverse complement strand
CCACACCGCCCTCCTCGCCGACTTCACCACCCTCAACACCGCTTGACTTCTATAGGAGCATCCAGGGCTTCCTGTCCGGTGACCTCTGGGGGCTCGAAGAGGTCACCGGAGCACCTAGACTTGTGTGAGCTTTAGGGTTTTGGCGATCGTCATCGGCGGTGGGGCATTGGTTCGTGTGGCCCCTCGGACACCAGTATTCGTGCGGGATCACGGGAGCTGACCACCCCGGTGGCTCCCGATGAGGAAACCCGTAGCACCCGTGCGCCCATCGACGAGCAGTTCATCGGCGCGGTCATCCCCACCCCGCTTCCTCGCCCGGCACCGCCACCGGCCCGATGCCGGCGCTGCCCGCACCGCTTCCATCCACGCGGGAACCGGTCGACGACATCGCCGTCGACGTGGCCCGCCCGGACGCCGACGGCCGGGTGGCGGCCCGATCCCGGCGCGGGGTCTGCACCCGGTGGTCGACCGCGGGCGCGGGGAAGAGACGATCCATCAGCGTCAGACAGCGTCGGCACGTACAGGGCGGTCCAGGCCTGGTGGCGGAGCGGTTGTGCGGCTGATCGCCACAGCCCGGCGAGCAACGGGAGCACCAAGCAATCAGCTGATCTTGGTTGCTGAGGTGGTCAGTGGCTGACCGGTCAGCCGGCCATCGAAGGCGATCTGGAACACGTCGAGGAGTGCTTTCGCCGGCCACCGGCACCGGTCGGGTCGAGGCTCATCAACGCGCTCAGCGGGCCTTCTTCCCCGCCCGCTTGCGGGGTGGCGTCAACAGGTCGGCGATCGCCGCGATCGCGGACGGCACCAGGCGGTAGTACGCCCAGACGCCGCGCTTCTCGCGTTCGAGCAGGCCGGCGTCGGTGAGGATCCGAAGGTGATGACTCACGGTCGGCTGGGAGAGCCCGAGCGGCGCGGTGAGGTCACTGACGGACGCCTCGCCCTCGGGGGCGGACTGGATCAGACTGAGTAGCCGCAGCCGTGCTGGGTCGGCGACCGCCTTCAGCACTCCCGCGAGCCGCTGAGCGTCGGATTGCTTGATCGGCTCGCCGGCAAGCGGCGAGATGGCAGGCATGGCAGTTTTCGCAGTTCCCACGTCTTCCATCGTTCCACGAACACCATCGATAGGCCGGTGGAACCGGAACCGGGTCGCCGCCAGTGTGCGGGTAAAAAGCCGTGACGACGTGCCTGCGGGGTCGGACCAGGAGTCGGCGTAGGCCACCGTTTCGGTGTCGTGGGCTACTCGGCATGATGATCGGCGGACGCAGCGGAGGTGTAGAGGGTGCCCGGATCGTGTGACGTGGTGGTCGTCGGGGGCGGGCAGGCGGGCCTGGCGGCGGGCTACTACCTGCGCCGCGCCGGTCTGGATCACGTCATCCTCGATGCTCAGTCGCAGCCGGGTGGCGCGTGGCGGCATGGCTGGGACTCGTTGCGGTTGTTCTCCCCGGCGGAGTACAGCCCGCTGCCCGGGTGGGGCATGCCGCGGCAGGAGGGGGAGGAGTTCCCGACCGCCGCGCACGTGGTGGACTACCTGCGCGCGTACGAGAAGCGGTATGACCTGCCGGTGCGCCGGCCGGTCCGGGTGAACGAGGTACGGCCGGCCCGGGAGCGCTTGGCGGTGGAGACCGATGCCGGGACCTGGTCGGCCAGGTATGTCATCTCCGCCACCGGCAGGTGGGAGTGCCCATACGTGCCCGACTTCCCCGGCCGTGAGGAGTTCGCGGGTCGGCAGTTGCACACGGCGCACTACACCTCGCCGGACGAGTTCCGTGGGCGGCGAGTGGTGGTCGTTGGTGGGGGCAACTCGGCGGCGCAGATCCTGGCCGAGGTGTCCAGGGTCGCCGAGACCACCTGGGTAACCCTGCGCCCTGCGCGGTTCATGCCCGACGACGTCGACGGTCGGGTGTTGTTCGGGGTGGCCACTCGCAAGGCTGCCGGTGGGGCTGGCGGCGGTGTCAGCGATCTCGGGGACATCGTCATGGTGCCCAGCGTCCGCGACGCCCGGGATCGTGGGGTGCTGCAGGCCCGTCCCATGTTCGCGCGGCTCACCGCACATGGCGTGCGCTGGCCGGACGGCACCGAGCAGCCCTGCGACGCGGTCATCTGGTGCACCGGCTTCCGGCCCGACCTCGCTCATCTGGGGCCGCTGCTGCCCAGGTGGCAGGACGGCGAGGTGGCCACGGAGGGCACCCGGTCGGTGGACGAGCCTCGCCTGTACCTGCTCGGCTACGGCGACTGGACGGGACCGGCGTCGGCCACGCTGGTCGGCGCCGGCTGCACGGCGAAGGCCACGGTCGCCGACATCACCGCCCGGCTCGGCGGGTAGCCGCCGACAGGATCCGGCCGTGGGCCCGGGGCCCGGCCGGCATGGGCCAGGCCTCGGGCGAACCGGGTCACGGCAGGGCGGCGAGGTAGCGCTCGGCGTCGAGGGCGGCGGCGGGTCGGGCACGAGGCCTCCTCGCTCGGTCCGCCCGCACCGATCTTCGGCGGCGGGGCGGTGGGGTGGACTTTGCCTCAGGCAGTGGGGGTGAGGTCGGCGAGGAGTTCCTCCACCCGGGTGCGGATCTCGTCACGGACGCGACGGACCACGGCGAGGTCCTGTCCGGCCGGGTCGTCGAGCTTCCAGTCCTCGTACCGTTTGCCCGGGAAGGCCGGGCAGACGTCGCCGCAGCCCATCGTGATGATGACGTCGGAGGCTTCGGCGGTGGCGTAGTCGAGGATCTTCGGCTTGTTGGCGGTGATGTCGATGCCGACCTCCCGCATCGCCTCGACGGCCACCGGGTTGATCTGGTCGGCGGGCTCGGAGCCGGCGGAGCGGACCTCGACGGCGTCGCCGCCGAGGTGGCGCAGCCAGCCGGCGGCCATCTGGGAACGGCCGGCGTTGTGTACGCAGACGAACAGGACGCTGGGCTTGGACATCAGATGCCTTCCTTGCAGTACAGGTCATAGGGCCGGTTCATGGGCGCCTCGGCGCGGGGTGCAGGTGACGGCCGGTCCGGGTCGCTGTTGCGGTTGAGCAGTTGGTAGCCGCCGGCGGCACGCGGCGGTACCGCACCTCAATCTCACGGCGCTCCGGGTCGCGGTGGATCACCGGCGGTGGTCCGGTGCCGGATCGCGTCTCTCGGCAGGCACGACGACCTGGTCGGCGGCCCGCCCGGCGTCAGGGTAGAGCGCGGCGAGCAGGCCGACGCCGACCGCCAGCCCGACCAGTTGGGCGACGACGAATCCGGGGACGGAAGCGGGTGCGATGCCGGCAAAGGTGTCGGTGAAGGCACGGCCGATCGTCACCGCGGGGTTGGCGAACGAGGTCGACGAGGTGAACCAGTACGCCGCCCCGATGTACGCGCCGACCGCGGCGGGGGCGATCAGGGCGCGGCCGGAGCGGGCGAGGGCGAAGATCAGCAGGATCAGCCCGGCCGTGGCGACGACCTCGCCGAGCCACAGGTGGCCCGCAGCGCGGTCCCTGGTGGAGAAGTCGACGGCGGCGAGGTCGAACATCAGGTTCGCCAGCACCGATCCGGCGATCGCGCCGAGGACCTGGGCGACCGTGTAGCCGGCGAGGTCGCGGGCGGTGAGCCCGGTTCCGGCGCGGCGACCGAGGAACCAGTCGGCGGCGGAGACGACGGGGTTGAAGTGAGCGCCGGAGATGGGACCGAAGACGAGGATCAGCGCGCCGAGGGCGAAGGCGGTGGCGGTGGAGTTCTCCAGAAGCTGGAGGCCGACGTCGCCGGGGGAGAGGGTCGTGGCCATGATGCCGGAGCCGACCACGGCGGTGACCAGCAGGGCGGTGCCGAGGAACTCGGCCAGCAGGCGCCGCCGAAGTGCGATGGTCATCAGTTTGTTCTCTCCATGATCTGAGTAGCCCCGACTTGCCGGGGTGACGGTTACCAGGTGTTGGTGACGTTCAACTCGTCGAGGAGCCGGCGGACCCGGCGCTCGATCTCATCCCGGATCGGCCGGACGCCGGCCAGGTCCAGGCCGGCGGGGTCCTCGACGTTCCAGTTCTCGAAACGGGTGCCGGGGAAGACGGGGCAGGCGTCGCCGCAGCCCATGGCGACCACGACATCGGCGGCGCGGACCACCTCGTCCGTCCACGGCTTGGGGAACTCCTCGGAGATGTCGATGCCACGTTCGGCCATCGCCGCGATCGCGGCGGGGTTGATCCCGATGCCGGGTTCGCTGCCGCCGGACCAGGCGATCGCGTGCTCGCCCGCCAGGTGGGTGAAGAAGCCCAGGGCCATCTGAGAGGCGTCGAACTCCTCGGCCAGCCGGGTCGCGGCGGTGTGCAGGGCGAGCTGCTGGTCGAGGGTGATCTCCGGTTGGAGGTGGGCGCTGATGTCGGTCATCGGGTGCCTCTCAACATGGTGGTGGGGGCGAGGCGGTCGACGCGGTCGGCGAGGTCGGCGTAGGCCGCCTCGAACGCTTCGTCGGTGTCGATGCGGACCGGGTCCGGCACGGACCAGTGCAGGCGGGGGCGGACCGGTCCGGTGAGCTCTTCGTTGGCGTTGTCGCAGACGGCGATGACCAGGTCGTCGTCGCGGACGACGTCGCTGACGTGTGCGGTGCCGGCAGGGTTGAGGTCGAGGTCGTGGCGGTGGGCCACGGCAAGCGCGCGGGGATGCACCCGGGCCGCAGGCTTGGTGCCGGCCGAGGCGGCTTCCCCGTGGGTGCGTCGCTTCCATAGCGCCGCGGCCAGCTGCGAGCGGGCGGAGTTGTGGGTGCAGACGAAGACCACCCGTCCCACATCGGCCAGCGGGGGAGGGGTGAGGGCGGCCAGGGCTGCCGGCTGGAGTCGCAGGTAGGTGCGCCGCCGGTCGCCCTCGGATCGGCCGCGGACGACGAGGCCCGCTTCGGTGAGCACCTTGACGTGGTGGGCGACGAGGTTGGTCGGCATGTCGAGGGTGTGGGCGATCTCGCCGGGGGAGGCGTCGCCGAGGGTGAGCGCGTCCACGATCGCCAGGCGCGCGGGGTCGCCGAGTGCCGCGTGGATCCGTGCGCGCCCGGCCAGGGAGACAAGCTCAGCTTTCATTGACTCAACTATTACTGAGTAACCTTCGGGAGTCAAACGTGCTGGAGGCTGAGGTCCGCGGTTCGGGCGTCGGGGTGGCTGGCCGGCGACTGGTCAGCAGCAGGTTGCCAGGTAGGACTGCAGCTCGGCCAGGGCGGCGAGTGCGCCGTTCCGATCGGCCCGGTAGTACACCGTCTTCCCGTCGCGACGGGAGGTGACCACCCGCCCGCGTCGGAGCAGGGTCAGTTGCTGCGACGCCGTGGCCTGGCTGATGCCCGTCCGCTCGGCCACCTCGCCGACCGACAGTTCGGCGCCCTGGGAGAACAGCATCATGATCCGCTCGCCCGTCGGCTCCTGGCCCGACTACTACGACAGCCTCACCCTCTTCTCGCCCGCCCGCTACAGCGCCCTTCCCGGCATGCCCTTCGACGGCGACCCGGACCGCTTCCCCCGCCGCGACGAGGTCACGGCGTACCTGCGCCGTTACGCGCAGACCCTGGACGTCGACATCCGCACCCGCACCCGTGTCATGGCCGTGCACCCTGGCCCCGGCGGGGGATACCTCGTCCGCACCGACACCGGCGACGAGGTGGCCGCGTCCGGCGTGGTCGCTGCCAGCGGATCTTTCGGCAACCCCTACCTGCCGACGCTGTCCGGCCAGGACGACTACGCCGGCGACCTCCGGCACGTCGCCCGGTACCGCAGGCCGGAGGCGTACGCGGGCAAGCGGGTCATCGTTGTGGGTGCGGGCAACTCCGCCGTCCAGGTCGCCTACGAGATCGCGGCCCACGCCCGGGTCATGCTCGCCACCCGGGAGCCCGTGCGTTTCCTGCCCCAACGCCTCGCCGGGCGGGACCTGCACCACTGGCTGCGGGTCACCGGCGCGGACCACCTGCCGCGCCGCGCACTCAGCCGACTTGTCCGACACGCCACCGTGCTCGACACCGGCGTCTACCGCGACGCAATCGCCTCCGGGCTGCTGTCCCGGCGGGACATGTTCACCGCCTTCACCCCTGACGGCGTCGTCTGGGCCGACGGCATGGCCGAGCCGGTCGACGCGGTCATCTTCGCCACCGGCTACCGACCGGACCTCGCGTACCTCAGACCCCTCGGCGCTCTCGACGATGGCGCGCCCCGGCAGGTGGGCGGGATCTCCACCACCCGTCCAGGGCTGGTCTATCTCGGTTTGGAGTTCCAGCGATCCTTCGTCTCGAACACCCTGCGCGGAGTCGGTCGCGACGCCGCGTACGTCATGACTGCCCTCGCCGCTCAGGTGTCCGGACGGCCTCGCCAAGGCCGGCAGCGGAAAGCGGGCCTCGCCTCGCACGCGGGATCCCGCGCTCAACGCTGATCGCGATCGGCGCTGGTGGATGCGGGGTTTGCCCGGCGGTTCTACGCCTTCGACGAGAGGGCCGGCTCGATCGCCAGCAGTGCGGCGAGCTGGCGCAGGATTCCCGGGCGGGCCCGGTAGTAGACCCACGTGCCCCGCCGTTCGGCGTCGACCAGGCCCGCCTCGCGCAGCGTCTTGAGGTGGTGGGAGATCGTCGGCCCGGTCAGGTCGAACGCCGGCGTCAGGTCGCACACGCATGCCTCCCCGCCCTCGGCGGAGGCGATCATCGACATGAGCCGGAGGCGCACCGGGTCGCCCAGGGCCTTGAATGCAGGCGCGAGCGCCGCGGCCGTCTCGGCGGGAACCCGGCTCTGCGCCAGCGGGGGACAGCACGGCGCGTCGGCGTTGAGATCGATGACGGCGAGGGACGCCTCTTGCTTTGACATACCTCTAGGTTGACATCTCTCTAAACAACGTGCAACTGTCTGATTCGACAGACGTCAAGACAGTCCTCCGAGGAAAGAGGTCCCTCATGTTCGGCTTCACCCGCCGGCCGCCCACACCGCTGCCTGGTCTGCGGTTCTGCGACTCCTGTGCCCAGGTGTCCACCGCGGCCCAGCGCGCCGAGCGGCGTCTCGACCGTGCCCGCACCATCGCCTACACGCTGACCAACCCCCGCTGAGGAGAGGATCCGACATGAGCCAGAACACCCCCACGGCCGGCGGTTTCTCCGGCGAACCCGCCGCCGCGCTGCAGGTCACCGGGTCCGGCGCCTGCTGCGGCAGCCCCGCCCAGGCCGTCGGCGGGATCCTCCCGCCGGCCGGCGAGACCACGAACGGCGACCCGTGCTGCGGCACCCGGCAGGCTGCCCAGGTAGCCGACTCGTGTTGCGGCACCCAGGCCAAGGCCGACGCCGTCACCTCCGGACAGGGGTGCTGCTCGTGACCACCCCGAACGAACTCCCGGAACTGCTCGGCGACGTCAGCGCCGACCGGATGACGGCCACCGTCGCCACCCTCGCCTCCGATCCCCTGGCCGGACGGCGCGTCGGCTCGGCCGGCGGCGCGGCAGCCCGCGCC
This sequence comes from Micromonospora sp. CPCC 205554, assembly GCF_036902745.1. Taxonomy (NCBI): domain Bacteria; kingdom Bacillati; phylum Actinomycetota; class Actinomycetes; order Micromonosporales; family Micromonosporaceae; genus Micromonospora; species Micromonospora sp. CPCC 205554. The sequence continues at coordinate 19,335 of NZ_JBAKHP010000047.1, read as the reverse complement.
TGGCTCGTCGACCAGCTCACTGACCTCGGCGCGGCGGTCCGTGTCGAGGACTTCCCGGTCCGTGGCGTGCCGCAGGTGTACGAGGCGCCGACGGTCACGTGGGGCGACCGGAGCGGCTCCGCTCCGTTGTTGTTCGGTCGGCAGGTCGCGATCCACCCGGCCTCCGCCGACAGCTCCGACACCCGGCGTGGCGGCCTCGGTGTCGCCGGCAGGGATGACCCGGCGGGGCGGTGGCTCGTCGTGCCGGCCGAGATGAGCCTCTTCGACGCCTACCGCGACACCCGCGGCGCCGCCGGGCTTCTGGTCCGGCGCCCGGTTGACGCTGAGGGATGGCAGTTCACAGTGCTCGCCGGCCCGGACCCGGGGCCGCTGCCGGTGCTGACCCTCGACCCGGACACCCACCACGCCGTGCTCACCGCCGCCACCGCCGGGGACGGCTGGCTGGCCGGCGCGGCGCCGCTGCGCTGCGACGACGTCACCGGCGCCAACGTCCACGCCCGGATCCGCGAGCCGGTCCCCGGCGGCACAGACCTGCTGCTGACCGCCCACTACGACGGTGTCGGCGATCATCCGGGGCTGCGCCTGCCCGGAGCTTCGGACAACGCCACCGGCGTCGCGGTGGTCCTGGAAGCCGCCCGCATCCTCACTGCCGCACTGCCCGTCGGGGTGGGACTGTCTGTCGCCCTGCTCGACGGGGAGGAGGTGGGCGCGCTCGGTTCCGCCCACCACGCGGCCCAACTCCGCGCCGAAGGGGCCGCGCCGCTGGTCATCAACGTCGACGGTGCCGGCCGCCTCGACGGGGCGGCGGCGGTGGAGGCTGGTGGCCCCGCCCACCGCCTCCTTGCGTTGCTCGATCAGGCCGGCCGGCACACCGGCCTCCCTCTGGCGGCCGGACCTGTGGCGTCGGACAACCGCCGCTACGGCGGTGCCGGCTTCGCCGCAGTCGGAATCGGCGCCGGGATGGGCGGCTACCACAGCCCTGCTGACACCCCCGACAAGGTCGACCCCGCCACCCCCGGCGCGATCGCCCGGCTCGTCGTCACCACCGCCCACCTCGCCGCGGCGACTTCCGCTACACTTCCATCGCCAATCGGCGATAGACGATAGAGGGAGTGGTGGTGGGCGACCTGCTCGACCGGGACACCGCGCAGACCTACGCCTCATGGTTCCGGGCCCTGGCGGACCCGAGCCGGGTGCAGATCGTGGAATACCTGGCCCGGCATGCCCGGCCGATGAGCGTGGGGGAGATCGTCGCCTCCGTCGGGCTCGCCCAGTCCACCGTCTCCCAACACCTGAAGATCCTCACCGAGGTGCGGTTCGTGCTTGTGGAGCCGGTCGGTACCGCCCGGCACTACCGCATCAACGACGCCTGCGTCGGCTGCTTTCCGTCGGCCGCTGATGTCGTCATGGGCCGCCCGGCCCCGAGCCCGAAGGGAGCCTGCTGATGGCCGACATCACCGTCCGCCGGATGACCTCGGACGACGCCGATCGTGTTCTGGCCATCTACCAGGCCGGTCTCGACGGCGGCAACGCCAGCTTCGAGACCATCGCGCCGACCTGGGCGGCATTCGAAGCGGCCAAGCTGCCTGACCATCGCCTCGTGGCCGTCGACGCGGACGACACCGTGGTCGGATGGGTGGCGGTGTCGCCGACGTCGAGCCGGGCGGTCTACGCCGGGGTGGTCGAGCACTCCGTCTACGTCGACCCCGCCGACCAAGGGCGTGGCGTGGCCCGGCTGCTGCTGGACGCGCTGATCGCCTCGACCGAGGCTGCCGGCATCTGGACCATCCAGTCCGGCGTCTTCCCGGAGAACACCGCCAGTCTCGCCCTGCACCAGCGGGCCGGCTTCCGCGTCATCGGCACCCGCGAACGGATCGGCCAGCACCACGGCCGGTGGCGCGATGTCGTTCTGCTCGAGCGCCGCAGCCCCGTCATCACCTGACCCCCGTTGAGTTCCGCCCGCTGCGGCAACACTGCACCTTCTTGATTAGACGATTTTCAACACAAGGGAGTTTTCGATGAGTGTCCTGGACGAGCTGCCCGTCGTGGTGATCGGCGCGGGCCCGGTGGGTCTGGCCGCCGCCGCCCACCTGCACGAGCGTGGCCTTCCCTTCCTTGTTGTGGAGGCCGGTGACACCGCCGGCGCGGCCGTGCGGCAGTGGGGGCACGTGCGGGTGTTCTCCCCGTGGCGCTACAACGTCGACCCGGCCGCCCGCCGGCTGCTCGACGACGCCGGCTGGGTCGCCCCGGCCGAGGACGCCCTGCCCACCGGTGCGGAGCTGGTCGCCGACTACCTTCAGCCCTTCGCGGAGCTGCCGCAGCTCAAGCCCCACCTGCGCTACGGCGCGCGGGTGGAGGCGATCAGCCGGCTCGGCCTGGACCGGCTGCGCACCGCCGGCCGCGAGCAGGCGCCGTTCCTGATCCGCCTCGCCGACGGTGACGAGTTGCTGGCCCGCGCGGTCATCGACGCCTCCGGCACCTGGGGTACCCCCAACGTCCTCGGCGCCTCCGGCCTGCCGGCCCGGGGCGAGAACGGGGTCGCCGCGAACCTGGAGCACGCCCTGCCGGACGTGCTCGGCGCGGACCGGGACCGCTTCGCCGGCCGGCACAGCCTGGTCGTCGGCGCCGGCCACTCCGCGGCGAACACGCTGCTCTCCCTGGCCGAGCTGGCCGCCGCGGAGCCGGGCACGGAGGTGACCTGGGCGATCCGCTCGTCGAGCCCGGCCCGCACCTACGGCGGTGGAGACGCCGACGCGCTGCCCGCCCGCGGCGCGCTCGGTTCCCGGCTGCGCGAGCACGTGGAAGCCGGCCGAATCCGGCTGCTCACCGGCTTCTCCGTGCACGCGCTCACCCCGACCGACGGCCGGGTCGCCGTGGTCGTCCGGCACGCCGACGGCGCTGAGGAGTCGATCGTGGTGGACCGGATCGTCGCCGCCACCGGCTTCCGCCCCGACCACTCCATCGCCACCGAGCTGCGCCTGGACCTCGACCCGGTCATGGGCGCCACCCGAGCACTCGCCCCGCTGATCGACCCGAACGAGCACTCCTGCGGCACCGTCCCGCCGCACGGCGTCGACGAGCTCGCCCATCCCGAGGCCGGCTACTACGCCGTCGGCATGAAGAGCTACGGCCGCGCGCCGACGTTCCTCATGGCCACCGGCTACGAGCAGGTCCGCTCCGTCGTCGCCGCCCTCGCCGGCGACTGGGACGCAGCCCGCGACGTCCGGCTCGACCTGCCCGAGACCGGCGTCTGCAACAGCAACCCCGCCGATTCCACCGGCACCGACAGCTGCTGCGGACCGGCCACGGCGGCGGACACGGCCGGCAGGGGTCTGGCTACCGGCATCTCCGGCGGGCTGCTGTCCGCGCCACTGAACCTCGTCAGCCTCGACGTCGCACCCGCCGGCGACCAGACTGGCGGCTGCTGCGCCAGCTGATGACCATCACCACCGCGGCGCCCGCCGACCCAACGGCCGGCGGGCGTCACGGGTGGCGCATCGTCGCCGCCCTCGCCGTCACCTCCACCATCGGGTACGGCACCCTCTACTACGCCTACGCGGTCCTGCTCGGCCCGATGGCGGCCGGCCTCGAAGCCTCCACCACCGCCGTCACCGGCGCGCTTACCGCCAGCGTCCTCGCGGGCGCGCTGATGGCCATCCCCGTCGGACGGTGGCTCGACCGGCACGGCGGACGGATCCTCATGACCGTCGGCTCGATCACCGCCACCGTGCTCCTGATCGCGTGGTCCCAGGTCCAGACCATCGGGCAGCTCTACGCCGTCATGATCGGCATCGGCATCACCGGCGCGATGGTCCTCTACGAACCCGCCTTCGCCGTCATAGTCTCCTGGCTCACCCCCGACAGGCGCCCCACCGCCCTGCTCGCGGTCACCGTCGTCGCCGGGTTCGCCAGCACCATCTTCATGCCACTCACCGGCTACCTGGTCGCCCACCTCGACTGGCGCGGCGCGCTCCTCACCCTTGCCGCCGTCCACGGCGTCGTGACCGTGCCGCTGCACGCCCGCACCATCCGCAAACCGCCGCACGTCACAGCGTCCAACCCCATGCTGCGAACGGCCCACACCTCGCGGCCCACGGCGGCGCGCGCCGCGATGCGCGACCGCCGCTTCTGGGTCCTCGCCGCCGCTCTCATCGCCCACGGCGCCGCCACCAGCACCATCGGCGTCCACCTCGTCGGCTACCTCACCAGCCGCGGCCACCCGGCTACTTTCGCCGCCACCGCCGCCGGCCTCCTCGGCGTCCTGTCCGTCACCGGACGACTCGTCCTCACCGGCGCCCGACGCCGACTTCCCGTCACCACCATCGTCGCTGGTGTCTTCGCCATCCAAGCAGTCGCCGTCCTCGCCATGCCACTCGCCGCGGGAACCCGCGTCGGAGCCATCGTCACCGTCAGCGGATTCGGGCTCGGCTTCGGCATCGCCAGCCTCGCCACCCCAGCACTCCTCGCCGGCCGCTACGGCACCACCGCCTACGCCACCATCGCGGGACGACTCGCCGCCCCCGTCACCACCGCGAAGGCCACCGCGCCCCTGGCCGGCGCTGCAGTCATCAACCACGGAGGCAACCAGATCCTGCTGGCCGCCGTAGCGACCTGCTGCCTGCTCGCCGCCATAGGCATGCTCGCCGTAGGGGAAGGCGGCACGCGCAGGCGCGAGCCTGCCTGAGAGCGCCGCAATCCGTGAGCGACACGTGCGCTTCGAGAGGGAGCGCTCGTCGCAGGTGCCCTGGGCTCAGGTGTGAGCTGCCCTCACCCGCACAATCGCGACGATTGACGAGCAGGCATGCTGGACAGGTGGCGGACACTGGACGTGACCTTCTGCGTCCGGACCTCTGGATCTGCTCCTACCGGCCCTCAAGGCCGCACGCTCTGCCGGACGGGAGTACGAGGGCCGTGGCAAGTACGTCCCTTGCCAGTCGGTGACGGAAGTATCGCGGAAACGGCGCCTGCTGGCCTCAGACCACGGAAAACACGCTCGGAAGCGGCGCCAACGACGCCGTACAGCAGGTTCGTGTCCCGCGCGAGCGGCCGTGCTGGACGACCAGGCAGCTGCCGCCGCCGACCAGGGCCGCGGGGGACAGGTGGCGGATGTGCCTCGACATTGCCACCTGTCCTCTCGCCCTGTTCAGACGGCGGCGTGCATGGTCTGCCAGGCGCCGTAGCCGCCGAGCAGGTCGGAGACGTCCGCCCGACCGGCGTTGCGGAGCAGGCTGGCCGCCACCGAGGAACGGTAGCCGCCCGCGCAGTGCACGACGACCGGCCGGTCCGCCGGCACCTCGTCGAGGCGCCGCGTCAGCTCGGCGAGGGGGATGTGCAGGGACCCCTGGACGGCACCCTGCTCGCGCTCACCGGCGTTGCGGACGTCGAGCACCACCGGCGCCTCGGGGCGGTCCAGCGCGTCGTGCAGCTCGGTGGCGGTCAACCGGCTCGCGCGGGCCATGTCCGCGGCCATCTCGAGGACCGCGCCTTCGGGTTCGCGGAGGTAGCCGACGACGTGGTCGAAGCCGATCCGGGCGAGCCGTACGACGATCTCCTCCTCCCGGTCCTGCGGGGCAACCACGAGCACCTTGCGGTCCGGGGCGATGACGCTGCCCGCAGTCTCGGCGAACCGCCCGTCGGCCGGGATGTTGACGGCCCCCGCGAGGTGGCCCGTGGCGAACTCCTGCGGGTCGCGGGCGTCGACCACGACCGCGCCGTCGGCGCGGGCCCGGGCGAACTCGGCTGCGTCGAGCGGGCGCGGGGCCCGGGTGTGGTCGAACAGCTCGCGGGCCTTGCGGTTGAGGACGGCGTCGAAGGCGAAGTAGCCGGGCGCGGACGGCTGGCCGCCGGTGACCAGGGCGAGGAACTGCTCCTGGCTCATCGGGGCGCAGGCGTAGTTGGTGCGGCGCTGCTCGCCGATGGTGGACTGGCGCTCGGTGGAGAGGTTCTTGCCGCAGGCCGAGCCGGCGCCGTGAGCGGGGAAGACCCGGACCTCGTCGGGCAGGCCCATCAGCTTGTGCTGGACGCTGTCGTAGAGCATCGCGCCCAGCTCGTCGGCGGTGACGCCGAAGGAGGCGAGCAGGTCGGGGCGGCCCACGTCGCCGATGAACAGCGCGTCGCCGGTCATCACCCCGTACGGCGTGGCGTCGTCGGCGTGCTCGTAGACCAGTACGCTGATCGACTCCGGCGTGTGACCCGGGGTCTCCATGATCTCCAGGGTCACGTCGCCGAGGCTGATCCGTTCGCCGTCGGTGAGCTTGCGGCTCGGGTATTCGGTCTCGGCCCGGCTCCCGTAGCCGATCCACGCGCCGGTCGCCGCGGCCACCTCGAGGTGGCCGGCGAGGAAGTCGGCGTGGAAGTGGGTGTTGATCACCCCTTCGATGGTCAGGCCGTGGGCCTGCGCGTCGGTGAGGTATTCGTCGATGTCACGGCGCGGGTCGACGAGCACGGCCCGGCCGGTGCTCTCGTCGGCGACCAGGTACGAGGCCTGGGACAGGCAGTCGAGGTAGTACTGGGTGAACAACATGGTGCCGAACTCCTTCAGAGTGATGACCAGCGATGTAATCACGATAGCGTATACCCCGGGGGGTATCCAGGGTCGAAGGTCCTGGACCCTCGGGGACCTCCGCAGGGGGGCGGTGCCCCCGCCGGACCGCCTCAGGTCAGGTGCCCGGGCCGTCCGCCCTTGGCCTGGAGTGCCATTCCGGCCTGGGTCCAGGCCCGCATCCCGCCGGCCAGGTTGTAGATCTGGTGGTGGTCGCGAGCGAGCAGCGCGGCCGCCTGCCGCGAGCGGGCCCCGGACCGACACACGGTGATCACCGGCCGTTCTGCCGGGACTTCCCCCACCCGGTCGGCGAGTTGGCCGAGCGGGATGTGCCGGGCCCGGGGCGCGTGGCCGGCACGCCATTCGGCCGGCTCCCGAACGTCGAGCAACAGCCCTCCATCGGCGATCAGCGCCGCAGCCTCCTCGGGCCCGATGGAGGTGTACGGCTTTCCGAAGACCTTCTTCAGCATCCCGCCCGGGTTCACGCGTCCGCTCCCGTCACGACGGCGCGACCGCTGCGGGCCCACCCGCCGGTGCCGCCGGCGACCGACCGGGCGTCGATGCCCGCGCGGGTCAGGAACTGTGCCGCGGACAGGCTGCGGCCACCGCTGGCGCAGATGACGTAGACCGGGCGGCTGCGGGGAAGTTCTCCGGCCACTGCGGCCAGTTGCCCCAGCGGCACCGACCGGGCGCCGGGCACGTGGCCCTCGACGTATTCGAACGGCTCGCGGACGTCCACCACGACGGCCCCGTGGGCGTGCGCGGCGGCGAAGTCCGTCAGGTTCACCTCTTGCATCTCATCCTCCCAACCTGATACCCCCGGGGGTATCTGCTTCGACCATAGCGCGCCGGGCCCGGCTCGGCATTCCGCCGGTCGAGTGCGGATGTGAGCGGTGCGACCAGCGGGAATGTAAGCCCCCAGGAGTAAGGGCCAGCGAGAAGCACGAGGACATCGTGTGCGGCAAGGTGGACACCGAGGTGGAGCAGAGCCTGGCCGCGGCGGCCCGGATCCGGTCGACCCCGACGCTGATGGCCTTCCGGGACGGCGTGCTGGGAGCCGGCGAGCCGCTGACACCCTGACTGCCACGGCGGGGGTGCGAGCCATGATGCCCGCATCCCCGCCGTTTCTCATCCGGAAAGGGCGTCCAGCGCGGCCCGCAGCCGCCGGGTCGCCTCGTCGGCGACCGCCCGCAGGTCGGCGGTGTCGCTCAGCTGCACCATCACCTGCGGGTCGAGCGCCTGCACCAGGGTGGCGTCCGGCCCGTCGGCGCGGACCACGACGTTGCACGGCAGGAGCAGGCCGATGTTCCGGTCGGCCTGCACGGCCCGATGCGCCAGCGGCGGGTTGCAGGCGCCGAGGATGACATACTCCTCGAGTTCGACCCCGAGCTTCTCGTGCAGCGTGGCCCGCATGTCGATCTCGGTCAGCACGCCGAAACCCTGGTCCTTCAGTGCCGCCCGGACCCGCTCGACGGTCGGAATGAACCCGGCGGACACCCGAATGGTCATCGCGTAGCTCATGCTCTGCTCTCCCTGAGGTGAGATCGTGCCAGCCGCGAACGACCGGCGTGAGTGATTCGGCAAAGCCGTGCCGAGCCGGTCAGACGAGGCCGCGCAACATGCCCTGCCAGTACATCGCCGGAAGCCCGTGCCGCTTGAGCAGCCACATGTCGTAGCGGGGCTTCATCGTGTCGATGAGCGGGAAGCTGGGCGTCGGCTTGAGTTCGTAGTCGAACTCGGCCAGCAGCATCCGGTTGCGGGCGGTGACCAGCGGGCAGGAGGTGTAGCCGTCGTAGCGTGCCGACAGCGGTCTGCTCCGGCGCGCGGCGAGCATGTTGGCCACCACCACCGGCGCCTGCTTGCGGATGGCAGCTCCGGTCTTGGAGGTGGGCAGGTTCGCCACGTCACCGAGTGCGAAGACGTCCGGCCATCGGGCGCTCTGAAGGGTGTACTGGTCGACTGCCAGGTAGCCGAACGGGCTGGCGGGGTCGGCGAGGGCGCTGTTCTTGAGCCAGGTCGGCGCGCTCTGTGGCGGTACGGCGTGCAGCAGGTCGTAGTCGACGCTCTCCTTGCTGCCGGACTTGCCGTCGAGGATGACCGCCTGCCGGCTGTCGCCGTCGACCTCGACCAGCTGGGACTCGTAGCGCACCTCGATGCCGTAGCCGGCGGCCACGCCCTTGAGGACCCGCGCCCAGTCCGGCTGGCTGAAGATGGTGGCGGTGGGCAGCAGCAGGATGACGCGTATGTCGTCCAATATGCCCTGCCGGCGCCACCAGTCGGCCGCCAGGTATGCGATCTTCTGCGGGGCGCCGCCGCACTTGATCGGCCCGGCCGGCATGGTGAAGATGGCTGTGCCGCCGCGTACCTGCTGGATGAACTGCCAGGTGCGGGGGGCGAGGTCGTACCGGTAGTTGCTCGACACTCCGTTCCGCCCGACCGATTCGGCCAGACCGGGCACGGCCTCGAAGTCGAGCTGCAGGCCGGGGGCCATGACGAGCTGGTCGTAGGCGAGCGTGTCGCCCCGGGCGAGCGTGACGGTCCGGTTGTCCGGGTCGACGCCGGCTGCCCGGTCCCGGATCCAGGTGACGCCCTTGGGGATGAGCTTGCCCTGCGGCCGTACGGTTTCGCCGGCCTCGGCGAGGCCACCTCCCACCAGGGTCCAGAGCGGCTGGTAGTAGTGCTGCTCGGAGGGCTCGACCAGGGCGACGTCGGTGACGCCCCGGCGACGTAGCCGCGCGGCCACACTGATGCCGGCGGTGCCGCCGCCGACGATGACCACCTGATGATGCCGGACCGCAGTCATGGAACCTCCCAGGTATGAAGGGCGACCGCCGAGCACGCCACCCAGGGGAGGGCGATGTGCCGGCGACCTTCGAGTTCAGCATACCCCTGGGGGTATTCCGTCCCCGATTCTTACCCCCAGGGGTATGGTGGAGGCGAGAGGTGGGGCGATGAATCGTCGACCTCAAATGACCGGCGAGGCGCTGACCAGGTTGGCCGTGGTCTCGAAGGCCATCGACCGTGCCGGCTGCAAGGTCATCGCCTCGGGCATGCGTTACTGCGAGGCCGCGCGCGAGCGCGGCGCTTGCCGCCGACGAACTCGCCGCCGTACTCCGGCGCGAGCGGGCGCACCTCCGGGGCCGGCACCACCTCCTCGTCGCGTTCCATCGCGCTCTGCCGGGACTGCCGATGGCCGACGCGGCCGAGACGGAGATCAGACGGCGCTGGTTGAGCACCTGGCCGACGACCACGCGAGCGCTCGCTACGGACGGCAAGCGGTCGCCACCGCGATCGTCCAGCTCGCCGACCGCGCTCTCCGGCACGCGCTGGGTGCGGGGACGCGGGCGGTGGAGCGGGTACGCCGCATGCTCACTCCGCCGGCCCGACCGCGGATCCTCCACCGCCTCGTCGCCGCCAGCGCGATCGGACTGCTCCTGACCGGGCCGTCGGCCGTGGGCGGACCCGCGGGCGAGTGTGCCCGTTCATCGCCATCGATTTACATTGACAGATGTCTCTACTAGCATTGTCGCTGGGAGTCGCCAAGCGCTGCTGGGCAGCAGTGCCGTCCACCCCTGGGACGGCTTGAATCGATCGGCGTCACCTTCTCCGGGGTGGGCACCCAGCGAGGGCCACTGGGCGCCGGCGCATCCACTGGAGCATCATGAAAATCTCACGGACAGCACGCCGTCTGGGACTGGGCGCGGTCGCAGTTCTCCTCGCCTCGTTCACGATGGTCGTCGTCAACCAGGCCGGTCCGGCCTCGGCGCACGGATCGGTCACCAACCCGCCGTCACGCAACTACGGGTGTTGGGAGCGCTGGGGTTCCGACCACCTCAACCCCACGATGGCCCAGACCGACCCGATGTGCTGGCAGGCGTGGCAGGCCAACCCGAACACCATGTGGAACTGGAACGGCCTGTACCGCGAGAACGTCGGCGGCAACCACCAGGCCGCCGTGCCGGACGGGCAGCTGTGCAGCGGCGGTCGCACCCAGGGTGGCCTGTACGCCTCGCTCGACGCGGTCGGCGCGTGGACCGCGAAGCCGATGCCGAACAACTTCACCCTGACGCTGACCGACGGTGCTCGGCACGGCGCCGACTACATGTTGATCTACATCACCAAGCAGGGCTTCGACCCGACCACCCAGCCCCTCACCTGGAACAGCCTCGACCTGGTACTCCGCACCGGCAGCTACCCGACCACCGGGCTCTACGAGGCGCAGGTGAACGCGGGCAACCGCACCGGGCGGCACGTCGTCTACACCATCTGGCAGGCGTCCCACCTCGACCAGCCGTACTACCTCTGCAGTGACGTGATCTTCGGCGGCGGCGGCAACCCGCCGCCGACGACCCCGCCGCCCACCACGCCGCCGCCGACGACTCCTCCGCCGACGACTCCGCCGCCCACCACGCCGCCGCCGGCCGGAAACGGTGCCTGCACCGCCACCTTCCGCAAGACGAACGAGTGGTCCGGTGGATTCGGGGCCGAGGTCACCGTCCGGGCCGGCAACGCCGCCATCTCCGGATGGACGGTGGCATGGACCTGGCCCAACGGCCAGAGCATCACCAACTCCTGGAACGCGACGGTCACCTCGAGCGGTTCGTCGGTCACCGCGTCGAACGTCGCCTACAACGGTTCCCTGAGCGCCAACGCCACCACCAGCTTCGGCTTCAACGCCTCCTGGAACGGCACCAACTCCACACCCAACCTCACCTGCACCGCTCGGTAACAGCATCTGCGGTGGGGTGGCGCGGGCACGCGCCACCCCACCGTCGGCAGGGCCCCGCGCCGGGGGTGACAGTGCGGACGGACCCGACCTCCGGGCAGAGATCCGTCCGGTGCCCTCCGCCACCACCAGGAACCGCGATGAGGTGAAGAACGATCATGACTTCCCGGCTACGCGTCAGCGGCTGGTACCGAAGCGGCTTCGTGTGGATCGAGGTGTGCCTGCTGGCCGCGTCGATCGGCGTGGCCGCCGTGGTCACCTCGACCACCCCGAAGACGGACCCGGCAGCTCTCCGCCAAGAGATCCTGACCCGGATGCGTACGATCCTCGAGCAGGCGGACCCGACACATCACGGTCACGCCGGGCACACCGCCCCACAGGTACCAGCCGGAGAACAGGCCGCGCCGGCCGTCATCTGCGGAGTCCATGTCTACGGCCACGAGCCCACCGGGGCCACCACACTGGCCGACGTCCGGACGGTCTACGGCTTCCACCTCTGCGGCGTCGCCGAGCAGAAGCGCCATTGGGACGGAGCGGTCAAACTCGTCGGCCCGCTGATCATGGACATGACCACCCAGCCTCCCGGCATCGAGGTGGTCGAGGCGACCGCCGACGTCAGGTTCGTCGACCGGCTGCGGGAGATGTTCCCCGACAAGTACGAGGACCTGGCACTCAGGGAAGCGTTGCCCACATCGGAGATGGCCGACCTGCGGCGCCGGTACGACGCCGCCGCCGGTCTCTGACCCGCCCGGGTGGCGGGATCACGGATCGACGATGTCCAGTCAGTTGAATCGTGTCTCAAGGACTGACTCTGCCGGCAGGTGACCCGCGGGGATGACTCTCCCTCCGCCGTCTGCGGCAGCTGTTGCGCTCGTTCACGTGCGCGGTGGGTCCAGGAAGCGCTGTGCCAGGTCGGCAAGGGCGTCGGCGGTGTTGTCGACGGGCGCGGTCGGCAGCACGATGTGGCTGACGACCAGTCGAGCGATGGATTCGGCGCCGACGGTGACATCATCGGGCGACACCCGGGGCAGGTGCGTGCCCGCCCACTCCCTCAGCACTGTGACGGCGGCGGCCAGGGCCAGGTCGGCGCGGGTGGTCAGGTAGGGGAGCAGGGCGTCGGTGCCTCGGACACTGTTGAGGACGGCTTTGACCAGCGGGTCGGTGCCGGCTTGCGTCAACACGAACGTGACCGCGGCATGGACGGCGGCCCGCACGTCGCTGCCGTGGGCGGACAACGCCTCCCGCACACCGTCCACGAACCGGTCGATCTCGCTGTGTGCGATGGCTTCGCCGAGTCCGGCCTTGTTGGTGAACTCGTTGTAGAGCGTCTGCCTGCTCACTCCCACGCGGGCCGCCACGTCGGCCATTCGTACCGCGTCCCAGCCGCGGTCGATCGCCAGGTCGCGGCCGGCCTTGATGACCGCGTCACGCAGGTGCCGGCGCGCGGTGTGGCGATAAGGCGGAGGGTCGACCATGGTGTCCCGAGTCTATCGACTGGACACAGGCGCCTCGCGTGCCCACCAAATTGACGCAGCGCTAGATATTGTCAAGGACGGGTATCCGTGTGACAGTCGACATAGCGCTCGATACTCCGGAGGCGGTACATGCGGACCTCGGTCGATGCTCCAGCAGTCGCCGCCGACTGGCATGACGGCAAGAAGCACCTGTGGCCACTGGCTCTTCTCGTGCCGGTGCTGCCCTTGCTGGCGTACGCGTTGTGGGAGGCCGACGCGGGGCCCGCGGCCTGGTGGCTCACCCCGGCGGTGGTCTTCGGGCTCATCCCGATCATCGACGTGCTGCTCGGTGACGACGGAGAGAACCCGCCCGACGACATCGCCCGGCGGTTGCAGGAAGTCCTTTACTACCGCTGGATCACGTTCCTGTTCCTGCCGGTGCAGTACGCCGCCCTGCTGCTCGGAGCATGGGTCTGGACGAGTGGCGGCCTCGGTGTCGCCGGCGCCGCCGGGCTGGTCGCCACCATCGGAATCGTCAACGGACTGGCCATCAACACCGCACACGAGCTCGGCCACAAGCGCGAGACGGTGGAGCGGTGGTTGTCGAAGATCGCGCTCGCGCCCACCGGGTACGGCCACTTCTACGTCGAGCACAACCGCGGACACCATGTCCGTGTCGCCACACCGGAGGACCCGGCCAGCGCCAGGCTGGGGGAGAGCTTCTACTCGTTCTGGCCACGTACGGTCTGGGGCAGCCTCGTCTCCGCGTGGCGGCTGGAGATCGGCCGCTTCCGGCTGCGGCACAAGAGTCCGTGGACGCTGCGCAACAACCTTCTCAACGCCGGGCTCATGACCGTCGTGCTCTTCGCCCTGCTGATCGCGGTGTTCGGGTGGCAACTCGTGCCCTTCCTGTTCCTGCAGGCGATCGTCGGCTTCTCGCTGCTGGAAGCGGTCAACTATCTCGAGCATTACGGCTTGTGTCGCCGGCGCACGGCCACCGGCCGCTTCGAGAAGGTCGACCCACGGCACAGCTGGAACAGCGACCGCGTCGTCACCAACGTGTTCCTCTTCCAACTGCAACGCCACAGCGACCACCACGCCAACCCGCTGCGCCGCTACCAGACGCTGCGCAGTTTCGACGTCTCGCCGCGACTGCCCGGAGGCTACGCCTCGATGGTGTTGCTCGCTCTCGTTCCGCCGCTGTGGTACCGGGTGATGAACCCACGGGTTCTGGCGCACTACGGCGGCGACCTGAACCTCGCCAATCGCAACCCCCGCGCCGAGGTCCGGCTGCGTCGCCGCTACGGCCGGCCCGCAGCGGACACCACGGCGGTTCACGCCGCATGACCCGACCAAGGGTTCACAGCGCAACCGCCCACGGTCGACGACCTGATCTCGACGTCGTCGTCGCCCCGCGACCGCGACGGCGATCGGGGAGATCGGCGGGGCCTGTCTCGCTAAAGGTGTTTCCGGCGATCTTGGTTAGTAGGTTTCAGCGGCCGGGAAGCGGTCGCTGAAGGTGATGGCGAAGGCGTTCAGGGCGGGTTTCCAGCGCATCGTCCATCGGGTTCTGCCTGCTCCGGTGGGGTCCAACGATCGGGTCACCAGGTACAGACACTTCAACGCGGCCTGCTCGTTGGGGAAGTGGCCGCGGGCCTTGACCGCCCGCCGGTAGCGGGCGTTGAGGGACTCGATCGCGTTGGTGGAGCAGATGACGGTGCGGATCTCCAGGTCGTAGTCGAGGAACGGGATGAACTCGGCCCAGGCGTTGTCCCACAGCCGGATGACGGCCGGATACCGGCCGCCCCACTTGTCGGCCAGCTTGTCGAACGCGGCCCGGGCGGCGTCGGCGTTGACGGCGGTGTAGATCGGCTTGATGTCGCGCTTGATCTCGTCCCAGTACTTGCGGGAGGTGAGCCGGAACGTGTTGCGGATCCAGTGCCTCGGCCCACGGTGCTGGCGTGGTGAGGGCGATCGGGTCAGCTGGTCAGGTCGCGGCGGTTGAAGGCCGCTACCGCGACGGTCAGCAGGACCGCGATGGTGGCGGCCAGGATGCTCAGGTCGGCCCACTGGAAGCCGTAGCGCAAGGGCTCTCCGCCTATGTAGTAGTGAAAGGGGGAGATGTAGCGGAGGGCGTCGGCGCCGATCTGGCTGGAGAGGGTGCTGGCGGCGTAGGTGAGCACGGCGATGCCCGTGGTGGCCGCCAGGGCGGCAGGCCGGCTGCCGGTGGCCGCGCCGACGGTCATCGCGACCGTCCCGAAGACGACGATCAGCAGGGCCAGGGCGAGACACTGGGCGGCGAACCGGCTGACGGTGATGCTGTCGAGTTGTGCGGCGGGCCGGACGGCCAACATGGCCAGCAGGACCACCACCGCGATGAGGATGGCGCCGACGGTGAGCGCGGCGAAGCGGTGCAGGAGCAGCCGGGTGCGGCTGACCGGGTGGGCGAGGAGCAGGTCGAGGTAGCCGGCTTCCTCGTCGCCGGCGACGGCGCCGGTGCCGGTGGCGATGCCGAAGATGACGGCGACCAGGGGCACGATGATGCCGAACACGCTGGAGCCGAGATAGCCGGCGGCGGAGGCGAGATCCTCCATCCGTAGCGCCTGCCGCAGTGCGGGGGAGAAGCCGTGGACTGTCTGTCCCATCGCGCCGTCGGCAACCTGGGGATAGAAGCCGGCATACATCACCCCGAGCAGGGCGGTGCCGGCGGTGAAGCCGGCCAGTCCTCGCCGGCCGTCCCGCAGCGTCTTGGTCAGCAGGTCAGGCATCGGTGGTCTCCTTGCTCGCAGTGCCGGCCTGGTAGTAGGTGAGGAACAGCTGTTCCAGATCGGGCTCGGTGGCGCGGAGGCTCGCGACCCGCTGCCGGGCGAGTACGCGGATGAGCCCGTCGGGGCTGCCGGCGAGGTGGAACCTCGCGGTCGGGCCGTCGACGGTCAGGCCGGTTACCTCCGCCAAGGCGGCGAGTGCGGTTTCGTCGACCGGGTCGGCGAAGGTGACCTGGAACTCGCGCACGCTGCGGTCGCGGAGCCGAGCCACAGTGTCGAGTGCGACGAGGTGGCCGTCGCGGATGATGCCGACCCGGTCGGCGACCGCCTCGACCTCGCTCATGATGTGCGACGACATGAACACCGTCTGCCCGTCGGCTCTGGCTTCGCGGACCAGGTCGAGGAAGGTCTGCTGCACCAGGGGGTCCAGTCCCGACGTCGGCTCGTCGAGGATCAACAGCTCGGGGCGGTGCATGAAGGCCTGTACCAGGCCGATCTTCTGCCGGTTGCCCTTGGACAGGGTCTTGATCGGTGCCGTCAGATCCAACTCCAACCGCCCGGCCAGTTCGCCTATGCGGGCCTTCGGTACGCCTCCGCGCAGGTCGGCCAGGAATGTCAGGCACTCACCGACGCGCTGCCGGGGGTTGACCACGAAATCCCCGGCGAGGTATCCGATGCGCCGGTGCAGCGCCACCGCGTCCCGGCGCGGGTCGTGCCCGAACACCAGTGCGCGTCCGCTGGTCGGTCGGATCAGGTCCAGCAGCACGCGGATGGTGGTCGACTTGCCGGCCCCGTTCGGCCCCAAATAGCCGAACACCTCACCCTCGGCGACGGACAGGTCCAGGGCCCGCAGACCTCGGCGGCGGCCGTAGGTCTTGGACAGCTTCTCCAGCCGGATTACATCAGCCATGGCTCGCAGAGTATCGAATGTTCAAAGACTTCTGAAGACTGCAAGATGCTAGGATTCGGCCGAGCAGGGGAGGGTGCGGATGGCACTGAGTGGTCCGGCGGAGAAACTGGCACTGACGCTCGCCGAGGGCGGACTGCAACGGATGACGGCGCGAGTGCTGGCGGCGTTGCTGTTCACCGAGCAGGAGACGATGACCGCCGGCGAGATCGCGGACACCCTGGCCATCAGCTCCGGCAGTGTGTCCACCGCCATCAAGTCCCTCGCTACCGTCGGGTTGATCGAGCGGGTACCCGCCCCGGGCAGTCGCCGCGAGCACTTCCGGCTCCGCGAGGACGCGTGGGCCACCCTCATGTCCGGCCAGAACGCGATGATCGGAAGCATGCGGGAAGCCGCCGAAGAAGGCATCACAGTGGCCGGCGAGGGCAGCCTCGCCGGTGCCCGCCTCGCCGAGATGCGCGACTTCTACGACTACCTCTGGCGCGAACTGCCGGCGCTCATCGACAGGTGGCAGAACAAGAAGGACAACAAGTAAGCCTCCACTGCGCGCCGGCGTGGTGAATCACGCGACCCGGCGGCGATGGTGGCACAGCTGTACCTGCTGGTCCGGGCGGGTGAGACGGTGGCGGCGATCGCGGCCTGGTTGCTGCCCCGCCTCGGTCAGAGCGACACCACCCCGGTCCTCCCCACCTCCGGGCAGCTACCCGCCCCGGTCATCGACGTGCTCGCCCTGTTGCCCACGGGATGGGGGTACCGCGCCGGCTGGTCGACGAGTCGGACGGACCGCCACCGACGCCTGCGGGACGGGAGTCCGCACCGAGGCGGTGGCGGAGCGCGGGCCGGATGAGTCGTTCGCCGAGAGCCAGCACCAGGGCGGCTACGCCGAGCAGGGCGCCGATCAGCACTGTAGCGCGCACACCGTGGCTCGGCAGGGCCAGGCCGCCAACGAACGCGCCGGCGGTGATGCCGACGTTGACTGCGGCGGAGACCGCGGCGGCGGCGAGGTCGGAGCGCCCGGGGGCCACCTGCAGAACGAGGCCGCCGAGCGTCGCGGTGAACGCGGCGAATGCCAGTCCGGCCAGTGCGATCAGGCCGACGGACGCCGACGGCCGTCGGCCGAACGTGTACAGGCCGAGCAGTGCTGCCGATTCCAGTGCGACGGTCGTGAGGAGAGCGAGCCACGGGCTGCGGTCCAGCAGCGCGCCGATGGCGAGGATGCCGAGCACGCTGGCGATGCCGCGCACGAACAGGACGGCCCCGACTGCCGAGGCAGAGAATCCGCTCACCTCGGTGACGAAGATGGCGACGTAGGTGTAGGCGGCAATGGCGCCGGCGGTCGTCAGGACGGCCATCGCCACCAGCAGCCAGAAGCGTCGGGCGTCGGGCGTCGCACCTCGGGCGGCGTGGCCGTCTTCCGGCCGCGTCGAGGGCAGCAGCGCCGCCACCACGACGAGTACGACCGCGCCGAGCCCGGCTACCGCCAGGAACGATGCGCGCCATCCGGCGCGGTCGCCCAGCCAGGTGCCTGCGGGCACTCCCAGGGCCAACGCGACGGTGCCGCCGGCGAACACGACCGCGACGACCCGCCCGCGTAGTGCGGGCCGGAACAGCTCGGCCGCAGCCGGCACCACCACGGCCCAGAACAGCGCATGGGTCGTTGCGGTGACCATCCTGGCGACCAGGAGCAGCGCGAAGGTGCTCGTCAGCGCCGTGACGGCGGTGCTGAGGACGAAGCCGGCCAGGAGCGCCGACAGCAGCCGGCGGCGAGGAACCCTGCGGACCAGCGCCGTCAACGGGACCGAGGCGACCATCACCACCGCGCCGTACGCGGTGACGAGCATCCCCACCCGCGGCGGCGAGACGGCCAGGTCCACCGCCATCGGGAGCAGCAGCCCGATCGGCAGCGCCTCGGCGGTGGTGTAGAGGAAGGTCCCACCGGACAGACCGATCAGCGCTCCCACTGCCCGTCCGCGCTTCATCAGACCCCCGTTTCCAGCAAAACACTTTACGATGGAAACATGCTAGTGGTGTCCTTCGATGCAGGTCAACTGGTAAAGTGAGCTTCGATGGAAACATCCGAGGGCGTGACGCGGATGCGCCTGGTAGGCGGCAACCTCGCGCTGGACTTCGTCAACACCCGTACCGGTCCGCCCGTCGGATCTCCGGACGACGACGTGCTGACCGGCTATCCCGAGCTCGTCGCCTGGAGCGTGTACGCGGGTGCGCTCAGCGAGCCGGAGGCGGAGGCGTTGCGCCGGCTGTCACACGATGATCCGGCTGGCGCCCAGACCGCCTTCGCCCGGTCGCTGCGAATCCGCGACGATCTCGACGACGTGTTCCGGGCAGTGGCCGCTGATCGCAGTCCGGGCACGTCCGTACTGGCCCGTCTGCGAGACGACGAAGCGGACGCGCTCGGTCACGCACGACTCGATCAAGGGCGTACGTTCGGGTGGACCTGGCGAGACGACCAGACGCTTGCCCGGCCGCTGCGGCCGGTGGTGCACGCGGCGGTCCAGCTCCTCACCACAGGCGCACTGGACCGGATCAAGGGATGCGGCGGCTGCCGCTTTCTCTTCCACGACGAGAGCAAGAACCGCAGTCGCCGCTGGTGCAGCATGGACGACTGCGGAACGTCCGAGAAGATGCGCCGCTACGTCGCGGCGCGACGCACCCGCGCGACGGGCTGAGCCTCCCCTGCGGCGATCCGGCGGGTCGCGGCAAACCGACAAGTTGGTCAGCCGGGCCCGCCCACCTGCGCGACGCACCGCCGTACCCGCACCTCATCACCAGCCTTCCCGAGCCTGCGGAACGGCGCCTGCTCACCGGTTCGGCAGCGCGTCCACGACCGTGCGGAAAGCCGGAAACGCGTTTCTCCGATCGGCGTTCGCTCCGTAGGATCTCCGGCGATCAAGGGGGATGAAGCGGTGGGCGATTTCCAGCAG
>NZ_JBAKHP010000046.1:0-28223 GCF_036902745.1 Micromonospora sp. CPCC 205554 | reverse complement strand
GTCTGCTCACGCGGCCCGCGGACGCCGGGGGTGGCGTGCGAGGGGGTTCGCTGGTCGCGCCGGGGACATGTCCAACGACCGCCGGGCCGGGATCATTCCCGGACGCTGCCGCCCGCGTTGCGGGGGTGCGGGGGCGCTGCTGCGGTCGTTCACCAGGTACAACGCCCCGACCCCGCCACCGATTTCACCGCCCGGGTGTCCCCGACCACCCCGAAACCGGACACCCGACGCAGCACCGGACACCACCCCCGACCCGCCCGCTCCCCCACCCCGGCCGAGGCACCCGCCCGCCGCCCACCGCCCACCGCCCACCGCCCACCGCGTCGATCATGATGTTGACGGCAGGTGATGTCCGGTTCGTCACCGTCAACCTCATGATCGACGGAAGGGTCGCGGCAGACCCGCACGCAAGACAGGCCCCAAGCGGATCCGCGAGAGATCTTGGTACGGAACGGCCCCCGGAGGGACGCGAACGTACCAAGATCTCCATCCGCCCGGCGGCAGAGGGCACCACCGTCGGCGCGAGCCCGCCCCAGCGAACCTCAGCAGGTCCGTCGCACAGGCCACCACGGAGATCTTGGAAGGAAGCGGCCCTCATGGGGGCCGAGATCTTCCAAGATCTCCGGCGGAGCGCCGCGCGAGGTGAACACGGCGAGCACGTGCTGTGCGGGGACGGATGGGGGGAAAGGGGCCGGGTTGGGGTTACCCTGATGCCATGTCGGTCACCGCGCACGCGTACCTCGCCCGCCCCGGGCGACCCGCCGTGGTGGCGCGCACCCTGGACGAGCTGACCGGTCCCACGACCGGCATCGTCGAGCTGCCGGTACGCCTGATGTGGAGCAGCGAACGCGCCTTCGACCTGGGCGACCCGGACGAGCTGCTCTGGATGTACGAGAACGTGCTGCGCGAGACGACCCGGGTGGAGGACCTGCGCGAGCTGATCCACGCGGGCACGCTGCGCCGGCTGTGGCCGCTGCTCAACCTGCCCCGGGGCGTACGCCTGGCCTGGGAGGGCCGGCACGGGAGCCTGCGCCCGGCGTGACCCACCCGCACGACTTCTACCGGCAGGTGGCCCGGGTGGCCCTGGCCGCGGCCGGCCCGCACCGCTTCGTGCTCGGCGGCGGGGTGGCGTGGGCCGTACACGGCCTGGTCACCCGCCCCACCGAGGACGTCGACCTGTTCGCCGACGTGGAGGGCGCCGCCGCGGCGGCGGCCGACGGGGTACGGGCGGCGCTGGAACGGGCCGGCTACCGGGTGGCCGAGGTGGACCCGGGCGGGCTGGGCGAGGTGTTCGACGGCTTCGACCGGGACCTGCGCGACTTCGTGGTGAGCCGGGACGGCCGGCAGATCCGGCTCAGCCTGGCCCGCCTGGACCGGCACCGCAGCCCGGTGGTGATGGACCTCGGCCCGGTCATGGACGTCCGCGACCTGATCGCCAACAAGACCGCCGCGCTGGTGAACCGGCGGGAGGTACGCGACTACATCGACGTGTCCGCCGCGCTGGACCGGTACACGGTCGCGGAGCTGCTGGAGCTGGCCCGGCAGGTCGACCCCGCCCTCGACGACGAGGATGTGCGCGCCGCCGGCCGCTACCTCGACGGGCTGGCCGACCGCCGGTTCACCCGCTACGGCCTGGACGCGCCGCGGATCGCCGAGGTGCGCCGCCGGATGGCCGCCTGGCCCCGCTGACCGAGGTCCGCCCGGGAGTCGGAGCCGTCCCGCCGACCGGGGTCACCCACGGATCGGAGCGACCCCGGCAGTCGGCGGCGACCAGACGGACGGCGGCCAGCGGGACGGGACCGGCCGGGGAACCGGGCGGGCCGTCACTTCGTCGGGCGGCCACCCGTGACGCCGAGGATCTCGCCGGTGACGTAGCTGGACTCCTGCGAGGCGAAGTAGACGTACGCGGGCGCCAGCTCGGCCGGCTGACCGGGACGGCCCAGCGGCGTGTCGGTGCCGAACTGCTTGACCTTCTCCTCCGGCATGGTGGCCGGGATCAGCGGCGTCCAGATGGGGCCGGGCGCGACCGCGTTGACGCGGATGCCGCGCTCGGCCAGGTTCTGCGCGAGCGCCTTGGTGAAGTTGGCGATGGCGGCCTTGGTGGTGGCGTAGTCGAGCAGCTGCGGCGACGGGTCGAACGCCTGGATCGACGAGGTGTTGATGATCGTCGAGCCTTCCTTCATGTGCGGCACCGCGAACTTGCAGAGCCAGAACATGGCGTACACGTTGGTCTTGAAGACCCGGTCGAACTGCTCGGTGGTGATGTCGAGCAGGCCGTTGTCCTGCGACATCTGGAACGCCGCGTTGTTGACCAGGATGTCGACGCCGCCGAGGTCGCGTACCGCCTGGTTGACGAGCGCACGGCAGTTGGCCTCCTCGCGCAGGTCGCACTGGACGGCGACGCCCTTGCGTCCGGCCTGCTCGATCAGGGCGACCGTCTCCCGGGCGTCCTTCTCCTCCTCGTCGCCGAGGTAGGTGACGAGCACGTCGGCGCCCTCGCGGGCGAAGGCGATCGCGACGGCCCGGCCGATGCCGGAGTCACCGCCGGTGATGACCGCCCGCTTGCCGGTGAGCCGGTCGCTGCCCCGGTACGACTCCTCGCCGTGGTCCGGCTTCGGCCCCATCTCCTGTTCGCTGCCGGGCGGCGTCTGCTGCTGCGCCGGCTGCCCCTCGCTCTGTCCGTACTGCTCGGCCGGGTGCTGCTGGGTGAACTGGTCCTCGCTCATGGATCCGCCCCTACCCCGGTGACCGGCGCGAAAACAGCAGCCTGTGACCGGAAGGCAAACAATCGGGCCGGTGTGGCGCACGCGACAGGTGGTGGTTATGGTGCGCAGCGGCGCCCACGAGGCGCGTACCCCCCATTCGGAAAGGCACCTCATGACCTCCTCCTCCGGCGCCTCCCGGCGCCAGGTGCTGGCCGTCGCGGCCGCCGCCGCGACCGCCCCCCTGCTGGCCGGCGCGCCCGCCGAGGCGAAGCCGAAGCCGAAGACCTGGGACCTGACGATCCTCGGCACGTCGGACACCCACGGCAACGTCTACAACTGGGACTACTACAAGGACGCGGAGTACGACGACAGCAAGCACAACGACGTCGGCGTCGCGAAGCTCGCCACCCTGGTCAACCAGATCCGCGCCGAGCGCAAGGGCAGGGCCACGCTGGTCCTGGACGCCGGCGACACCATCCAGGGCACGCCGCTGGCCACCTACTACGCCAAGCAGGAGCCGATCACCAGCACCGGTGAGACGCACCCGATGGCCCGCGCCATGAACGTGCTCAAGTACGACGCCGTGACGCTCGGCAACCACGAGTTCAACTACGGCCTGCCGCTGCTGGCGACCTGGATCGAGCAGCTCGGCTTCCCGGCGCTGGCCGCGAACGCGCTCAACGCGAAGACCGGCAAGCCTGCGTTCCTCCCGTACGTGATCAAGGAGGTCAAGCTCGGCGGGCACGGCGCGCCCAAGCTGCGCGTGGGCATCCTCGGCCTGACCAACCCCGGCGTGGCCATCTGGGACAAGGGCAACGTCGAGGGCCGCCTCGTCTTCGCCGACATGGTCGCCACCGCCGCGAAGTGGGTGCCGGAGATGCGCCGCCGCGGCGCCGACCTGGTCGTCATCTCCGCCCACGGCGGGGACAGCGGCACCTCCAGCTACGGCCCGGAGCTGCCGAACGAGAACCCGACCGCGCTGATCGCCGAGCAGGTGCCCGGCATCGACGCGATCCTGTTCGGCCACGCGCACAACGAGGTGCCGGAGAAGTTCGTCACCAACCTGGTCACGGGCGAGCGGGTCCTCACCTCGGAGCCGTCGAAGTGGGGTCAGCGGCTGACCCGGATGGACTTCACGCTGACCCGGGAGAAGGGCCGCTGGACGGTGACCGCCAAGTCGGCCACCACGCTCAACACCAACACCGTGGTCGAGGACCCGGCGGTGCTCGCGGCCGTGCGCGGCCAACACGCCACGACCGTCGAGTACGTCAACCGGGTCGTCGCGCAGTCGAGCGTGGAGCTGTCCGCCGCCGAGTCGCGGTACAAGGACACCCCGATCCTGGACTTCATCAACCACGTCCAGACCGAGGTGGTCACCGAGGCCCTGGCCGGCGGCGAGTACGCGGGCCTGCCGGTGCTGTCCATCGCCGCGCCGTTCAGCCGCACCGCGGTGTTCCCGCAGGGCGACGTGCGCATCCGCGACGTGGCGGGCCTCTACGTGTACGACAACACGCTGGAGGCGGTCGTGCTGACCGGCGCCGAGGTGAAGGCGTACCTGGAGTACTCGGCCAAGTACTTCGTCACGCTGCCCGCGGGCGCGCCGGTCAACCCGGAGACGATCAGCGACCCGGCGGTACCGGACTACAACTACGACGTGTTCTCCGGCGTCGACTACGACATCGACATCGCCAAGCCGGTCGGCGAGCGGATCACCCGCCTGGTGCTGGCCGGCACCGACACCCCGGTCGCGGCGGACGCCCGGTTCGTGGTGGCGGTGAACAACTACCGGCGCAGCGGCGGCGGCAACTTCCCGGGCATCGTGAAGACCCAGGTCTACAACGCCCAGCAGGAGATCCGCCAGCTGCTCATCGACTGGGCGCAGGCCAAGGGCGTCATCGACCCGGCCGACTTCTTCGTGCCCAACTGGAAGCTGGTACGCGAGGGCGTGCCGGTCTTCTGACCGTGGGGCGGCGGGGTCCGGGCCGGTTGTCCGGGCCCCGTCAGCCGCCGGCGCGCAGGTGCCACTCCGACTCCCCGCCGACCGGGTCCGGCCGGTCCGGCGGGAACTCGGTCTCGGCGGACTCGATCCGCTCCTCCGGGCGTACCCGGGCCGGCAGTTCGCCGAAGCGGACGTGCCGCAGGAACGCGTACTCCTCGTCGGTGAACGACTCGGCCGGTTCGCTCATGACCGCATTGTGCGCTCACCCGTCCCGTCTCCGCATCAACCGCCACGGCACGGGTATGCCGCCGCGAATACCGTCGGCGACGAGGTGGAGGAGACATGCGCGCAGTACGGATGACCGCACCCGGTGTGCTGGAGCACACGGAGGTGCCCACGCCGCAGGCCGGCCCCGGTGAGGTGCTGCTGCGCGTCGGCGCGGTCGGTGCCTGCCACTCCGACCTGCACATCCTCGACGCGCCGGCGGGCGTGTTCCCGATCCCGATGACGCTCGGGCACGAGATCGCCGGCACCGTCGACACGGTCGGCGCCGGGGTGGACGGCTGGTCGCCCGGCGACCGGGCCGCGGTCTACGGCATCATCGGCTGCGGCCGCTGCCGGGCCTGCCTGCGCGGCGAGGAGAACCGCTGCCGGGTCATCCCGGTCGGCGGCATCGGGCTCAGCCGCGACGGCGGGCTGGCCGAGTACGTGGTGGTGCCCGCGTCCCGGCTGCTGCCGGTGGGCGACATGGACCTGACCCAGGCGGCGCCGCTGACCGACGCCGGGCTGACCCCGTACCACGCGGTGGACCTGGCCCGGCCCCGGCTGCGGCCCGGCACCTCCTGCGTGGTGATCGGCATCGGCGGGCTGGGGCACATGGGGTTGCAGATCCTGCTCGCGACGACAGCGGTACGGATCATCGCGGTGGACACGAACACCGCCGCGCTGGACCTGGCCGGCCGCCTCGGCGCCCACCACACGGTGCAGGCCGGACCGGACGCGGTGGAGCAGATCCGCGAGCTGGTCGGGCCGGCGCCGGACGGCGCGGACGTGGTGCTCGACTTCGTCGGCGCGCAGCCCACGCTGGACACCGCCCGGCAGGTGGTCGCCACCGGCGGTCAGATCCTGCTGGTGGGCCTGGCCGGCGGCACGCTGCCGGTGCGGCCGGTCGCCGACGAGCCGCCCCCGGTGCCGCTGGAGACCGGGGTGGTGGTGCCGTTCTGGGGCACCCGGGCCGAACTGCACGAGGTGATCGCGCTGGCCCGCGACGGCCGGCTGCACGCCGACGTGCACACGTTCCCCCTCGCCGAGGCGCCGCAGGCGTACGAGGCGCTGCGCCGGGGCGAGGTGCGGGGGCGGGCGGTCATCGTCCCCTGAGCGGGGGCAGCCGGTCGAGCAGCGCCAGCCCGGCCCGAACCGGCCGCCGGTCGAGCACCTCGGCGAAGCTCGCCCGGCCCTGGCAGAACCGGACGAACATCCGCCAGCCGGGCGGGCTGGCCAGCATCGCGTGGAACACGTCGGGCCGCCGCTCGAACACCTCCAGCAGCCGGTGCCCGGCACGCATCTCCGGCGTCAGCCGCCGGTCGACCTCCCGGGCGTACGCGTCGAGGTCACCGGCGGCCACCGCCTCACCGGCCAGCCGGCCGGAGCGCAGCGCGTAGCTGATCCCCTCGCGGCTCCACGGTTCCAGCAGCCCGGCGGCGTCCCCGGCGACCAGCACCCGGCCGTGCCGCAGCGGGGAGTCCCCGGTGCGGCAGCGGGTCAGGTGACCGGAGTCGTGCTCCGGCGCCACCCCGGACAGGCCGAGCCGGTCGGTGAAGTCGTGCAGGTAGGCGCGGGTCCGTTCGCCGTCGCCCCGGGCGGCTATGACACCGACGGTCAGCCGGTCGCCCTTCGGGAAGACCCACGCGTACGAGCCGGGCAGCGGCCCCCAGTCGAGCAGCACCCGGCCGCGCCAGCGGTCCCGCTCGGCGGCGTCCACCGGCAGTTCCAGTTCCAGCCCGAGGTCGACCTGGCGGAAGCGTACCCCGGCGTGCCGCGCCGTCACCCCGGACGAGCCGTCCGCCCCGATCACGGCCCGGGCACGTACCGTCTCACCGTCGGCCAGGCGCAGGCGTACCTCGTCGGGGTCCTGCTCGATCGCGCGGACCGCGACGCCCTCGCGGACCTGAGCCCCGGCGGCGACGGCGGCGGCGCGCAGCCGGTCGTCGAACTCCTCCCGGCGGATCATGGCGACCAGCGGCGCCGGGTGCCGCCGGGTGAACGGGCGTCGCCCGTCCCGGGTGAACGTGACCCGGTCGACCCGGTCGTGGGCGGGCACCTCGACGCGGTCGGCGACCTCGGCCAGCGACGTACCGATCAGGCCGCCGCCGCACGTCTTGTACCGGGGGTGGGTGGCCCGTTCGACCACGAGCGTGCGCACGCCGGCCCGGGCCGCGGCGTGCGCGGCGGAGAGTCCGGCGGGCCCGCCGCCGACCACGACGAGATCCATGATCACGGGTGCAGCCTAGGGCACCGCCGTGCCGCGCCGCCCGATACGACAGTCGAACGGGTGAGCATCATCGCGGCCCGTCCGGGTAACCGCCGGTCGCCGGCCGTCCGCGGGTCGGGCGGTCCACGCCGAGGAGGGAAGCGATGCCTCAGGTCCAGCTGTCTGCGGTCGAGGAACGGGTCTACCAGGCGGTTTCCGCGCTGGAGGTGCAGGGGCACGTCCCCTACCCGGACCTGATCGCCCAGGAGACCGGGATGACCGAGGAGGAGCTGCGCGAGCCGCTGCACTCGCTCACCGAGCGGGGGCTGCTGCACCGCGAGGACTCCCCGATGTCCGGCCTGGACTTCGGACCCCGGTGGTGCGCGCGCCAGACGGCGTGATCGGGTCGTTTGCCCCACCGGGCACCGGGTAGCGATCGGAGTCGGGTGATCGACGGTCAGTGGGGGGCACGATGAGCGAGGGCCGGTCGTCGACGCCGGTGCAGGACACCGGGTACGACGGCCGGCGCCGCTGGCGTGCGCTGAGCGTCGGCCTGATCGCGGCGTTCATGACGCTGCTGGACGTCAGCATCGTCAACGTCGCGGTGCCCTCGATCGACCGGGCGTTGCAGGCCACGCCGAGCGACCTGCAGTGGGTGCTGTCCGGGTACGCGCTGACGTTCGGCCTGGTGCTCGTGCCGGCCGGGCGGTTCGGCGACGCGCGCGGGCGGCGTACCGCGTTCGTGGTCGGGGTGGGCCTGTTCACGCTCACCAGCGCGCTGGCCGGGCTGGCCCGTTCCCCGGAGTGGCTGGTCGTCGCCCGGCTCGTCCAGGGCGCTGCCGCCGGTGTGGTGAATCCTCAGGTCAGCGGCATGATCCAGGAGTTGTTCCGGGGCGCGGACCGGGGCCGGGCGTTCGGGCTGCTGGGCGCGACGATCGGCATCTCCACCGCCGTGGGTCCGCTGCTCGGCGGGTTGCTCATCGAACTGGGCGGCGCCGAGCACGGGTGGCGGTGGGTGTTCTTCGTCAACATCCCGGTCGGGATCGTGGCGATGCTGCTCGGCTGGCGGCTGATGCCGGCCCGGCCGACAAACCCCGCCGGGCGGGGCCGGCTCGACCCGCTCGGCGTGCTGCTGCTCGGCGCCGGGGTGACGGTGATCCTGCTGCCGCTGGTGCAGCGGGAGCAGTGGCGGGGCCCGGGCAAGTGGCTGCTGATCCCCGTCGGCCTGCTGCTGCTCGCCGGGTTCGCGCTCTGGGAGCACCGGTACGCCCGGCGCGCCCAGCCGTTGTTCGACCTGCGGTTGTTCACGGTCCGCTCGTACACGCTCGGCGCGCTGATCGGCCTGATCTACTTCGCCGGGTTCACCGCGATCTTCTTCATCTTCACGCTCTATCTCCAGATGGGGCTCGGCTACAGCGCGCTCGTGGCCGGCCTGGCGATCACCCCGTTCGCGCTCGGTTCGGCGCTCGCCTCCGCGCTGGGCGGCCGGGTGGTCACCCGGTACGGCCGTCCGCTCGTCGCGATCGGGCTGCTGGCGGTGGTGGCCGGCCTGGTCGCGACCGACCTGGTGCTGGCCGGTGGGCCGCACGAGAACGTGCCGTTGCGGACCGCGCTGCCGTTGCTCGTCGCCGGGCTGGGCAGCGGCCTGGTGATCGCGCCGAACCAGACGCTCACGCTGTCCGAGGTGCCGGTGCCGATGGCCGGCAGCGGCGCCGGGATGCTCCAGACCGGGCAGCGCATCGGGTCGGCTGCCGGCATCGCCGCGGTGGGCGCGCTGTTCTTCTCGACGCTCGCCGCCGACCGCGGCGACTGGAGTACGGCGTTCCGCCACTCACTGCTGCTCGCCGCCGGGATCATCGTGCTGGCGCTCGGCGCCGCCGTGGCGGACATCGTGCTCGGTCACCGGCGCTCCGCGGGCCGCTCCTGATCGGCGGCGGGCAGCAGGACGGTGGTGAGCAGCCGGCGGGTGCGGCCGGGGCCGGGGCCCAGCGCCGCGTACTCGGCGAACAGGTCGCGGAACCGGGTGACGAACTCGGCGGTCTCGGCGTCGGTGGCGTGGAACGCGTTCTGCCGGTAGCCGGCCACGTCGCGGGCCAGGTCGCCGCCGCCGGCGTCGAGGTAGCCGTCGAAGTCGGCGAGCAGGCCCGCGACGAAGGTGAGGAACGCCTGGCGGTGCCGCTGCGGGCTCATGGCCCGGGCCTCGTCCGGGTCCACCGACGCGGCGGCCTCGTGGAGCCGGTAGCTGCGCTCGACGGCGCCGCGGGCCCGCCGCTCCCCCACCGTGTGCAGCACGCCGTGGTCGGCGAGCGTGGCGACCTGCCGGTAGAGCGTGGCCGGTGGCACGTCGCTCAGCGCTGCGCGCAGGTCGGTGGTGGTGAGCGTGCGGCCGCCCAGGAACGCCTGGACGATGCGCAGCCGGATCGGGTGCAGCAGCAGCTCCACGGTGTCGAGTGCCACAGGGGCTCCCCTTTTTGTTATCGCCTCCGGTAATGTTCTCACTGACGATAACAGAACTGAGGAGTTCGCCGATGGCCACCATCGACATCACCGCCGACCGCATCGACGTCCGTCTCACCACCGCCGAGAAGATCTGGGCCCTGCGCGGCGACCTGTCGTTCCCCCGCTCCGCCGTCAGCGGCGCCGTCGTCGTACCGGACGGCGCCCGCGCCACCCGCGGCATCCGGGCGCCCGGACTCGGCGTGCCCCGCACGCGCAACGTCGGCACCTGGCGCGGCAGGGCCGGCAAGGAGTTCGTCAGCGTCCGCGGCGGCCAGCCGGCCGTCCGCATCACCCTCACCGGCCAGGCGTACGACTCCCTGCTCATCGGCACCGACGACGCCCCGGCCCTGGCCGCGGCGGTGCTGCGGTGACCGTCGACCGCGCGCTCGCCGTCGACGCGGGCGGGCAGCGGTTGTCCGGCACACTCACGCTGCCCGACGGCGCCGGGCCGCATCCGGTGGCGCTGCTGCTGCCCGGCTCCGGGCCGATCGACCGCGACGGCGACCACCGCCGCCTGCCCCTGGGCATCCAGCGGCACCTGGCCGTCGCGCTGGCCGGCGCCGGGTTCGCGGTCGCCCGGTACGACCGGCGGGGCGTCGGCGAGAGCAGCGGCGAGTTCCTGCGTACCGGCTTCCACGACAACGTCGACGACGCGGCCGCCGTGCTCGCGGCGCTGCGTGCCGACCCGGCCGTGGACGGCGGGCGGCTGTTCCTGGTCGGGCACAGCGAGGGCGCGCTCACCGCTGTCGCGCTCGCCGCGCGCGGCGTACCCGTGGCCGGCCTCGTCCTGCTCTCCGCGCCCGGGCGCACCGGCGCCGATGTGCTGCGCCGGCAGGCCGCGCGGCTGCTGCCCACCCTGCCCGCGCCGGTACGCCTCGTGCTCCGACTCACCCGCACCGACCTGGTGGCGAAGGTGGCCCGCAACCACGAGAAGATCCTCGCCACCGACAAGGACGTGGCGTGGGTCGGCGGGCAGCGGCTCAACGCCCGCTGGTTCCGGGAGTTCCTGCGCTACGACCCGCGGCCGGACCTGGCCCGTGTCGACGCCCCGATCCTCGCGCTCACCGGCGACAAGGACCTCCAGACCGATCCGGCCGACCTGCCGGTCGTCGCCGCGCACGCGGGCGGTCCGGTGCAGACGCGGGTGCTGCCGGACGTCACCCACGTGCTGCGCCGCCAGCCGGGGCCGCCGTCGCTGCGGGCGTACCGGGACGAGGCGAAGCAGCCGCTGGACCCGTCGGTGGTGGAACCGGTGCTGTCGTGGCTCGCCGCACACAGCGGATGAGGACACGCGAGAGGCCGGCACCCGATCCGGGTGCCGGCCTCTGGCATTGCTCTTACTTGTTCCAGTGCTGGGCGACGATCTCGGCGGCCTGCTGCTCCCACTGCGCGTACGCGTCCGGGTAGGCGCTGACCTGGACGGTCTGCGCGGCCTCGGTCAGCGGCATGTCCTGCCAGCCGTCGACCTGCTTGAGGCCCTTGAGGAACGCCAGCGTCGAGTACTCGGGGTCGGTGATCTGCTCCGGCGTGCCCCAGCCGCTGGATGGCCGCTGCTGGAACAGGCCCAGCGAGTCGTGGTCGTTGCGGTCACCCAGGTGGCCCAGGTTCTCCAGCTTCGACTCCTGGAGCGCGGTGGCGATCGAGATGACCGCGGCCCGCTCGGGCAGGCCCGCCTTCTTGGTGGCCGCGATGATCGCCTTGGCGTTGGCGAGCTGCTCGTCGTTCAGGTCCACGTGCGACTGCGCGCCCTGCGGGCTCGCGCCCTGGACCGCGACGGCGGCCGGCTTGGCGGTGTCCGCCGCGTGGGCGGCGACCGGACCGGCGAACACGCCACCGGTGAAGGCGAGACCGGCGACACCGAGGATGCTCTTGCGCAGGATCGTGTTCATGATGGGCTCCGTTCGGGGGTCGACGCATCCGGGGGTGGACGCGTGGGCACCGTCAGGCGCTCAAGGTTCTGGGGGGATCCGGCAGCGCGGGGCGTGCCGGGTGCATCTGCAACGACCGGCGGGCCGGGGTCATTCCCGGGGCCGCTCGGCGGCGCCACTCCGGTCGCGCACCGGGTTACAACGCCACCCGCCCGCCCCCGATTCCGCCCGCGCAGTGCCGCCCATCACAGCGGATCCGGACATCGCCCCCACTCGCCTGCCCTCTCAAGTCGATCTTGGACTTGTGGCGCCCGCGATGTCCGGTTCACGAGGTCTGCGAGGTGCCACAGGTCCAAGATCGACGACAACGGCCGGCCCTCCGGAAGAGGGCCGGCCGCCTGTACGGGTCGGGTTACCAGACCTGCTGGACGATGTCCGCCGCCTGCTCCTCCCACTGCGCGTACGCGTACGGGTAGGCGGACACCTGGACCGTCTGCGCGGCGGTGGTCAGCGGCAGCTCCTGCCAGCCGCCGACGTTCTTCAGCGCGTTGAAGAACGCCTTGCTGGAGTACTCCGGGTCGGTGATCTGCTCGGACGTGCCCCAACCGGACGACGGGCGCTGCTGGAACAGACCCTCCGAGTCGTGGTCGTTGTACGCGCCGAGGTGACCCAGGTTGTACAGCTTCGACTCCTGCAGCGAGGTCGCGACGCCGATCACGGCGCCCCGCTCCCCCACGCCGGTCTCCTTGGCCGCCTCGACGATGGCCTTGGCGTTGTCGAGCTGCGCGTCGTCGAGCGGGATGCGCGACTGCGCGCCCTCGACGCCGTGCGGCACGAGCTTCTCCTTGGCCGGCCGGTCGGCCCTGGTCGGCACCTTGTCAAGGCCGGTGGTCTGGCCGGGCTTCACCGCCTCGGTGGAGGTCTTCTTACCGGTGGCCAGGTCGATGGCGGCCTTGGCACCGGCGTGCGGCCCGCTGGTGACCGGCGCGGCCACGGCGACGGGGCCGACGGCCAGTCCGCCCAGTACGGCCACCCCCGCCACGCTCAGCGCGGCACGGCGGTCACGGGAGACGGCGGCGGTCTTCGCGACGGCGGTCTTCGCGATGGCGGGGAGCCATCGAGTGAAGTGCTGCTTCACGATGGTTGCCCTTTCGATCGTTACGACGCGCTCCGGGGTGAGCGCCCCTCGAGGGACTACCGCCGGGTAGGTGTTTGGGTTCCGGCGGTACGGGGGACACAACGAGCCCGCTGTGTCGGTCATTCCGGAAATGCCGGGCAGGGCCGAGGCTGCGATCCAGGTCACCCGCGATTCCGGGCAGCAGGGCCGTGGACGGCAGACAGGGACGATCAGGCCGGAACGCCGAACCGGACCAGCACGTGCCAGAGGTGCTGGAGCCTCACCGCTGCCGGTCCCCGGTCGGCCCAGCGCTGCGGCTCGCGTACCACCGAGGCGGCGGCGCGCCCGACGAGCGCCGCGTGCAGCGGCTCGCCCGCGCGGGCGAACTCGGCGGCCACCCGTAGGGCCGGCGACGGGATGTCAGGGCCGCGGAACTCGGCGTCCACGCCGGGCGATGACGGCGAGCGCCGCCGGGCGGTCGCGCAGCGCGACGTCGCGGACGTGGCGCAGCGCGCGGACTGGGCGTCGGTGAGGGTGGCGACGGGCACGGGCCCGAGCATCACGGGTCGCGCCGTCGCGCGGCCACGCGGTTTCCGAGTCCGCCAGCGGCGGGCGGACGCCGGGGCGGAGACGCCGCGCGGGCCCGGACCGGACTGCTCCGGCCGGACCCGCGCGGGTGTGCGGTCCTCAGTGGCCCCGGGCGATCCACTCGTCCAGGTGCGGCGCCTCGGCCCCGATCGTGGTGTCGTCGCCGTGGCCGGTGTGCACCACCGTCTCCGGCGGCAGCGTGAGCAGCCGGGTACGGATCGACTCGACGATGGTGCCGAAGTCGCTGTACGACCGCCCGGTCGCGCCCGGCCCACCGGCGAACAGCGTGTCGCCGGTGAAGACCGCGCCCAGGCCGGGTGCGTACACGCTGCACGCGCCGGGGCTGTGGCCGGGCGTGTGCAGCACCCGCAGCGTGGTGCCGCCGACGGTGAACGTCTGCCCGTCGGTGAGCTCGCCGTCCGGGGCCGTGTCCGGGTGCACCATGTCCCACAGCACCCGGTCGGCCGGATGCAGCAGCACCGGCGCGCCGGTGGCCCGGGCCAGCTCGGGCGCGACCCGGACGTGGTCGTCGTGGGCGTGGGTGGCGATGATCGCCAGCACCCGCCGGTCACCGATCACCTCGCGGACGGCCGCCACGTCGTGCGGCGCGTCGAGGACGACGCACTCGGCGTCGTCGCCGATCACCCAGACGTTGTTGTCCACGTCGAACGTCTGGCCGTCGAGTGAGAACGTGCCGGAGGTGACGGCGTGGTCGACGCGGGCCGTCACGGGAAGACCACCACCGAGCGCAGCACGTCGCCGTGGTGCATCCGGGCGAACGCCTCCTCGACCTGGTCGAGGGCGATCTCCTCGGTGACGAACGCGTCCAGGTCCAGCCGGCCCTGCCGGTACAGCTCGGTCAGCATCGGGAAGTCGCGGCTGGGCAGGCAGTCGCCGTACCAGCTGGACTTGAGCGCGCCGCCGCGGCCGAATACGTCCAGCAGCGGCAGGTCGACAGTCATCTCCGGGGTCGGCACGCCGACCAGCACGACGGTGCCGGCCAGGTCGCGCGCGTAGAACGCCTGCTTCCACGTCTCCGGACGGCCGACCGCGTCGATCACCACGTCGGCGCCGAAGCCGCCGGTGGCCGCGCGGATGGCCTCCACCGCGTCGTCCTCGGAGGCGTTGACGGTGTGGGTGGCGCCGAACTTGCGCGCCCAGTCGAGCTTGCGGGAGTCGGTGTCCACCGCGATGATCGTGGTCGCGCCGGCCAGGGCCGCGCCGGCCACCGCCGCGTCGCCGACGCCGCCGCAGCCGATCACCGCGACCGAGTCGCCCCGGGTCACGTTGCCGGTGTTCATGGCCGCGCCGAGACCGGCCATCACGCCGCAGCCGAGCAGGCCGACCGCCGCCGGCCGGGCCGACGGGTCGACCTTCGTGCACTGTCCGGCGTGTACGAGCGTCTTCTCGGCGAACGCGCCGATGCCGAGGGCCGGGGTCAGCTCGGTGCCGTCGGTGAGCGTCATCTTCTGCGTCGCGTTGTGGGTGGCGAAGCAGTACCACGGGCGGCCGCGCCGGCAGGCCCGGCACTGCCCGCAGACCGCGCGCCAGTTGAGCACCACGAAGTCGCCGGGCGCCACGTCGGTGACGCCGTCGCCCACCTGCTCCACGACGCCGGCGGCCTCGTGGCCGAGCAGGAACGGGTAGTCGTCGTTGATGCCGCCCTCGCGGTAGTGCAGGTCGGTGTGGCAGACGCCGCACGACTGGATGCGGACCACCGCCTCGCCCGGCCCCGGGTCCGGCACCACGATGGTGGTGACCTCCACGGGCGCGCCCTTGCGCCGCGACACGACTCCCCGGACTTCCTGGCTCACGGTGCCTCCTTCGTTGCTTGCGTCTGCACTCAGAACCTACCGCTGATCATGACTGGTGAACCAATGAAGACCTGCGGATTGTCCTGGTCATGACCGGGTACCCGGTGTGCCGGTTCTACCAGGTGGGACGGGAGTGATCATGAGGCTGTCGCATGCGCCGCTGCGGGTCGCCATCGGCGCGTACATCCTGAACTCCGGGCTGGGCAAGCGGACGCTGGAGGGCGAGGCCGCCGCGGGCGTGCACGGCATGGCGGCCGGCGCGATGCCGCAGCTGCGGCAGATCCCGCCGGACCGGTTCGCCATGCTGCTGTCCCGGGGCGAGATCGCGCTCGGCACGGCGCTGCTCGCCCCGTTCGTCCCGTCGCTGCTGGCCGGGGCCGCGCTCACCGCGTTCGGGGCCGGGCTGGTGCAGCTCTACCTGAAGACGCCGGGCATGCGCGAGGGCACCAGCCTGCGGCCGAGTCAGGCGGGCATCGGCCTGGCCAAGGACGTGTGGCTGGTCGGCGCGGGGCTGACCCTGGTGCTCGACTCGCTGGTCCGGCACCGGCGCTGAGCCGACCGGCCGACGCCACGCCGGGCCGCCCGCGCACCGCTGGGCCGTCCGCACACCGCCGGGCCGCCCCGCACCGCTGGGCCGTCCGCGCACCGCCGGGCCGCCCGCGTACTCAGGCGGGTGCCGCGACCGTCGCGGCGGCCCGCTCGTCGGCGAGCCGGCGGCGGGCGGCGTTGCGGTAGCGCAGCACCTGCGCCGCGCCGAGCGCCCAGAGCAGGAACTGGACGGCGAACGCCCACCGGAACGCGGACAGCGGCGGCGCGTCGTGCCCGGCCGGGGTGGCCAGGTCGAGCACCACGCCGACGGCCAGGATCAGCACGATCGAGGCGGCGAAACCGCCGACGTTGACGATGCCGGTGGCGCTGCCGATGCGGTGCACCGGGTTGAACGAGCGGGCGTAGTCGAACCCGATCATCGACCCGGGACCGTTCACCGCGAGCACCACCACGAGCGCCACCAGCAGCGCGTGCGGCGCCCGGCCGGGCCAAGCGAGCACCACCGCCCACATCCCGGCGGTGGCGGCTGTGATCGCGAAGACCAGCACCGAGCGGTGGAACGGGTAGCGCGCGCACAGGTGCGCGAGCACCGGCCCGCACACGAGCGTCACCATCGTCATCACGGTGAGCAGCCCGGCCGCCGCGGTGGGCGAGAAGCCCTGTCCCTGCACCAGGAACGGGTAGCCCCACAGCAGCGCGAACACCGAGCCGGAGAACTGGGTGACGAAGTGCGTCCACAGGCCCAGCCGGGTGCCCGGCTGGGCCCACGCCTCGGCGAGCCGGCGGCGCACGGTGGCCAGGTCGGGCGCGAGCGCGGTGGCGTGCTCGGCGTGCGGGGTGTCACGGACCGCGACGAGGACCAGCAGCACCACTGTCGCGCCGAGCGCCGCGGCGGTGAGGAACGCCGGCGTCCAGCCCGCGCGGTGCAGCAGCAGCACCAGGGGTACGGCGCCGAGCACCGCGCCGAGCTGGCCGACGGTGCCGGTGAGCTGCACCAGCAACGGATTGCGCCGGCCGGGGAACCAGAACGCGACGATGCGCAGCACGCTGATGAACGTCATCGCGTCACCGAGACCGACGAGCACCCGGGCGGCGACCGCGAGCGGCACGTCCCCGGCGACGGCGAACATGACCTGCCCGGCCACCATCAGCGCGCCGCCGGCCAGCAGCAGCCGACGCGAGCCGTACCGGTCCAGCAGCACCCCGACCGGGACCTGCATGACGGCGTAGACGGCGAGCTGGGCGACGGAGAACGTGGCGAGCGCGGCGGCGTTGATGTGGAAGCGGTCCGCCGCGTCGACCCCGGTGACGCCGAGCGAGCTGCGGTGGAACACGGCGGTCAGGTACGCGGTCAGCGCCACCGCGTACACCAGGGCGGCGGGCCGGCGAGCCGCGCTCACCGCAGCGTTCCGAGCATCCGCGCGGCGGTGTCGATGTGCGCGGCGACCGCGTCGTGCCACGCCTGCGGGTCGTCGCCGTCGAGCGCGGCGAGCTGACCGGCGTGCTCGGTGAGGGCGACCTCGGCCCAGCCGGGCGAGAGCCGGAAGCTCGCCTCGCCCATGCGCAGCTGCCGGTCGCGCAGCCGGTGGTACAGCTCGGCCAGGATCTCGTTGCCGGCCGCCTCGACCACGGCGGCGTGGAACGAGCGGTCGGCGGCCATCAGCGCGGTGAGGTCGCCGGCGGCGTGCGCGCGGCGCATCTCGTCCAGCCAGCGGGCCAGGTCGGCGCGCAGCTCGGCGCGGCGCGGCCAGACCCGGTCGGCGGCGTGCAGCTCGACCAGCCGGCGCGCCTCGATGACGTCGGCGATCTCCCGGGCCGACACCGGCCGGATCAGCGCGCCGCGCTTCGGGTAGAGCTTGACCAGCCCTTCGGTCTCCAGCCGCAGCAGCGCCTCCCGGACCGGCGTGCGGGACACGCCCGTCGCCTCGGCGATCTCGCCCTCGCTGACGAGCTGGCCGCCCGGGTAGACCTGTTCGAGGATGGCCTGCTTGAGATGCCGGTACGCCCGCTCGGCGGCGGACGGAGCGATCCGGCTGGGATGCGTCATGTATCTAAGCTTGCTCCCCGGGCCGCCCGGACGGTCCGGCGCCGGCCGGGACAGTGGCGAAGGCCACGGTCAGGCCCACAGCTCCCGCAGCAGCGCCTCCACCTCGGCGGTCCGCTCGATCTGCGGCATGTGCCCGGTGTCGCGGAAGAGGTGGCTGCGCGCGTTCGGCAACCTCGTGCGGGCGTACGCCAGATGCGCGGCGGGCAGGACCAGGTCGCGCTCGCCCCAGACGAGCAGCGTGGGCAGGTCGAGCGCGGCCACCGCGTCGAGCAGGCCGGCGCGCCACTGCGGGCGTACGCCGCGCCAGGTGCCCAGGTCCCGGACCAGTTCCCGCATCACCCGGGCCGCGTGCGGCTGCCCGGCCACGGCGAGCGAGAGGGCGATCCGCTCGTCGGTGACGTACGCCGGGTCGTAGAAGATCGCCCGCTCGGTGCGCCGGGCGATCCCCGGGTGCGGGCGCAGCAGCAGCCGGGCCAGCGGGCGTACCGCCAGCAGCCGCAACGCCACGGTCACCTCGCGGCCGAAGCCGGCGCTGTTGAGCAACGCCAGGCTGGCGACACGCCGCGGCGCGTCGGCGGCCAGGCGCATCGCCACCGCCCCGCCGAGGGAGTTGCCGACCAGGTGCGCCGGGCCGGTCACCCCGGCCACGTCCAGGAAGCGGGCCACCGCCGCGGCCAGGGCCGGGAGCGTGTGCGGACCGTCCAGCGGCGCGGAGCCGCCGTGCCCGGGCAGGTCCACCGCGAGCACCAGGTGGTCGCGGGCCAGCGCGGTGTGCAGGGCGGTGAAGTCGTCGAGGGTACGGCCGATGCCGTGCAGCAGCACGACGGGCGGCCCGTCGCCGCTGATCCGGCACCGGGTACGCCGCCCGTCGACGGTGCGTTCGTCGGCCGGAGGCAGGGCGAGCGTCACGCCCGGTGTCCGGGTTCCGCCGCGGCCTCCTCGCCGGTCCGGGGAGACGGAGCCGGCACGGCCGCGTCGGTCGCGACGGCCGGTGCCTCGACGGCCGGGACGGCGGGCGGAGTCGCGGGCGCGGCGCCGGGCCGGGCCGGGCGCTGGCGCATGCCCAGGGCCAGCACCCGGCCGTACCCGGCGGGGGCGACGCGGGCGAGCAGGTCGGGCAGTTTCGCCGACCAGCCGATCAGCACCCGGCCGCGGCGTCGCTGCGCGCCGCGCAGGATCACCTCGGCGGCGGTGGCCGGGTCGATGGTGAGCAGCTTCTCGAACTGCTTGCGCCCGGCCTCGTACTCGTCCCGGGCCACGCCGCTGCCGATGCGGGCGCTCGCGGCGATCCGGGTGCGGATGCCGCCCGGGTGCACCGAGGTGACGCCGATGCCGTCGTCGACGAGTTCGTGGCGCAGCGCCTCGGTGAAGCCGCGTACGGCGAACTTGCTCGCCGAGTACGCGGCCTGCCCGGCGGGCGCGATCAACCCGAACAGGCTGGACACGTTCACCAGGTGGGCGCCGGGCTCGGCCTTGAGCGCGGGCAGCAGCGCGTGGGTCAGGCGGACCACCGCCCGGAAGTTGATCTCGATGACCCAGAGGAACTCCTCCAGGGTGACCTGGTCGAAGCGCCCGCCCAGCGCCACCCCGGCGTTGTTGATCAGCAGCCGGATCCGGGGGTGCGCGCGGTGGATCTCGGCGGCGACCCGGTCGGTGGCGTCGGCGTCGGCCAGGTCGACCAGGTGGGTCTGGACCCGCCGGTCCGGGTACGCGGCCCGGATCGCGGCGACGGTGGCGGCCAGGCCGTCGGCGTCCCGGTCGAGCAGCACCAGGTCGGCGCCGCG
Organism: Micromonospora sp. CPCC 205554; assembly: GCF_036902745.1. Taxonomy (NCBI): domain Bacteria; kingdom Bacillati; phylum Actinomycetota; class Actinomycetes; order Micromonosporales; family Micromonosporaceae; genus Micromonospora; species Micromonospora sp. CPCC 205554. The sequence continues at coordinate 8,843 of NZ_JBAKHP010000046.1, read as the reverse complement.
CCGGGCCAGCCCTTGGGTCAGCGCCGCGCCGATGCCGCTCGCCGCGCCGGTGAGCACCGCCGTGCCGCCGGGGAAGACGAGGTCACGCATCGGTTCCTCCGGAGCTGGTCGTGGCGGCCGGGGCGGTGGCGGGCGCGCCGGCGCGGGCGAACCGGACGCCGTCGGTGAGCGGGCCGTGCCGCATCAGGCGTACGTCGCGGGGGTAGTTCTGGTGCAGCCGCCACGGCGCCTGCGGTCCCTGCTTGGGGAGCTGGTCGACGGCGCGCAGCACGTAGCCGGACTGGAGGTCGATGATCGGCACCAGGTCGTCAGTGTCCGGTGCGAGCGGCGTGACGATCTGCCGGCCGGTGTCGTCGAGGTGGCGCAGCAGCCGGCACACGTACGTGGCGACGAGGTCGGCCTTGAGCGTCCAGGAGGCGTTCGTGTAGCCGATGGTCATGGCGAAGTTCGGCACTCCGGACAGCATCATGCCCTTGTAGGCCACTGTCGAGGCGAGGTCGACCTCGGCGCCGTCCACCGCCAGCGTCATGCCGCCGAGCGCGAGCAGGTTGAGGCCGGTGGCGGTGACCACCACGTCGGCGGGCAGCTCCTCACCGGAGGCGAGCCGGATGCCCTGCTCGGTGAACGTGTCGATGGTGTCGGTCACCACCGACGCGCGGCCGGCGCTCAGCGCGGCGAACAGGTCCCCGTCCGGCACCACGCAGAGCCGCTGGTCCCAGGGGTTGTAGCGGGGCGAGAAGTGCCTGTCGACGTCGTACCCGGACGGCAGGCGGCCCTTCGCGGCCCGGCGCAGGAACCGCTTCACCACGCCGGGGGCGCGGCGGCTGAGCTGGAAGTTGGCCACGCCGAGCGCGACGTTCTTCCACCGGGCCACCGCGTACGCGGCCTTCGGGGGCAGCCAGCGCCGCGCGGCGTCGGCGAACCGGTCACGCGAGGGCAGCGCGATCACGTACGTGGGTGAGCGCTGGAGCATGGTGACGTGGGCGGCCCGCTCGGCCATGGCCGGAACCAGGGTGACGGCTGTGGCGCCGCTGCCGATCACCACGACCCGCTTGCCGCTGTAGTCCAGGTGCTCGGGCCAGTGCTGCGGGTGCACGAGCATGCCGGCGTACCGCTCGACGCCGGGGAACCGTGGCGTGTAGCCCTCGTCGTAGCGGTAGTAGCCGGAGTTGGTGAACAGGAACCCGCAGGTGAGGGTGACGTCCTCGCCGGTGTCGTCGCGGTGGGCGTGCACGGTCCAGCGCGCGGTGGCGCTGTCCCACTCGGCGCGTACCGCCCGGTGGTGGAAGCGGATGTGCCGCTCGACGTCGTACTCGCGGGCGGTCTGGCGCACGTACGCCCGGATGGAGTCGCCGTCGGCGATGGCCTTCGGGTCGGTCCACGGCTTGAACGAGTAGCCGAGGGTGTACATGTCGGAGTCGGATCGGATGCCCGGGTAGCGGAACAGGTCCCAGGTGCCGCCGATGGCGCCCCGGGCCTCCAGCACCGCGTAGGTCTTGCCGGGGCATTCGCGTCCGAGGTGGACGGCGGCGCCGATGCCGGACAGGCCGGCCCCGACGATGAGGACGTCGACGTGGTCTGCGGCCATCGCTTCTCCCGTTCGCACCGGCGGTGGACCGGACACTATCCATCGCCGTCGACCGCAGTCAACACCGTGTCGAGTCGAATCGACATGGTGTCGAGCGGGTGTAGCATCAGCCGACATGACGCCCGCCCGTACGCCGACCGGCGCCGCGCCGACGCGCGGGCGGCGGGCCGGCCGGTCCACCGGCGACGACCGGGAGACCGCCATCCTGGCCACGGCCGAGCGGTTGCTGGCCCAGCGCCCCTTCGCCGACATCTCCATCGACGACCTGGCCCGCGGCGCGGGGATCTCCCGCCCCACCTTCTACTTCTACTTCCCGTCCAAGGACGCGGTGCTGCTCACGCTGCTCGACCGCGTCACCGAGGAGGCCGACGCCGCCGCCGGGGGCGTGTTCGAGCGGCTCGCCGAGGACCCGCGCGCCCACTGGCGGGAGCTGATCGCCCGGTTCCACGCCACGTTCGGCGGGCACCGCGACGTGGTGCTGGCGTGCGCCCAGGTGCGCGGCACCAACGCCGAGGTGCGGCGGCTCTGGGCCGAGGTGCTGGAACGCTGGGTCCGCGCGGTGCAGGCCGCGATCGAGGCCGAACGCGCCCGCGGCGCGGCCCCGGACGGGCTGCCCGCCCGGGACCTCGCCATCGCGCTGAACTCGATGAACGAACGCGTCTGGTACGCCACGTTCGCCGGGGACGGCCCGGCGGTGGCCGAGCGGGACGTGGTGGACGTGCTGCTCGACGTGTGGCTGACCGCGATCTACCGGACCACCACGCCGCCGGTCACGCCGCCCGGCGGAACTCCATGACCCAGTTGGTCTCCCAGGTGCGCTCGCCGTCGGTGGAGAACGCCTGTTCCCACCGGCAGGAGTCAGCGGTGATCGCCGACCAGAGGAACCGGCAGCGCACCGGCCGCCCCTCGTCGGTGTCGTCGGCGTAGAACTCGCCGACGCCGTCGGTGAACCGGCCCACCACCGGCGGCTGCTCCAGCACGCCCCGCGCGCTGTGCATCCAGTAGATCGACCACAGCCCGGTCGCCGAGTTCAGGACGCGCACCGAGGAGCCGGAGAAACCCCGGCTCGGGCAGCGCATCTCGTCGAAGCTGCCCGCGCCGTCGAAGAACGAGCGCGCCTCGCTGACGCCGGCGAACTCGTCCCAGTCGTCGCCGCCGACGTGACGCTGCCGCAGCCGCCGGTTGGTCACGTCCCAGGTGCCGGCGAGGAAGTCGAAGTCCCCCATCAGAACCCCACCGGCCCGTCGGCCCGGGCGTCGGCCAGGTAGCCGGCCAGGTCGGGCCGGTCCGGCGCCAGCACGTGCCGGATCCAGGCGGCGCGCTCGTGTTCCAGCACGCCCAGTTCCCACACGCATCCGACGCCGGGCCGGGTCAGGTCGACGAAGTGGGCCGGGTCGTCGTCCGGGCAGTCCAGGGCGGGCTGCCCGGCGATCGCGATGCGGCACTCGACCACGTTGTCGAAGAACCAGCTGTACGCCAGCAGGTACGCCCCGGTGTCCGCGCCCCGGTGCAGCACCACCCAGCTCGCCGGCGGGGTGGAGCCGTCCGGGGCGGGCAGCAGCTTCGGCAGGTACGCGTACGCGGCGTCGACCACCCGCGGTTCGAGGCGGCGGTCCGGCTGGTCCATGTGGTAGCGCTTGACGTGCCGGCCGGCCACCTCGACGGTCCCCGGCACGGTCAGCTCCTTGTCGTGAAAGGCCATGCGGGCACGCTAGGGCCGCTCCCCTGACAGCTAGTGTCAGTGGAATGCGGGCCAGTCGACTCCTGTCCATCCTGCTGCTCCTCCAGGCGCACGGCCGGCTCACCGCCGCCGACCTGGCCGCCCGCCTCCAGGTGTCGGCGCGCACCGTCTACCGGGACGTGGAGGCGCTGCACGCCGCCGGCATCCCGCTGTACGGCGAGGCCGGACACGACGGCGGCTACCGGCTCGTGGAGGGCTGGCGGACCCGGCTGACCGGGCTGACCGCGGAGGAGGCCGACCGGCTGCTCTTCGCCGGGCTCCCCGGACCTGCGGCCGAGCTGGGCTACCAGTCGGTCGTCGCCGCCGTGCAGCTCAAGCTGCGGGCCGCGCTGCCCGCGCCGCTGGCCGACCGGGCGGCCCGGCTGGAGCAGCGGTTCCACCTGGACACACCGGGCTGGTACTCCGACGGCGATCCGTCGCCGCACCTGGCCGAGGCCGCCGAGGCGGTGTGGCGGCAACACCGGGTCCGGGTGCGCTACCGGGGCTGGCGGGGCGAGACGACCCGGGTCCTCGAACCGTACGGGCTGGTGCTCAAGGGCGGGCGCTGGTACCTGGTCGCCGCGCGGCCGGCCCGCGCCGACCCGGCCACCTACCGGGTCAACCAGATCCTCGACCTGGCCCCGCTGGACGAGCCGTTCGAGCGGCCGGAGTTCGACCTGCCGGCCTGGTGGCGCGCGCACGTGGTGGAGTTCCGGGCCGGCCTGCACCGCGACGAGGCGCGCATCCGGCTGTCGCCGCGCGGGTTCGCCCGGCTGCGCGAGGTCGGCAGCGACGTGGTCGTGGCCGCCGCCGAGGCGAGCGCCGGCCCGCCCGACGCCACCGGCTGGGTGCACGCGGTCATCCCGATCGAGTCGCTCACCCACGCCCACGGCGACCTGCTCCGGCTCGGCGCCGAGGTGGAGATCCTCTCCCCCGCCCCGCTGCGCGCCCGCCTGTCCGAGACCGCCACCGCGCTCAGCACCCTCTACCACCCCCCGCCCGCCCCGCCCCTTCCCGGTTGACCAAGGAGTTTGTGTCCTGGTCGGAGATCGACCCGGACACGAACTGCTTGATCACCGGGGCGGGGTGAGGGTGCGGCGTGACTCGGCCACCGTCGCGAGGGCTCGGTCGATCTCGGAGGGCGGGGTGGCGGCGTACCCGAGGACCAGGCCGGGTGGCTGCGGGCGCTGGCCGTGCCAGGACAGCGGGTGCACCTTGACGCCCCGGCGCAGCGCCGCCGCCGCGAGTGCCCGGTCGTCGACGTCGCCGGGGAGCGTGACCATCAGGTGCAGCCCGGCCGCCGCGCCGTGCACCACCGCCCCCGGCAGGTACGCGCGGACCGCCCGGATCATCGCGTCCCGGCGGCGTACGTGCCGGTGGCGCAGCAGCCGCAGGTGCCGTTCCAGCGCGCCGGACTCCATCAGCTCGGCCAGCACGAGCTGCGGCAACGCCGCGTTGCCGAGGTCGGCCGCCCGCTTCGCGGCCACCACGTCGGCGTGCAGCGCGGGCGGCACCAGCATCCACCCGATCCGCAGCGCCGGCGCGAGCAGCTTGGAGATGCTGCCGACGTAGCAGACCCGATCCGGCGCCATGGCACGCAGCGCCGGCACCGGCGGACGGTCGTAGCGGTGCTCGGCGTCGTAGTCGTCCTCCACCACCAGGCCGCCGTCGCGTGCCCACCGCAGCAGCCGCCGGCGCCGGTCGCCGTCGAGCACCACGCCGGTCGGGAACTGGTGCGCCGGGGTGAGCAGCACGGCCGGCGCGCCGGAGCGCTCCAGCTCGTCGACGCAGAGTCCCCGGTCGTCCACCGGCACCGGCGGTGTCGCCAGCCCGGAGCAGCCCAGGTGCTGCCGTACGCCGAGGGAGCCGGGATCCTCCACCGCGACGGTGTGCGTACCCCGGTCGTGCAGCACCCGCGCGAGCAGGCCGAGCGCCTGGGACACCCCGGCCACGATCACCACCTCGGCCGGGTCGGCGCGGACGCCCCGGTTGCGGGCCAGCCAGTTCGCGACCGCCAGTCGCAGCGCGGGCGTGCCGGCCGGGTCGCCGTAGCCGAGCGCGGCGGGCGTCATCCGGTGCAGCACGGCCCGCTCGGCCCGCAGCCAGGCCCCGCGGGGAAAGGCCGCCAGATCCGGTACGCCGGGAGTCAGGTCCACCTGCGCGGGTACGGCGCGCAACTCGTCGAAGGCGTCGACGCCGGGCCGGGTGGCGAACACGTCCGGTGCTCTCCTCGGCTCGGGCGGCCGGGTGACCACGGCGGCCGGCGTGGCGACCACCACCGTTCCGGCCCGGCCGCGCCCGGCCACCTGCCCGTCCTCGGCGAGCCGCTGGTACGCCTCGGTCACCACGCCGCGGGAGACGCCCAGCTCGGCGGCGAGCACCCGGCTGGCCGGCAACCGGGTGCCCACCGGGGCCCGGCCGTCGGCGATCGCGGACCGCAGCCGGGCGGCCAGCCAGTCCGCGCGGCCACCGGGCGGCGCCTCGCCGACGTCGAGCTGGAGGAAGTCCGCACCGGCTGCTTTGGACTCCTCGGGAACGACGACTTTGGCTCTGTCCATCGGACCATTATGGCCACAGGCTGGACCGCATGACAGTCGCCTTCCTGCTGACCTCGCTCGTCGTCGCGATCACTCCGGGCACCGGGGTGATGCACACGCTCGCCACCGCCGTGACCGGCGGACGCCGGGCCGGCCTGGCCGCTGCCGCCGGCGGCACGCTCAGCCTCGTCCCGCACGTGATCGCCGCGGTTACCGGCCTGGCCGCCCTGCTGCGCGCCGGCACCCCCGCGTTCCGCGTGGTGACCTGGCTGGGCGTGGCGTACCTGCTCTGGACGGCCTGGTCGGCGCTGCGCGACCGGGGCGCGTTCGCCCTCGACGGCGACCGGCCCCCGCGTCCGGCGGCGGCCGTGTTCCGGGACGGGGTGCTGCTGAACCTGCTGAACCCGAAGGTGACGGTGTTCTTCGTGGCGTTCCTGCCGCAGTTCGTACCGCCGGACGCGCCCGCCGCCACAGTGCGCATGCTCGCCTGCGGCCTGGTGTTCATGGCCGTCACGCTGCTGGTGTTCGCCGGGTACGCGCTCCTGGCCGGCGCGCTGCGCCGCCGGGTGCTGTCCCGGCCCCGGCTGACCGGGCTGCTGCGGCACGCCTTCGCCGGCAGCTTCCTCGTCCTGGGCCTCGGCCTCGCGTTCACCGCCTGACCCGTCCTCACCGCTCAGAAGGAGTCCTCCCGTGCGTTTCCGTCACTCCCCCGAGATCTGGTCGGCCTTCCCGGAACTGACCTGCGGTGTCCTGCACGCCACCGGCGTCACGCCCGACGTCGACGTGACACCACGGCTGGCCGGGTATCTGGGCACCGCCCGGGACCGGCTCGCCGCCGGGCCGGAGGGTGGCTTCCTGGAGATCCAGGCATGGCGTCGCGCGTTCACCCGGATGGGCTGCCCGCCGACCCGCTACCGCTGCGCGGCGGAGTCGCTGCTGCGCCGGTTGCGGCGGGACGGTCAACTGCCCCGGCTGCACCCGCTCGTGGACCTCGGCAACGCGCTGTCCACCCGGTACGCGGTGCCCGTCGCCGTGCTCGACCTGGCCCGGATCGACGGCGACCTGACCGTGCGCCCGGCCGACGGCACAGAGTCCTACCTGGGGCTCGGTGGGGAGAGCGAGCACCCCGCGCCCGGCGAGGTGATCTTCGCCGACCAGGGTGGACACGCGCACGCCCGGCGCTGGTGCCACCGGCAGAGCGGCGCCTCGGCGGTACGGGCCGGCACCGCCGAGGTGCTCGTGGTGGTCGAGGCGATGCACGAGGGCGCGACGCCGACCGTACGCCGGATGCTGGCCGAACTGGCGGCGACGCTGGACGAGCAGTGGCGCGTGCCGTCACGGACGGCGCTGCTCACCGCGGACGCGCCGGAGTTCGCCGTGCCGGTCCGGACGGGCTGACCCCGCCCGCGTGATGACGACCGGTCGGGCGGCGTGGTGACGGCCGGTCGCGCGGCGACGACGTTGGTAGCCGACCGCCTCGTGGTCAGGCGTCGGGGTCGGTCCGGTCGCGTGCCATCAGCTCGTCGAACTCGGCCGGGGTGATCTCGCCCGTCCGCAGCCGGCGGGCGTTGGCGGCGAACCGGGCGATCGCCGCGCCGCGTGCGTCCGGCTCGGTGAACAGACCGGCGTCGGCGGTCAACGCGCTCGCGGCACCCGCCACGTCGTGCGGATCGGCCAGGCCGACCGGCTCGCCGTGCAGCTCCCGCAGGGCGTCGGCGAGTCGCGCGTCAGCGGCGGCGCCGGTGCCCCACCAGCGCCGGGCCAGGTCGGCGGTGCGGCCGAGCGAATCCTCCCCCACCCGTTCGGCGCCTATCTCGGCACGCATCATGCGCAGGAAGCGGACTGTCACGGCATCGGAGTCATCGGCGATCACGCCCGTACCCTAGCGAGCGGGTACGACGAAACCGCCGGGCGAGCCGGAGTCGTCCGGCCGGTTGAGGTCGCCGCCCGCGGGTAGTGCGCGGACATGCCCGAACGATACGAGGACTACGACCGCGTCGCGATCGTCACCGGCGCGGACTCCGGCATCGGCAAGGCGTGCGCGGTGGCGCTCGCCGAAGCCGGTTACGACATCGGCATCACCTGGTACGGCGACCCGGCGGGGGCCGAACGCACCGCAACCGAGGTACGCGCCACCGGCCGCCGCTGCGAGACCGCCGAGCTGGACCTGACCCGGCTCCCCCAGGCGGCGGCGGTGGTCGACGAGCTGGCCGACCGGCTCGGTGGCCTGGGCGTGCTCGTCAACAACGCCGGCACCGGCCTGTCCGAACCCTTCGTGGACGTGAGCTGGGAGAAGTGGCGTGAGGTGCTGGCGGTGGACCTGGACGGGCCGTTCCTGTGCTCGCAACGGGCCGCCCGGCGGATGCGCGCGGCCGGACGGGGCGGCCGGATCATCAGCATCACCAGCGTGCACGAGCACGCGCCCCGGGTCGGCTCGTCGGCGTACTGCGCGGCCAAGGGCGGGCTCGGCCTGCTCACGAAGGTGATGGCACAGGAACTCGCCGCCGACGGGATCACCGTCAACGCGGTGGCCCCGGGCGAGATCGCCACCCCGATGACCGGGCAGGAGGACGTCGACCCGTTCACCCAGGAGCGTCCCGGTGTGCCGGTCGGACGGCCCGGTGACGCCCGCGAGGTGGCGGCGGTGGTGGCGATGCTCGCCTCACCGGCTGCGGCGTACGTGACGGGGGCGTCGTGGGCGGTGGACGGGGGGATGCTGTTGATGGGTCCGCAGGCTTCTGCTCTCTCCTCCCACTCGTGGCGTTCTGCCTAGCCTGTGGTCGCCCCCGGCCCCGTCGTGGGTCAGGTGCGTTCGTTGCTGCCGGGATCGGGGGTGGCTCCCACGGGTGCGTCGAGCGGTGTCTGCTGCTGCTCTGGGTAGTGGCAGGCGGTGTGCTGGCTGCCGCCGTCGCGGGTGACGAGTGCGGGTTCTTCGGTGGCGCAGTGGTCGGTGGCCTTCCAGCAGCGGGTGCGGAAGCGGCAGCCCGACGGCGGGTTG
>NZ_JBAKHP010000045.1:0-30770 GCF_036902745.1 Micromonospora sp. CPCC 205554 | reverse complement strand
CCTGTTGGCCCCGACCCCGGTCGCGATGTTCATCATGTCCGGCTGCGGCGACGACGACAGGTCCTCGGCCGGGCCGGCGGCGCCCCCCGTCCCCGCCGCCACCTCCGTGCCGCCGGTGACCCCGGCGCCGGCGGGCCTCGACGACGCCACCCGCACGACCTGCGCGAAGGCGGAGAAGGACATCACGGCCGCCCTGAAGGAGGTGGCCGAGGCGGAGAAGATCGGCCCGCCGGCCGGCCACTCGGCGGTCAGCGCCCAGTACTCGGCGGGCGCGGCCACGCTCTACACGCACGCCTTCACCAGCAGCGACGAGGTCAACGCCGCGGTGAAGGGGGTCGCCACCGCCATGACCGACCTCGCCGACACCTGGGCCGAGGCGCCGGGCAAGGCGCCGAGCAAGGCGGATCTCACCGCCGCCCGGGCCAAGCTCAAGACCGCCTGCACGGCGAGCTGAGGCACCTGCCCGCCGAGGGGCGGCGGCGTCACGCCGACCGCCCCTCGCGCGGTCAGAACGCGCAGGCGACGACCAGTTCGGTGGTGCGGTCGGGCAGCAGGTCCAGCTTGGCGATCCGGCCCGCCGCCCGGAGGTCGTCGGCGACCGTGCCGAGCTGGTCGAGCACCGCCGCCGGTCCGAGCGCCTCGGCCAGCGGCACGTCCGCCTTCATCGACAGCTTCCGCTCCGACTTGGCGCGGCGCACCTGCCCCAGCGCGTCCGCGGCCAGCCGCAGCAGCTCCGGGTCACCCGGCATTTCCATCGCGCGGCCCACCTCGTACGTGGTCGGCCAGGGCGCCCGGTGCACCGAGCCGTACCGCCACCACGACCAGACCTCCTCGGTGACGAACGGCAGCACCGGCGCGAACAGCCGCAACTGCACCGACAACGCGGTCGCCAGCGCCGCCCGGGCCGAGTCGGCCGCCGGCCCGGTGCCGTAGGCGCGCTCCTTCACCAACTCGATGTAGTCGTCGCAGAACCGCCAGAAGAACGCCTCGGTGGCCATCAGGGCGGCCGTGTGGTCGTACCCGTCGAAGGCGGTGGTCGCCGTCGCGACCACGCCGGACAGTTCGGCGAGCATGGCGGTGTCCAGCGGTTGGGTCGCCGCGGCCCGCAGCGCGTCGGCGGCGCCCAGCCCGAGCGCGAACCGCGACGCGTTGAGCAGCTTGGTGGCCAGCCGGCGGCCCACCTTGACCTGGGCCGGGTCGAAGGCGAGGTCCATGCCCGGCTTGCCGCTGGCGGCCCAGTAGCGGACCGCGTCGGACCCGTTCTGCTCCAGCAGCGCCATCGGCGTGACCACGTTGCCCTTGGACTTCGACATCTTCTTGCGGTCCGGGTCGAGGATCCAGCCGGAGAGCACCGCCGTGTGCCAGGGCAGCGCGCCGTGCTCCAGGTGGGACCGGGCCACCGTGGCGAACAGCCAGGTCCGGATGATGTCGTGCCCCTGCGGGCGCAGGTCCATCGGGAAGACCCGGGTGAACAGGTCCGGGTCGGTCTCCCAACCGCCGACGATCTGCGGGGTCAGCGACGAGGTGGCCCAGGTGTCCAGCACGTCCGGGTCGCCGGTGAAACCGCCGGGCTCGCCGCGCTGCGACTCCTCGTATCCGGGCGGCGGCTCGCTCGTCGGATCGATCGGGAGCCTCGCCTCGTCCGGTGTGAGAGGGTGGGACCAGTCCGGCTCGCCAGCGTCGTCGAGCCGGTACCACACCGGCACCGGCACGCCGAAGAACCGCTGCCGGCTGACCAGCCAGTCACCGGTGAGACCGCCCACCCAGTGCTCGTACCGGTGCCGCATGTGCTCCGGCACCCAGCGCAGCTCACGTCCCCGGGCCAGCAGCTCCTCGCGCAGGCCGGCGTCCCGCCCGCCGTTGCGCAGATACCACTGCCGGGTCGAGACGATCTCCAGCGGCCGGTCGCCGCGCTCGTAGAACTTCACCGGATGGGTGATCGGCCGCGGCTCGCCCACCAGGTCGCCCGCGTCGGCGAGCAGCTCCACGAGCGTCCGCCGGGCGCCGTTGACGGTCTGTCCGGCCAGCGCCGCGTAGGGCTCCGCCGGCACGCCGGCCGGCGGCTCCGGCAGCAGCCGCCCGTCCCGGCCGATCACCACGCGGGTGTCCAGCCGCAGCTCACGCCACCAGGTCACGTCGGTGAGGTCACCGAACGTGCAGACCATCGCGATGCCCGTGCCCTTGGCCGGGTCCGCCAGCGGGTGCGCGCGCACCGGCACCTCGACCCCGAAGACCGGGGTACGCACGGCCGCGCCGACCAGGTCCGCGTACCGCTCGTCGTCGGGGTGGCAGACGAGCGCCACGCAGGCCGGCAGCAGTTCCGGCCGGGTGGTGTCGATCAGCACCTCACGGCCGTCGGGACCGGTGAACCGCAGCCGGTGGTACGCGCCGGGCCGCTCCCGGTCCTCCAGCTCCGCCTGCGCGACGGCGGTGCCGTACCCGACGTCCCACAGCGTCGGCGCCTCGGCCTGGTACGCCTCGCCCCGGGCCAGGTTCCGCAGGAACGCGCGCTGGCTGGCCGCGCGGGCCGCCGACCCGATCGTGGTGTACGTCAGCGACCAGTCCACCGACAGCCCGAGCCGCCGCCACAGCGCCTCGAACGCCTTCTCGTCCTCCACAGTGAGCAGTTCGCACAGCTCGATGAAGTTGCGCCGGGAGATCGCCGTCGGGTTCTTCCGGGCCGCGTCGTCCACCGGTGCGGCCGGTGGGCGCCAGTCCCTGTCGTACGGCAGCGTCGGGTCGGGACGCACGCCGTAGACGTTCTGCACCCGGCGTTCGGTGGGCAGACCGTTGTCGTCCCAGCCCATCGGGTAGAAGACGGTCCGCCCGCGCATCCGCTGGAACCGGGCCACCGTGTCGGTGTGCGTGTACGAGAAGACGTGCCCCATGTGCAGCTCGCCCGACACGGTGGGCGGGGGAGTGTCGATCGCGTATACGTCCGACCGCTCCTTCGTGCGGTCGAACGCGTACGTGCCGTCGGACTGCCAGCGGCGAGCCCAGGTCTCCTCGAGGCCGTCCAGGCTCGGACGCTCGGGGACGCCGCCGCGGGCGCTCCTCGTCGTGTCGGTCATCAGCCGATGGTAGGCAGCCCGCCCGCCCCACTCCACGACTTTCCCCACCGCGCGCCGTGCCCGCCCGTCCCCGCCCCCTGCCCTCGTCGATCTTGCACGTGCTGCCCCGGCGTAAGCCGCTTGTCGGGCATCCCCCGGGCGCCAAGTGCAAGATCGGCGGGGGTCGAACGGGCTAGAGGAGGGAGTCGCGCCACTGGCGGTGCAGGGCGGCGTAGCGGCCGTCGGCGGCGATCAGTTCGGCCGGTGGGCCGTCCTCCACGATCCGGCCGTCGTCGAGCACCAGCACCCGGTCGGCTGTCTCCACAGTGGAAAGGCGATGGGCGATCACCACGGCGGTGCGGTCCCGCAGCACGTTGTGCAGGGCCCGCTGCACCAGCCGTTCGGTCGGCACGTCGAGCGACGAGGTCGCCTCGTCGAGGATCAGCACTCGGGGATCGGCGAGGAACGCCCGGGCGAACGCGACGAGCTGCCGCTGCCCGGCCGAGAGCCGGCCGCCGCGCCTGTGCACGTCGGTGGCGTACCCGTCGGGCAGCGCGGCGACGAAGTCGTGCGCGCCGATCGCCCGCGCGGCAGCGACCACCGCCTCGTCGTCGGCGTCCGGCCGGCCGAACCTGATGTTGTCGGCCACGGAACCGCTGAACAGGTGCGTCTCCTGGGTCACCAGCACCACCGCCCGGCGCAGCTCGGCGTCGGCCAGGTCGCGCAGGTCCACCCCGTCCAGCCGGACCGTGCCCGCGTCCGGGTCGTGGAAGCGTGCCACCAGCTTCGCGACTGTGGACTTCCCGGCGCCGGTCGGCCCGATCAACGCCACGGTCTGCCCGGGCGGCACGGTCAGGTCGAGGCCGGACAGGATCGGCGTCCGGCGGCGGTAGCCGAAGTCGACGGCGTGGAACGTCACCGCCCCGCGCGGCGGCCCGGCCGGCAGCGGCACCGGCTGCGCCGGTTCGGCCACCGCCGGGCGCTCGTCCAGCACCCCGGCCAGCTTCTCCAGCGCGGCGGTCGCCGACTGGAGCGAGTTGTAGAACTGGCTCAGCTCCTCCATCGGCTCGAAGAACCGGCGCAGGTAGAGCAGGAACGCGGCGAGCACGCCCACCTCCACGCCGCCGCCCAGCACCCGCCACCCGCCGTACCCGAGCACCACCGCCGCAGTCAGGTTGCCGATCAGCCGGATGCCCGGCGAGTAGATCGCGATCAGCCGGAACGCGCGCAGGCTGGAGCGCCGGTAGTCGTCGTTCACCGCGCCGAAGATGTGGTCGTTGCGGTCCTCCCGCCGGTACGCCTGCACGGCCCGGATCCCGCGCAGCGACTCGACGAAGTGCACGATGACCAGTGCCACCGCCTCCCGGGTGCGCCGGTACGCCCCGGCCGAGGCGCGGGCGAACCAGCGCGACAGCACGAACAGGAACGGGAACGCGAGCAGCGTCACCGCGGCCAGTGGCAGGTCCAGCCAGAGCAGGATGCCCGCCACGGACAGCACCGACAGCCCGGCCATCACCAGCTTGTCGATGCCGCCGTCGACCAGTTCGGCGATCGACTCCAGGTCACTGGTCAGCCGGGACACCATCCGGCCGGACGTGTAGCGCTCGTGGAACCCGACGTCGAGGCGCAGGAAGTGCCCGTACACCCGGCGGCGCAGGTCGAGCAGGACGGCCTGGCCGATCCGGGCGGCGAGGGTGAGGAACGCGCGCCGGGCCGCGTACTCCACGGCGGTCGCGACCACGAACGCGGCGGCGACAGCGATCAGCGGGCCGGGATCGCCGGCCCGCAGCGGCCCGATGCCCCGGTCGATGCCGAGCATGACCAGGTACGGCCCGGACATCGCGGCGGCGTTCTGGGCCAGCAGCAACGCGACCGCCAGGCCGAGCGCACGCCGGTGCGGGCGCAGCAGCCGCCGCAGCAGGAGCCGGCTGCGGGCACGCAGCCGGGTCACCGCCGCCGGGGACGAGTCCTCGGCGCGGCTGCGGTCGGCGTCCGGGTCGGTGGCCCGTCCCCGCCAGCGCGACAGGTCGTCAGCGCTCTCGTGGCGCGCGCCGGTCGTCCCGTTGCCGTCCGGCGCGGCGCGGGGCCGGGGCACCCGCGGCGCGCGGCCGGTCACGAGCGCACCAGGCCGACGCCGTCGCTCCGTCGCTCCGGCTCGGCGGACAGCACCGCCCGGTAGGCGGGCACCCGGGCCAGCAGTTCCGAGTGGGTGCCGACGGCGACGATCCGGCCGTCGTCGAGCAACGCCACCCGGTCCGCCAGCGCCACCGTCGAGGGGCGGTGCGCCACCAGCAGGGTCGTGGTGGCGGTGTCCCGCAGCACCCGGCGCAGGGCCGCCTCGACGAGCGCCTCGGTGTGCACGTCCAGCGCGGAGAGCGGGTCGTCGAGCACCAGCACCGCGGGCCGGCCGAGCACCGCACGCGCCAGCGCGAGGCGCTGCCGCTGCCCGCCGGACAGCGACAGCCCCTGCTCACCGACCCGGGTGGCGAGCCCCCACGGCAGCTCGTACGCGAACTCCGCCTGGGCCAGCGTCAGCGCGTCCCGGACCTCGTCCTCGCTCGCGTCCGGACGGCCCAGGGTGAGGTTCTCCCAGACCGACATGGAGAACAGCGTCGGCTCCTCGAACGCCACGGCGACCAGCCGACGCAACGACTCCAGCCGCAAGTCACGCACGTCGTGCCCGTCGATCGTGATCCGGCCGCCGGTCACCTCGTGCAGCCGGGGGACGAGCGACAGCAGCGTGCTCTTGCCGCAGCCGGTGGCGCCGACGAGCGCCATGGTCTCGCCCGGCTCGACGGTCAGGTCCAGGTCGCGCAGCACCGGCCCGGACGTGCCGGGGTAGCGGAAGCCGACCCGCTCGAAGTGGAGCCGGCCGCGCACCTCGCGCCGGTCGAGCGGCCGGGCGTGCGGTGCGTCCACTATGGTCGGCGGTGTGTCCAGGACCTCCTGGATCCGGTCGGCGGCGGTCGCGGCCTCCTGGCCGTTGGCGATGATCCAGCCCAGCGACTGCACCGGCCAGATCAGCATGAGCTGGAGGCTGACGAACGCGACCAGCTCACCGATGGACAGCGCGCCTTCGGCGACCGCCGCGGCGCCGGCCACCAGGACCGCGCCGAGCGTCAGGTTGGGCACCAGGTCGAACAACGCGGAGGTGCGGGCCAGCAGCCGCGCCTTGCCGATCCCGGTGTCGTGCAACCGGCGCGCGCCGACGGCGAACCGGGCCGCCAGTTCCGGCCCGCGCCCGTACGCCCGCATGGTGCGCAACCCCAGGGCCGTCTCCTCGACCAGCGTGGCGACGTCGCCCTGCTGGTCCTGCATCCGGCGCGAAGCCGCGTGGTAATGGCGCGCGAAGCGGCGGCTGATCAGGAACAGCGGTACGGCGCTCGCCGCGACCAGCAGCCCCAGCCACGGGTGCAGCCGGATCAGCAGCGCCACCACCGCCGCGTAGGTGACCAGGTTGAGCACCAGGAACAGCAGCCCGAAGGAGAGGAACCGCCGGATCACCGAGAGGTCGCTGGTGATCCGGGACAGCAACTGACCGGACTGCCAGCGGTCGTGGAAGCCGGCCGGGAGCCGTTGCAGGTGGGCGTAGATGTCGGCGCGGATGGCAGCCTCCATGCCCACCGAGGACGACGACTGCGTCCAGCGGCGGATGAAGATGAGCACCGCCTCGGCCACACCGAGCAGCAGCGCCAGGGCACCGAGCCGGAGCAGCCCGGCCTCGTCCTGCCGGGCCACCGGCCCGTCGACGACCCGCTGCACCACCAGCGGAACGGCCAGGCTCGCCGCGGTGGCGGCCAGCGCCGCGACCAGCAGCCAGGCGAACTCCATCGCGTACGGGCGCAGGTAGGGCCGCAGCCGCCAGAGGTTGCGCAGCGGCTGGGACCGGGCGCCGGTATGCGCCGCGGGGTTGCCGTCGCTGGACGCGGGCACTACCCGACGGTAGCCGCCGGGGGTGACAGTCCGGCTGTCAGCTAGCCGTCACCCGTCCCTCATGCCCGAGAAGCCACTTCTTCACGTCCAGTCCCCAGCGGTAGCCGCCGAGCGTGCCGTCGGTGCGCAGCACCCGGTGGCAGGGCACGAACAGCGCGGCGGCGTTGCGCGCGCAGGCCGCCGCGGCGGCCCGGATCGCCGCCGGCCGCCCGGCCAGCGCGGCGAACCCGGTGTAGGTGACCGGGTCGCCGGGCTTCACGTCGCGCAGCACCTGCCAGGCGTGCGTCAGGAACGCGCCGCCGGTGTGCTGCTCCACCGCGACCGCGTCGATCGCGGTGAGGTCACCGTCCAGGTAGGCCCGGACGGCGGCGGTCACCGGACCGAGGTCGGCGCGTTCCCGCAGCTCGCCACGCAGGCTCGGGTGGACCAACGGCATCAGGGCCGCCGGGTCGGCGGTGAATCCCGCCGCGCGTACCGCCCCGGTCGGGCCGGCGAGCACGCGCAACGGGCCGGCCGGGGTGTCGATGACGGTGCTGTCCACAGTGCTCATGCTGCTCTCCAGAGTCGGATGGTCGCGTACGACCGCCAGGGGCGCCAGCGGTCGGCGTACGCGGACAGGGTCTTCGGGTCGTCGGACAGGCCGAGCGCGGCTGCGCCGCGGCGTACGCCCAGGTCGGTGGTGAGGGCGACATCGGGGTCGCCGAGTGCGCGCATGGCCAGGTAGCCGGTGGTCCACGGGCCGATGCCGGGCACCGCGGCCAGGAGCCGGACCGCCTCCTCCCGGTCGCCTCCGGGTTCCAGGTCCAGCTCGCCGTCGGCGACCGCGCGGGCCAGCGCCCGGATCGTCTCCCGGCGTGCCGCCGGCATCCGGAACGCCGTGTCCGGCGCCGCGAGCACCTCCGCCGGACCGGGGAACGCCACCAGGCCGTCCGCCGGGTCGTCGGAGCCCGCCCCGCCGGTGGGCCGGGTGGCGGCGAGCAGGCGGGTGAGCGTGGTCCGCGCCGAGGTGAGCGAGACCTGCTGGGTGGTGACGGCGCGGACGGCCAGCTCGAAACCGTCGACCGCGTGCGGCAGCCGGACGCCGGGCTCGGCCGCGACGATCGGGGCCAGCGCCGGGTCGGCGGCCAGGGTGGCGTCCACCGCGACCGGGTCGGCGTCCAGGTCGAGCAGGCGGCGGCAGCGGGCCACCGCGGGAGCCAGGTCACGCATGTCGGCCAGCCGCAGCGTGGCGTCGATGTGGCCGTCGGCCGGGGTCAGCGCCACCGTTGCGGGACCGTGCGGCAGGCGCAGCCCTCGGTGGTAGGTGCCGTCGCGGACCACCTCGACGCCGGGTAGCGCGCGCAGCGCGAGGAAGTCCAGCAGCGCGCCCGCGTGCAGCGGCGGCCGGTGTGCCAGCCGCAGCGAGAGTGTGCCCGCCCCGGTGGCCGCCGCCGGGCCACGCCGGCCCGCCCGCAGCTCGGACGGGGTGCCGCCGTAGACCTCGCGGACCGTGTCGTTGAACTGCCGGACGCTGCCGAACCCGGCGGCGAAGGCCACCTCGGCCAGGCCGAGGCCGGTGGTCTCGATCAGGATCCGGGCGGTCTGCGCGCGCTGGGCCCGGGCCAGCGCCAGCGGGCCGGCGCCCAGCTCGGCCCGGAGCATCCGGTGCAGGTGCCGCTCGGTGTAGCCCAGCCGGGTGGCCAGGCCGGGCACCCCGTCCCGGTCCACCACGCCGTCGGCGATCAGCCGCATGGCGCGGCCGACCAGGTCGGCCCGGACGTCCCACTGGGGCGAGCCGGGTGCCGCGTCCGGCCGGCACCGGCGGCACGCCCGCAGCCCGGCCCCCTGTGCGGCGGCGGCGGACGGGAAGAACCGGACGTTCTGCCGCTTCGGCGTCATCGCCGGACAGGACGGCCGGCAGTAGATCCCGGTCGACGTCACGCCGGTGTAGAACCAGCCGTCGAACCGCGGGTCGCGGCTGTCGACGGCTCGGTAGCACCGCTCGAAGTCCAGTTCCATGCCACGATCCTGCCTCGCAGCTCCCGGGCTCGGCTGGCGGGATTCGGACATGACGTGCGGCAGTCGCGCCACCTCGCCGAAGTGGCGGTATCCCGCGCCCCGGGACACCGCCACTCCGGCGAGGTGGCGTGGATCATGGCCGGGCGGACCCGAGAAAGTGTCGTAAGTGGTCGGTAGCGTCCCGCCACCAACTCAAGAAGAGGTGCGGGGCATGGCGAGCGTGGCCGGGCGGGGTGTCCGCTGATGCGATCGGGGCGAGCATCGTTGGACGCCGCGGTGGTGGAGGGCTTCTACGAGCGGATGCGGGTGGTGGCGTCGGCCGCGTACGGCGCGATCGAGCGCGACCGGGCCGGTGACCCCGGTCGCCCCTTCGCGGACACCGCCTGCGGGCGGCTGGCCGGTTCCCTCGACCCGGACGGGCTGCGCGCGCTCGGCATGTGGGCGCACCACTGGTGCATGCGCTTCTACGACGACGACACCCGGGTCGGCCTGCGGCTGGTCCGCGAGATCGCCGCCCGCTCCGGCCTGGGCTGGACCGCCGACGAGGTGCGGTGGCTGCTCGACCGCTCGTACGCGGCCGGGCCCGCCGCCGCGCACCGGTTCACGCTGCCGCTCGCGGCCGCGGCGCAACTACCGGCCGGCGTGCTGCCCGAGGGCGTCGCCGCCGACGCGTGGCCGGACGACTGGCGGCGGCTTCGGGCCGGTTGACCGCGCCGCCACCGGGCCGCCGTCCCGCCGCCCGGCTGCGGGTGCGGCGACCGGTCCGGCATCTGGGCGAGCACCATCGCCGCCACCGCCACCGCGAAACCGGTGAGCTGGACCGGGTCCAGCGCCTCGCCGAGCACCACCCAGCCGAGCGCCGCCGCGGTGAGCGGGCTCAACGCGCCGAGCACCGAGACGCGGGACACCGGCAGTCGCGCCGCGCCCCGGAACCACAGCACGTACGCCAGCGCGGTGCCGGCCAGCCCGAGCCACGCGTACCCGAGAAGGGCCGGCCCGTCGGGCGCGGGCGGCGCGCCCTCGACGGCGGCGGCGACCGGGACGATCATCAGGCCGCCGGCGACGAGCTGCCAGCTCGTGGCGGCGAGGACGCCCACTCCGGGCGGCCGGCCCCAGCGGCGGGTGAGCACCAGCCCGGCGGCCATCGACACGGCGCCGGCCAGTCCGGCGGCGACGCCGAGCGGGTCGAGGCCGGCGCCCGGGCGCAGCACCACGAGGGCGACGCCGAGCGGGGCGGCGACGGCGGCGACCAGCGCCGGCCGGGTCGGGCGGTCGCGGAGCAGCGCGACTGTCAGCACCGCCACCAGCAGCGGCTGCGCGGCGCCGAGGACGGCGGCGGTGCCGCCGGGCAGCCGGTACGCGGCGAGGAACAGCAGCGGGAAGAACACCCCGATGTTCAGCGCGCCGAGCACTGCGGCCCGCCCCCACCAGAGTCCGTGTGGTCGTCTGCGGGTCAGTGCGAGCAGCAGCAGACCGGCCGGGAGAGCGCGGATGGCCCCGGCCCAGAGCGGCCGGTCCGGGGGAAGGAGTTCGGCGGTGACCAGGTAGGTGGTGCCCCAGGTGACGGGTGCGGCGGCGGTGAGCGCGACGTCGGTCCAGCGGCGGTTCATAACGGCCTCTCCTCAGCCCTAAGTATCTTAGGGCTAAGCTAATCAGCCCCGAGCGAAAAGGGGAAGTGGGACGTGCGGCACAATCGGCAGCCGTGACAGGCGACGAGGTGGACGCGATCGTCGAGCAGTGGCGGCGGGAACGGCCCGGTATGCGGCCCGAGCCGATGGCCGTGTTCGGCCGCATCTACCGGCTGGCCCGGCTGGTCGGCGACGGCCAGGAGAAGGTGTACGCGGGCTGGGGCATCGGCCGGGGCGAGTTCGACGTGCTGGCGGCGCTGCGGCGCTCCGGCTCGCCGTACACGCTGGCGCCGAAGGCGCTCGCCGCCTCGCTGATGCTCACCTCCGGTGGCATGACCGGGCGGCTCGACCGTCTGGAACGGGCCGGCCTGGTGCGGCGCTCGCCGGACCCGGCCGACCGGCGGGCGCTGCGGGTCACCCTCACCGACACCGGTCGGCGGGTGGTGGAGGAGTCGGCCGAGGCCGGGCTCGCGGTGCAGCGCCGGATCCTCGACGCGCTGCCGCCCGCCGACCGGGACCGGCTGGCCGATCTGCTGCGCGCGCTGCTCGCCGCGGCCGAGGCCCGGCCCCCGGATCCGGCACAATGATCGGCACCGCCACCGCCCGGAGGGACGCCCATGCCTGCCACCGAACCGACGATCGTCGCGACCAGCATGGGTTTCGCCAGCCGTCGCCGTGGCCCCTGGGACGCACGGCCCAGCGCCCTGTTCGACCTGATGGCCGAGCTGGCCGGGGCCGGTGACGCGCCCCGCATCTGCTACCTCGGCCAGGCCACCGGCGACCAGCCGACCGGGTTCACCGTCTTCTACGGCGCCTTCGCCGGCACCCGGTTCCGCGCCTCCCACCTGGCGCTCTACCCGATGCCCAACGTCGAGGACATCCGCGCGCACCTGCTCGCGCAGGACATCGTCTGGGTCGGCGGCGGCAGCGTGGCGAACCTCTGCGCGGTCTGGCGGGTGCACGGCCTGCCGGAGATCCTGCACGAGTGCTGGCAGGCCGGAGTGGTGCTCGGCGGGGTCTCCGCCGGCTCGATCTGCTGGCACACCGGCGGCGCCACCGACAGCTACGGCCCGACGCTGCGGCCCTTCACCGAAGGGCTGGGCTGGCTGCCGTACGGCAACGGCGTGCACTACGACAGCGAGGAGCAGCGCCGCCCGCTGATGCACCGGCTGGTCGCCGACGGCACGCTGCCCGCGAGTCACTGCACCGACGACGGCGTGGGGCTGATCTACCGGGGCACCCGGCTGGCCGAGGCGGTGGCGGACCGGCCCGGCGTGGCCGCGTACGAGCTGGTCCGCGCCGAGGACGGCACGGTCCGGGAGACCCGGATCGAGCCGCGCCTGCTGTCCGCCGCGTCGGAGTGACCGGCTTCGCGGACCTGCCTGCCCGGCGTGAGCGGCGAACCGCGTAAGCTGGTTCGTCGTGAGTCTCACCATCGGCATCGTCGGCCTGCCCAACGTGGGCAAGAGCACCCTGTTCAACGCGCTGACCAAGAACGACGTGCTCGCCGCGAACTACCCGTTCGCCACCATCGAGCCGAACGTCGGCGTGGTCGGGCTGCCCGACGAGCGGCTGGCCAAGCTGGCCGAGATCTTCTCCTCGCAGAAGGTGCTGCCGGCGCCGGTCTCGTTCGTCGACATCGCCGGCCTGGTCCGGGGCGCCTCCAAGGGGCAGGGCCGGGGCAACGCGTTCCTCGCCAACATCCGCGACGCCTCGGCGATCTGCCAGGTGGTGCGCGCCTTCTCCGACCCGAACGTGGTGCACGTCGACGGCAAGGTCTCCCCGGCCGACGACATCGAGACGATCAACACCGAGCTGATCCTGGCCGACATCCAGACGCTGGAGAAGGCGCTGCCCCGGCTGGAGAAGGAGGCCAAGCTCCGCAAGGACCGGGCCGCCGCGGTCGAGGCCGCCAAGAAGGCGGTCGAGGTCCTCGACAACGGCGTGACCCTGTACGCGGGCGCCGCCGCCGCGAAGGTCGAGCTGGAACACCTGCGTGAGCTGCACCTGCTCACCACCAAGCCGTTCCTCTACGTCTTCAACGTCGACGAGGCCGAGCTGGGCAACGAGGAGTTCCTCGACGAGCTGCGCGGCCTGGTCGCGCCCGCCGAGGCGATCTTCATGGACGCCAAGATCGAGTCCGAGCTGGTCGACCTGCCCGAGGACGAGGCCCGCGAGCTGCTGGAGTCGATCGGGCAGTCCGAGCCCGGCCTGGACCAGCTCGTCCGGGTGGGCTTCCGGACGCTCGGGCTCCAGACGTACCTGACGGCCGGCCCCAAGGAGGCGCGGGCCTGGACCGTCCCGGTCGGCGCGACCGCGCCGGAGGCCGCCGGGGTGATCCACAGCGACTTCCAGCGCGGGTTCATCAAGGCCGAGGTGGTCTCCTACGACGACCTGGTCGAGGCCGGATCGATGGCGGCGGCCAAGGCCGCCGGCAAGGTCCGGATCGAGGGCAAGGAGTACGTCATGCAGGACGGCGACGTGGTGGAGTTCCGCTTCAACGTCTGAATCCGGCCCGTTTCCGCAGGTCAGCGGTTTGGTGCCTCGCCCTGGGGCACACCGGGGGCACAACCCCACGCTTCATCGACCGCCCGGCGGGTGCGCTCCTCCGAGTCCGGCATCAGGTGACCGTACGTCGACAGGACCAACGTCGCGTTCTCGTGCCCTAGCCTCTCCGCCACGGTGATGACCGACTCACCCTGCATCAGCAGGACCGAGGCGTAGTGGTGACGCAGGTCGTGGGTCGTGATGCTCTCCGGCAGGCCCGCTTTCCGCACGGCCGCGCCGAAGATGAGCGAGCCGTAGTAGTCGTGCCGGTAGGGGCCGGCGAAGCGGGTCGTGAACAGGGTGTCGTCATCAGCCGGCCGCGTCGGCGAGCTGGCGGCGGTCGCGGGGTTGCGGTTAGGGCGCCTCCGGCGGGGGCGCTCCGGCTCCAGGATGGCCGGGGCTCCGCCGGCGGGTCACGGTCCGTGGGCGGTTGCGGTAGGCCATCCCGCCAGCCATCGACCCGGGCGAGCCGAGCAGACCACCGACCGTCCCGCCAGCGTCCGAACTTGCGTCAAGGTCCGCTTGACGTGGCAGGACGGGCGGCGGCCCGCTCCCCAGGAGGGAGGGTCGATGGCAAACGGGATGGCGATGTGGTCACGCGGTGAGGTCAGAAGTTCGTAGCCAGTTGCGGTGGATGGTGCTTGACTCTTGCTGGTGATCAGTGACGGGAAGCTGCGTGCGTGTCTCGCGGCCCATTGGGGGCTGGCGGACGCGGCGGTTCAGGTGCACAACGGCGGAATGAACTCGGCGACGTGGTTTGTCTCCGAGGGCGGTGAGCGGTGGGTAGCCAAGGCAGTTGCGCCGGGATCGCGCCGTTCCTTCATGGGCGGCCTTGAGGTCGCGGCTCATGTCGAGGCGGCAGGCGTTGCGGCGGGCACCCCGGTAGTGACGAGGCACGGAAGCCTCGTCGCCGATGTCGACGGAGTGCCGCTTGGGTTGTTGAACTGGGTCGCAGGCAGCGGGCTGCTCGGCGGGAGCCCGGACGAGCAACGGCTGATCGGGGCAACCCTGGCGCGAGTGCACGCAGCACTTAGAAGCGTGATGATCAAGGATGCTGACCGGTTTCACTGGGTCGATGCGCAGGCACCACATCTGGCAGTTCGTCCTTGGGTCCAAGCCTCAGTGGCGGCCGCCCTTGCGGGGTACGAGGCGCTTGATGTCGGGTCTTTGTCGTGGGGTCTCTTACACACCGATCCGGCTCCAGAGGCATTCCGGCTCGACCGCATGACGGGAGAGTGCGGACTGATCGACTGGAGTATCGCGATGAACGGTCCGCTGTTGTACGACCTCGCGTCGGCAGTGATGTATGTCGGAGGCATCGATAACGCCGACTACCTGGTGGAGGCATACCTAGAGCGCAAGACGATGACGCGCGCCGAGGTGGAACACGGCTTGCTGGCCATGCTCCGGTTTCGCTGGGCGGTGCAGGCTGACTACTTCGCCCACCGCCTTGTTACCGACGATCTGACCGGAATCACGAGCGCAGCCGACAACGAAGTGGGCTTGGAGAACGCGCGCCGATGGCTCGGTCGTCTGGGGGCCAAGAAGCCTTCCGGGGCACACACGGGGCACAAGACAGCGTCAAACGTCGGCAATCAGCCACCAACAGCGTAAGCCCAAGATGCGGCGCGACAAGGCTGCCGACTGGGTCGCCGCAGGTCACGCGAACGCCCGTCTAAGTTCCGCTTCAACGTCTGACGGCGGAATCGCGGCCCTGACTCACCGGGGCCGCTTGTCCTCGACGTGTACGACGTCAAGCTCATGGCCGTCCTGGTCTCGCTTGCGGCGTCCGTACAGACCAACGGCCAGGTCGCTGCTGTCGGAGATCTCGTCGGGCCCCACGTGGGTCAGCACGTCGTTGTGGTGGCCGTAGACCACCCATCCGGGACCGGGATCGAGGGTGATGGTGCCGGGTGATCATCCCCGAGTCGGTGGACCGGCGCTACCGCGAAGCGAGCCCGAGACAGTGAGCGGCCCTCGGTGTGGCCTGACCGATGGTTTCCCGCTGCCGTGTTGGTCTTTACGGCGGGTACCGACTCACGGGAGGCTGACGCATGAGCAAACTGACCTTCGCGATGAACCTGAGCCTGGACGGCTACGTTGCCGCGCCCGGTGACGACCTCGGCTGGAGCACGCCGAGCGACGAGTGGTTCCAGTGGTGGTCCGACCGGGTGGGGGCGACAGGCACGGCGCTGTACGGGCGGCGACTGTGGGAGGCGATGAGCTCGCACTGGCCGACCGCCGATCAGCAGCCGGGCGTCACACCGGCGCACGCCGAGTTCGCCCGCCGCTGGCGGGACATGCCGAAGGTGGTGTTCTCCTCGACGACCAGGCCGGTCGACTGGAACACCCGACTGGTCACCGGCGACGCGGTCACCGAGATCGCCAGGCTCAAGGCCGAGAACGGCGGCCCGATGGACATCAGCGGCGCCACCCTCGCCGCAGCGGCCATGCGGGCCGGGTTGATCGACGAGTACGTGCTCGTCACCCATCCGGTCCTGGTCGGTCGCGGTATGCCGTTCTTCACGGCCCTGGACAACTGGGTGAACCTGGCCCTGCGGGAGACCCGAACGTTCCCGGGTGGCGTGCTCCTCAGCAGGTACGAGACCAGGCGCTGAGTGCCCCCTCCACACGGAGACGCGGCGTCACTCCTGCGCGTCGAGGTCGCGCACTGCGAAGCGGAGGTGTTCCCACTCCTCGTCGAAGATGACGTGGAGGCAGTGCAGGACCGGCTTCTCGTGTTCGGGTGACCAGGCTGACGGCCGAGGCTCGGCGAGCAGCTCTGGAGTGACACCCGTGAGGAACTCCCGCACCATGGCCTGCCGCTCGGCCCGCAGGTCGAGCACCTGGGCGAGAGTCGGTCGCGCCGCGGGGAAGATCGACATGTCGAGTCCGTCCGTCTCGTACTCGGCGTGCGGCTGCCCCAGCGGATGGAAGGGCTGCGGCAGGCGCAGGATCGCCTTGCCGAGCCACGCGTCGGTGGCGAACGCGAGATGGCGCAGGGTCTGCGCGAACGACCACTCGCCGTCGACCGAGACGTCGGCGGCTCCGTCGGGCATGGACCGGACCCGGTCGACCGCGGCCGTCCAGGCCCGTTCGAGCGCTGCCCACGCCGCGCGCAGGCCATCGGGATCCTCGGCATGCCTCAGCTCGCGCCCGGGGAACCGCCGGTTGAGTTCGGCCTCGACGAGCGGCACGACGTCGACACCGTTGACCAGCAGCGCGCCGTCGGTGAGCCACGGCGCATCGATGTCGAGCCCGCGCACGTCGACGCCGCGCATCACCGCGCCGGCCAGCGTCGACCTGGTGAAGCGCGCGCCTTGCAGGTTCCTGTCCACGAACGTCGTGAGGTTGCTCTGGTCCACGGCGCACCCCTCCCGTCGGCGATCGCGGCAATGCTAGCGAGCGGGTCCGACAACAGCTGTCGATGCGACCGAACCGGGGAGCTGCGGGTGGCGGCGACGACCCGCACCGCGCGGGTCGTCGGCCGCCACCCGTGGCTGCCGTCAGGCGTTGGCCCGGCGGATGGCCGCCATTCCCGCGAGCGCGGCCACCGCGGCGATCAGGGCGGGCCACCCCACCAGCAGGCTGACCTGGTGCTGGCTGCTCAACCACTGCCAGATGTCGCCGAACCATCCCTGCCAGGTGATCAACGCGACGAGCAGGCCGGTCACCAGGATCAGGGCCGCGCCGGCCCCGAGCAGGCCGTTCATGCCGAACCGCACGTACCAGACGGAGGCGAAGACAGCGAGGAAGTTCAGGAACAGGAACGGCACCGCGTAGACGGCGATCTGCAGCAGCCCGTTGTCGACGTTGATGTACGGGATCCGGAAGAACCGCAGCTGGATCCCGAAGCCGCCGGTGGCGCCCTCGATCAGGTTGAGCAGGTAGAGCAGGATGCCGTAGACGACCGCCTGCACCACGTTGACCAGCACGGTGGCGAGGTAGAAGGTGCGGCGGGTGACGCCCATGCCCAGCGCGAACGGGAACACCTGGCTGATCGAGGCGGCGGCGACGATCGAGCAGACGATGTAGAGGCTGGCCAGACCGCCTGTGGTGTTCTTGCCCGGCGCGGCCTCGTCGATCGAGGCGAAGATCAGCAGGTTGACGCCGAGCGAGATGGCCATGATGCCCCAGGGCCAGGCCAACTGGCCGACCCAGGCGATGGTGTGCATCCGGGCGACGTCGAGGATGCGAGTCATCGGGTCTTCGTCCCTTCCGTCGTCAGGCGCACCACGGCCTGCTGGAGCGACACCGGTGCCAGGTCGATGCCGAGCTTCTTGGCACGCATCCGCTCGGCGTTGTCGAACGACCCGCGCAGCGACGCGCGGACCGCGCCGCCGAGCTGCTCGCGGTGCAGCACCCGGTACGCGGCGGCGAACTCGTCCACCACCGCGGCCGGGCCGGACGCCTCCATCACCTCGCCGCGCAACTCGTCGCTGGGTGCGTCGAGCAGCAGCTTGCCGCGGTCGAGCAGCAGCACGTGCTCGATCAGGTCGGCCACCTCGTCGATGAGATGGGTGGAGAGCACGACGGTGCGCGGATTCTCGGCGTAGTCGGCGAGCAGCCGGTCGTAGAAGAGCTGCCGGGCGACCGCGTCGAGACCGAGGTACGGCTCGTCGAAGAAGGTCAGCGGCGCGCGTGCGGCCAGGCCGATCGTCACGCCCAGCGCGGACAGCATGCCGCGGGACAGCTTGCGCACGTTGCGCTTGCGCGGCAGGTCGAAGTCGTCCACGAGGGACTGTGCGAAGTCCTCGTCCCAGTTGCGGAACAGCCGCTCGGCCAGGCTCAGGACGTGCCGGACCTGGTAGGCGGCCGGGTACGTCTGGCTCTCCTTGATGAAGGCCACCTGCGACAGCGCCCGCTCGTTCTCGTACGGGCGCTCGCCGAAGAGTGTGAGGTCGCCGCTGGTGCCGCTGTTCTGGCCGGTGATCAGCTGCATCAGCGTCGTCTTGCCGGCGCCGTTACGGCCGAGCAGACCGTAGATCTTGTTTCCTGCCAGCGTGAAGGTGACGTCGTCGAGAGCGGTCACGTCGCCGAACCGCTTCGTGAGGCCGGCTGCCGCCACGACGCTCATCGCTGTTCCTCCCCTGTCTCGATGAGCTTCTTCAGCTCCTCGGTGCCGATGCCCAACTTGCGTGCCTCCTCGATGAGGGGCCGTACGTACTGGTCGGAGAACTCGCGCCGGCGGCGTTCCCGGAGTGTTTCGACGGCCCCCGTTGCCACGAACATTCCGATCCCCCTGCGCTTGTAGAGCAGCCCGTCATCGACCAGGCGGTTGATCCCCTTGGCGGCGGTCGCCGGGTTGATCCGGTGGAACGCCGCCAGCTCGTTCGTCGACGGCACCTGGGTCTCCTCCGCGTACGTCCCGTCGATGATCGAGTTTTCGATCAGCTCCGCGATCTGGACGAAGATCGGCCGCCCGTCATCCATCCCGGTTCTTCGGTTCATTACTCATGTAACTAACCATCGCACCCGGGCACCAGAACCGTCAAGTGCTCGCTAAGGTTCGCGCCGTGACACTGAGGATCAACGAGAGCACCCGCCAGGTACGGGAGTTCGTCTGCGGCTGCTGCGACACCGCCGCGGAGGCGGACCTGGGCCCACATCCGCACTGACCACGCGACGGAGGCCGTCTATTTCGCGAGCTGCTACCACCACGACGGCGTGCACGAGGTCTGGATCGACGCGATCCTGGGCAGCTGGGGCGGCGACGACTTCGACGACCACGTCACCTTCGGCTGCCGGGTCGGGCCGGTGGCCGGCTCGCCGGGGCCGGCCGCGACGCTCGTCGACGGTGGTGAGGTAGCGGGGGACAGCCCGATCTTCGGCCGCAAGCTCAGCCGCGAGGAGGGCCTGGCCCATCCCCGGCTCGCCGAGTTCTGGCAGATGGTCGACCTGGTCCTGGAGCGGGACGCCCTGGTGCGCCGTCACCTGGTCGGCGCCTGACCGACCCGGTGACCAAGGGGTTGACGTCCCACGGACCGCGCCGACCGGACACAAACTCCTTGATCACCGGGACAAGGGCGGCCCGGAGGAAACGTCAGATCTGACGGCTGCGGCGTTCGGTCAAGGTCACGCCGCGCCCGCGTGCCCGTGGGTGCACGTAGACGGAGTGCTCGACCACGCCCGCGTACACGCAGCGCTCCTGTCCGGGCCCGGCGGTGGTCATTGTCGCCGCGCGATCGAGGGGCCGGGACGGGATGCCCCGGCCCCTCGACGTGAGCGCTACCGCCGCCGGTAGACGGAGATGTGCGCGCGGCTGTCCGCGTCGAACGGCGCCCGGTCCCAGTCGGCGTACCGCTCGGTGAGCCGCAGCCCGGCCCGCTCCGCCAGCTCGTCGATCTGCTCCGGCCAGGCGTACCGCATGGCGAACGGCTTGAGGTGCACGCCGGCGGCGTCGAACGTGACTGTCTGCCGGACGAACGTCTGCGCCGCCCGGTCGTACCGGTGCATGCGGATGGTGGCCGAGTCCTCGGTCACCTCCCGCACCTGGACCTGCTCGTCCCGGTCGAAGTCCGCCGGGTCGGGCACGAAGGTCTCGATGACGAACGCCCCGCCGGGCGCGAGCACCCGGGCGACGTTGCGGAAGCACGTCGCCTGGCGTTCCTCGGAGACCAGGTTGAACAGCGTGTTGAACACCAGGAAGACCAGACGGTACGGCCCGGCGACCGGGACGTCCGCCATGTCGCCGATCGCGACGGGCATGTCCGCGCCGCCCGGCTTGGCGCGCAGGTGCGCGACCATCTCCGGGGACGCCTCGACGCCCTCCACGGCCAGCCCGCGAGCGGCCAGCGGCAGGGCCACCCGGCCGGTGCCGACCGCCAGTTCGAGCACCGGGCCTCCCTCGGCCAGCGGCGCGAGGAAGTCGACAGCCGGGGCCGGGTCGGGATTGCCGGGGCCGTCGTAGGTGGCGGCCCAGAGCCGGCCGAACAGACCGGGATCGTCGAAGACGGACATCACGCGCCCTCCCGCCGGGCGGAGGGGACGCGACGCGGCGCGAGGTCAGTGACCTCCGCCGGAATGGGATACGACAAGACGAAGCCTCGTTTCGGATGAGGTGACGACGGATCGGCTGGGCTTCGCAGCGTTCGGCATGGTGGTGCTCCCTCCGGTCGGCTTCGAGGGGTCCAGCAGACCAGCAGCCACCCGAGGGGACAACCGGATTACGCCCGCAGCGCGTCGTCCACAGCGGTCTCCCGGCGGCCGAGGTGCACCGGGTCACGTCCGGTGAGCACGTCCACGGCGGCCTTCACGCACGCCCCGTACTCCCGGGTGGAGCTGACCCGCCACTGGTCGGCGTAGCGGCGGGCGGTGTCGTCGCCGACGCCGACGGCCTCGATGCCGGCGTCCCGGCAGAGCGCCACCGCCCGCGGCAGGTGGAACGACTGGGTGACCACTGTGGCCCGCCGGACGCCGAAGACGCGGTGCGCGCGGACGCACGAGTCGTACGTGTCGAACCCGGCGTGGTCCAGCACCGTCCTCTCCACCGGTACGCCCCGCTCGACGAGCCAGCGCCGCATCGCGTCCGGCTCGTCGTAGTCCCAGTCCATGTGGTCGCCGGAGAGCAGCAGCACCCGGACCTTGCCGGCGGCGTACAACTGGCGGGCGATCTCCAGCCGGGCGGCGAGGAACGGCGCCGGCGTGCCGTCCGGCTCCACCTTGGTGCCCAGCACGAGGGCCACCGGCGTCTCGGGCACGTCCGCGGCGTCGAACACGTGCCCCTCGGCGGCGTCGCGGACCCAGCTCACGCTGGCGAGCGTGGCGGCGCCCAGCAGCATCACCGCAGCCGTGGCGAGCACCAGGAGGCGGCGGAGCAGGCGTACGGCTCGCCGACGGTCGCCCCGCCAGGCCCGCCACCGCGCTGTCAGCCCTCGCATGGCGGCGATTGTGCCAGGCGGGTCAGGAGATGTACTGCAGGATCACGTTGTGCACGTGGTGGCTCTTCTGCGCGCCCCGGAACTCGACCTCGTAGGTGTGCGTGCCGACGTGCACGGCGATCGACCCGGTGGAGAAGAACGAGCCACCCCAGGACTTGTTGCTCACCACGCTCACGCTGGTGATCTTCGAGTACGGGATGCTGGTGATCGCGTACCGCTTGCCGACGAAGGAGCGGTCCTGGATGATCACCCGCCGGTCGGTCAGCCCGATGAAGCCGGTGCCGGTGCCCACCGCGTCGTAGACGGCGATGATCTGCTCACCGGGCAGCAACCCGCTCTGGATCTGCTGGAACTGTTCCTTGCGGTCGTACGTGGGGCCAGACATGCACCCGAGGGTAGGCGGGACGTGCCAGCCGGTCAGGGCTCGGTGACCGCGCGGACCGCGTCCTCGATGCGCGCCGCGAGCAGCACCTCACCCTCGGTGAGTGGCTCGCCGTCGCCGTGCCCGAGCCTGATGTGGGTACGGTCGGCCCGGCGGCTGATCTCGGGGCGCAGCCGCAGCGCGTCGGCAACCACCGCCACCCGCTCGGTGAGCGCGGCGTGCTGGGTGTCGTCGAGGACGATGGTGCGGCGGATCTGTTCGCCCTCGCGCGTCCATCCGGACAGCAGGGCCAGTGCGTCGCTGAGGTAGTCGTGCTTCGCCCGGCCGCTGAACAGCACGCGCATCACCGCACCTCCCAGGCGTCGTTGCCGGCTTGTGGCCAAATCGTCGCCATCCCGTGTCCCAGTCGACGCCCTCTAGTCTCTCGCCACTCAGATGGTGTGTCCACGCCCACACTTCCGTGTTCTGCTGACCTGACGGCCGACGCAGCTACCCAAACCGCCGATTGATCTGGCACGCTGGTGGCCCGTGCGGACCGAACGGGTTAGCGGAAGCGGGCAGGCCGACCGGCGGGAGCCGAGGGTGGTCGTCGGGGCGGCGATCATCGAGGGTGGCCGGGTGCTGGCATGCGAGCGCTCCGCGCCTCCCGAGGTGGCGGGGCGCTGGGAGTTCCCGGGCGGAAAGGTCGAGCCGGGCGAGGCCGAGACCGACGCGCTGGCCCGGGAGTGCGTCGAGGAACTGGGCGTACGGGTGGCGGTCGGCGCGCGCGTCGGCCGGGACGTACGGATGGCGCACGGCCGGTCCGTGTTGCGCGTCTACGCCGCCCGCCTGCTGCACGGCGACGAGCCCAAGGCGCTGGAGCACGCCGAGCTGCGCTGGCTGTCCGCCGCCGAGCTGGACAGCGTCGACTGGCTGCCGGCCGACGTGCCGATCGTGGCCGCGCTTCGCCCCCTGCTCGACACGCCCTGAACGACCGCGGCGCGAGCCGGGCCGTCCGGTGAAGCGGACAGCCCGGCAGAAAAGAGACGAGGGCCCGCGGCTCGTGCCGCCGGCCCCCGTCATCGTCGCGCTGCTGTTCAGTGCTTCGGCTCGTCCTGCTGCGGGTGAGCGAAGTTGAGGTGCTCCGGCGGCAGCGGGAACGTCACGTCGTCGCCGAACGGCGACGGCGCGGCGGCCTTGTTGAACGTCAGCTCGGTCAGCGGCAGCTTGCCGTTGGCGTCCACCGCCGGGGCGGTCGGGTGCGGCACCTCGCGGTGCCAGTTGACGCCCTGCTGGGCCTGACGCTCGGCGGCGCTGTCGTGCGAGCCGCCCGCGTGCGAGTGCACCCCGCCGGCGTGCGAACCGCCGCCGTGCGCGTGCGCCCCGCCGTGCGCCCCTCCGGACGTGACGGCACCACTCGAATGCCCGCTGGTCGCGCTGGTCTGAGGCACCTGACCCCTCCGGAAGATCTTGTTACCGAGCCACACAAGGGGATCGTACCTGCGGTCGACGACCCGTTCCTTCATGGGGATGATCCCGTTGTCGGTGATCTTGATGTGCTCGGGGCAGACCTCGGTGCAGCACTTGGTGATGTTGCAGAATCCGAGTCCCATGTCCGACTGCGCGTACTCCCGGCGGTCGGTGCGCGCGTCGAGCGGGTGCATGTCCAGCTCGGCCGCCCGGATGAAGTACCGGGGGCCGGAGAACGCCGGCTTGTTCTCGTCGTGGTCGCGGATCACGTGGCAGACGTTCTGGCACAGGAAGCACTCGATGCACTTGCGGAACTCCTGCGAGCGCTCGACGTCGACCTGCTGCATCCGGTAGTCGCCGGGCGCCACGTCGGCCGGCGGCGCGAACGCCGGGGTCTCCCGGGCCTTCTCGTAGTTGAACGAGACGTCGGTGACCAGGTCCCGGATCACCGGGAAGGTGCGCAACGGGGTGACAGTGACGGTCTCGGACTCCTCGAACGTCGACATCCGCGTCATGCAGCCCAGCCGCGGCTTGCCGTTGATCTCCATCGAGCAGGAGCCGCACTTGCCGGCCTTGCAGTTCCACCGGCACGCCAGGTCCGGGGCCTCGGTGGCCTGGAGGCGGTGGATCACGTCGAGGACCACCTCGCCCTCGTTCACCTCGACCGTGTAGTCCTTCAGATCGCCGCCGGTCTCGTCGCCCCGCCAGATGCGGAACTGGCGCTTACTTCCCATCAGTTGTTCGCCTCCTCGGTGAGGGCGTCGAACTCGGCGAGTTCCTCGTCGGTCAGGTACTTGGCCAGCTCGGCCCGGTCGAACAGCCCGATCAGCTCCGGCCGCATCTTCGGCAGCGGCTTGTGGGTCAGCCGGACCGTGTCCCCGTCCAGAGAGCAGACCAGGTTGACCCGCCGCCACTTCGGGTCCATCGCCGGGTAGTCCTCCCGGGTGTGCCCGCCGCGCGACTCCTGCCGCTCCAGCGCCGCCATCGCGGTGCACTCCGACACCACGAGCATGTTGCGCAGGTCCAGCGCCAGGTGCCAGCCCGGGTTGTAGCGCCGGCCGCCGGCCGCGCTCACCTTCGCCACCCGCTCCCGCAGCTCGGCCAGTCTGCGCATGGCGTCCGCGAGCTCGCCCTCGCGCCGGATGATCCCGACAAGGTCGCCCATGACCACCTGGAGGTCCTGCTGGAGCTGGTACGGGCTCTCCCCGGTGTCCCGCTGCAACGGCGCCAGCGCCGTCTCCACGGCGGCCTCCACCGCCGCCACCGACACCGCCGGGCGGGTGGTGAGCTGATCGGTGTACGTGGCGGCGTGCCCGCCCGCGCGCTTGCCGAAGACCAGCAGGTCGGACAGCGAGTTGCCGCCGAGCCGGTTGGAGCCGTGCATGCCGCCGGACACCTCACCGGCGGCGTAGAGCCCGCGCACCGTGCCGTACGCCGCGCCGGAGTCCGGGTCCACCTCGACGCCGCCCATCACGTAGTGACAGGTCGGGCCGACCTCCATCGGCTCCTTGGTGATGTCGACGTCGGCCAGCTCCTTGAACTGGTGGTACATCGACGGGAGGCGGCGGCGGATCTCCTCGGCCGACTTACGGGAGGCGATGTCCAGGTAGACGCCGCCGGCCGGCGTACCCCGGCCCTCCTTGACCTCGCTGTTGATCGCGCGGGCGACCTCGTCACGGGGCAGCAGCTCCGGCGGACGCCGGTTGTTGTCCGGGTCGGTGTACCAGCGGTCCGCCTCCTCCTCGGTCTCCGCGTACTGCTTGCGGAACACGTCCGGGACGTAGTCGAACATGAACCGCTTGCCCTCGGAGTTCTTCAGCACCCCGCCGTCGCCGCGTACCGACTCGGTGACCAGGATGCCCTTCACCGAGGGCGGCCAGACCATGCCGGTCGGGTGGAACTGGAGGAACTCCATGTTGATCAGCGTCGCCCCGGCGCGCAGCGCCAGCGCGTGGCCGTCGCCGGTGTACTCCCACGAGTTCGAGGTGACCTTGTAGGACCGTCCGACGCCGCCGGTGGCGAGCACCACGGCGGGCGCCTCGAACAGGACGAACTCGCCGGACTCGCGGTAGTAGCCGAACGCGCCGGCCACGCGGTCGCCGTCGAGCAGCAGCTCGGTGATCGTGGTCTCGGAGAAGACCCGGATCCGCGCGTCGTAGCTGCCGAACTCCTGCTTGTCCTCCTGCTGGAGCGAGACGATCTTCTGCTGGAGCGTACGGATCAGCTCCAGGCCGGTCCGGTCGCCGACGTGCGCCAGGCGCGGGTACTCGTGGCCGCCGAAGTTGCGCTGCGAGATCTTCCCGTCCTTGGTGCGGTCGAACAGCGCGCCGTACGTCTCCAGCTCCCAGATCCGCTGCGGCGCCTCCTTGGCGTGCAGCTCGGCCATCCGGAAGTTGTTGAGGAACTTGCCGCCGCGCATGGTGTCCCGGAAGTGCACCTGCCAGTTGTCGCGCGAGTTCACGTTGCCCATCGCGGCGGCGGCGCCGCCCTCGGCCATCACCGTGTGCGCCTTGCCGAACAGCGACTTCGAGATGATCGCGGTCTTCTTGCCGGCCAGCCGGGCCTCGATCGCCGCGCGCAGGCCGGCGCCACCGGCCCCGATCACGACGACGTCGTAGTGGTGTCGTTCGATTCGCGTCTCAGTCATGTCCAGGCTCTCAGTTGATGAACCGCAGGTCGTTGATCCAGCCGGCGGCGACCGCCATCACGTAGAAGTCGGTGAGCGCCAGGGTGCCCAGGGTGATCCAGGCGAGCTGCATGTGCCGGACGTTCAACCAGGACACCCCGGTCCACGCCTTGTAGCGCATCGGGTGCTTGGAGAAGTGCTTGAGCCGCCCGCCGATGATGTGCCGGCAGGAGTGGCAGGAGATCGTGTACGCCCACAGCATCACCACGTTGCCGATCAGGATGATGTTGCCCAGGCCGAAGCCGAAGCCCTCGGGGGAGTGGAAGGCCAGGATCGCGTCCCAGGTGTTGATCAGCGAGATGATCGCGGCGGCGTAGAAGAAGTAGCGGTGCAGGTTCTGCCCGAGCAGCGGGAAACGCGTCTCGCCGCTGTACGACTGGTGCCCGTCCGGCACCGCGCAGGCCGGCGGCGACAGCCAGAACGACCGGTAGTACGCCTTGCGGTAGTAGTAGCAGGTCAGGCGGAACAGCAGCAGGAACGGCAGGGTGAGCGCCGCGTCCGGGATGATCCACCAGCCGGGCAGGAACTGACCGAAGTGCGAGGAGCCCTCGACACAGCGGTCGGTGACGCAGGGGGAGTAGAACGGCGTCAGGTAGTGGTACTGCTCCACCCAGTACCACTTGTGCATGAAGACCCGGACCGTCGCGTAGATGACCCACGCGCTGAGCCCCACCACTGTGATCAGCGGGGCGATCCACCATCTGTCGGTCCGCAACGTCTTCGCCGCGATGGCGGCGCGTGCCCGCCCTCCCCGCGGCTGCGGTCTCGGCGTCCTGGCCGACGTAGTTGTCATTCGAGTCATCTCCCTGACGTCACTGTCACGTCCTGCGCACGCGCGAGGCCACACCGGCGAACCGGTGCGGCTAAGTGACACACGTTACGCCGATCTTCACGGCCCGGCCGCGCAACGCAGTGTCCCGTGTGTCCCGCAGCTTGGAAAGAGTCAGTTCATGATCAATGTGGCGGGCCGGTCGAACGGTGCGCCGACCGGTGGCGTGACGCGCCCGGTGGCGCGCCGGGTCACCCGGACGCACCGCCGGTGAAGTGCCAGGAGGACAGCCGCAGTGCCGGGGCCTCGTACCAGGAACCGTCGACGCGGCCCGGCTGACGGACCGCCGTCCGGCCCAGGCCGAGCACCCGGCCCGGCCCCAGCGCCCGGGGGTAGGACTCGGTGAACCGGAAGTCGCGTACCGCCCGGGTCGGCACGCCGTCCTCGACCAGCCACACCCCGTTGCGGGTCAGCCCGGTGACGACGAGTTGCTTCGGGTCCAGCACACGGGTGTACCAGAAGTCGCTGACCAGCAGCCCGCGCCGCATCCCGGCCACCAGCGCGGCGGTGTCCGGGTCGCCCACCGCCCCGGTCACACCCGCGCTCACCGATCCGGCGGCGACGGCCGCGCCCGCCGCGCCCGCGTCGCTCGTGCCCGACAGCAGGCGGATGTTGTGCGGGATCGGCCCGAACGTCGCGCTGCCCGGCATGCCGTGCCCGGTAGACCCGGCGCCCGCCTCGGCGCCGCCACGCCTGTCGTACGCCACCGCGCCTGTGGTGCCGCCCTCCACCAGCGGCAACGCCCGCCGGGGCGTGCCCTCCAGGTCGAACGGCAGCGTGCTCGCGTGCAGCGGGTCGTCCACCAGCGTCACCGCCGGGTCGAACTGTGCCGTGCCCGGCTCGGCGAAGGACTGCCGCTCGGCGTACCGCTTGCCGTTGAAGCCGTACCAGGCCAGGTTCTGCAGCAGGTCGGCGACAGCCGCCGGTTCGAGCACCACCTCGTAGTGCCCGGGCGGCAGCTCGACCGGGTCGGCCGCGGCGCGCGCCTTCGCCGCCGCGCGCGCGCCGAGCGCCGCCCCGTCGAGATCGGCCAGCCGGTCGGCGCAGAGCCGCGCCACCCCGTCCGCGCCGCCGGCCCGGGCGATGCCGTCCATCGCCGCCTCGGCCGCCCGACCCACGGCCGTGTGCCCGGCCGAGTTGGCGAACGCGCCCGACCGGTACGCGGTGCGGCAGTAGCCGGCCGCCTCCAGCCCTTCGACCGCGTCCACGAACGCGCGTACCCGCTCGGCCCGCTCGTCGGGCGAGGCGAACGCGGTGGCCTCGTCCACGGCCGGGCCGGACGGCACAGGCGTCGGCGCGGTCAGCCCTGGCCAGGCCGGGTCGGGCGGCGCGAGCCGGGCCGCGGCGCGGGTCCGCTCGACGAGCACGGCCAGGCCGTCGGCGTCGACCCGGCTGCCGCTGCCGGTCGCGGTCCGCCCGTCCACGTGCAACCGCAGGTGTACGGCGACGCCGGTCTCGGACACGTTCTGGTGGACGAACGAGTTGGCGAACCGGGTCAGCGCCAGATCGGAGCGGGTCACCAGCACCTCGGCCTCGGCGCCCGCTCCGGCCGTCTGCCGGACCAGGTCGACCACCCCGGCGGCGATCTCCAGCTCGGCGCTCATGCCCTCATTCCGCCTCATGCCCGCACCCCCACCCGGACGCCGCGGAACCGGGCCGGCGCGGCCGGGTGGCCGGTGTGCCCGACCTGCCCTGGCTGCCCCTTCCCGCAGTTGGGCGTGCCCCAGGCGACCGTCTCCGAGGAGAGCATGTCCATCGAGCGCCAGAAGACCGGGCCGATACCGGTGTAGGTCGGGTTGCGCAGCATCCGCCCCCGGCGACCCTTCTTCACCTCCCAGCCGACCTCGCAGCCGAACTGGAAGTTGAGCCGCTTGTCGTCGATCGACCAGGACCGGTTGATGTCCATCAGCACCCCGTCGTCGGTGGCCGCGACGATCTCGTCGAGCGTGTGCGGGCCGGGTTCCAGGCCCACGTTCGTCATCCGCACCATCGGCAGCCGGGCCCAGCCGTCGGCCCGTACGCTGCCGCCGTAGTCCAGTCCGGCGACGGCGGCCGAGTCCCGGCCGGCGAGCACCCCGACCCACCGACCCTCGCGGACCGCGTCCCGGGCTACCGCCGGGGAGCCCTCGTCGTCGAAGCCGAAGCTGCCGAGCGCGCCCGGGATGGTCGGGTCGATCGTCACGTTCATCAGCTCGGAGCCGTAGCGCAGCGAGCCGAGGCGGGCCAGGTCGAGCCAGGACGTGCCGGCGAACGCCGCCTCCCAGCCGAGGATGCGGTCCAGCTCGATGGCGTGCCCGACCGACTCGTGGATCTGCAACGCGAGTTGCTCGCTGCCGAGGATCAGATCGGTCTCGCCGGCCGGGCAGAGCGGCGCGGTGAGCAGCTCGCGGGACTCCTCGGCGATGCGGGCGGCGTGCGCGGCCAGGTCGAGCGAGGTGACCAGCTCCCAGCCGGTGGTGCCGTACTGCCCGCGGTAGCTCGGGTAGGACCGGCGCTGCGTCTCGCCGTCACCGATCGAGGTGGCCGAGATGCCGCCACCGCACTCCCGGATCCGCTGGTCGATCCGGTGACCCTCGCTGGAGACGAACCACTTCGAGGTGTCCCAGATCTGGTACAGCCCCTCGGCCAGGTCGGCGCCGTGCTCGCGCATCGTCGCCGTGGCGCGGACCAGCAGGTCGCCTTTGTCCGACAGCGGCACGCCGAGCGGGTCGACCGCGCAGTCCGAGGCCCAGGTCGCCACCGTCGCCCCGACCGGCACCAGGTCGATCGGCGGGCCGGGAACCCGCGCGCTCGCGGTGGCGATCGCCGCGGCGCGCCGGCCGGCGTCGCGGGCCGCGGCGTCGGACAGATCCGGTACGGCGTGGAAGCCCCAACCCGATCCGACGAGCGCGCGTACGCCCAGCCCGATGCTCTCGTCCTGGCTCAGTTCCTCGATGTCGCCGTTGCGGGCCGACATCGACTCGTAGCGGCGGTGCATGACCCGGGCGTCCGCGTACCGGGCGCCCGCGTCGAGAGCGGCCTGGACGGCGGCGGTCGCCGCGTCGAATTCGCTCATGCCGGTGCTCCGCTGCGCTGCGTGCCGGCATGAGGCACCTTCGCGCCGCCCCGATGATTCGCTCGCTGACGCTCGCTCATGCGCCCGACCCTAGGCGAGCGCGCCGACATCCGTCAGGGGACGAGATCCTCCGGCCGGATCGTGGCCCGGACGGGCTCGGCCAGCTCCAGCACGGAACCGGGCTTGGTCACCGACACCTCCCGGTAGTGCCGGCCCTGCCGCCGGTGGAGGTGCAGCGTGCCGGTCTCCTGCTCCACCAGCAGGTACCACTCGATGCCCGCGGCGGCGTAGTAGTGCATCTTGAGCACCTTGTCGGTCGCCGCGTTGCCGGGTGAGATGACCTCGCACACGAGCCGCACGTCCCGCGCCTCGATCATCGGCTCGTCGAAGTCGATCGACTCGGTGATGACCAGGTCGGGAATCGGTATGCGGCCCGGCCGGAGCCGGACGTTCACCGTCTCCAGCAGTTCCAGGCCGACGCTGCGGGCTGCGGCCTCCAGCAGATTGCCGAGGTTCCGCTGGATTCGCTGGTGCCGCGGAGTCGGTGCCGGTGTCACGTGCAGGCTCCCGTCGAAGAGTTCGACACGTTGCCGCGTCTCGCCGAGGGCGAGGTACTCCTCTTCGGTCCACGGGCCGTCGTGGCCGAACACCGCCGCGGTCATGGTCGCCTCCACCTCGTGCCGACAGGAATGGTCCCTTCGTCACCGGGACCATGGTCGCACCCCCGGGTGCGACGACGAGGCCGAGATGCCCAATCGCGGCCGTGAATGTCCCAGGTGAGGGGCGTGCGGACGGGAGACCGAGTCGTTACGCTCTCACCGCTGACAGACCGCTCGATGTAGCTTATTTTCGCCTCCAAGGGTTTGCTGTAGGTTCTCTTCATCACCGAAGGGGAGGCGGTCAATGGGCAGGTCGGAGGCGGTGCCGTCCGGGGAGCCGGACCGCCCGGAGGTGCCGGAGCAGCGATCCGGCGACGGGCCCTATCTCCAGGTCAGGGATCTGCGGGTGCGGTTCGACACCGAGGACGGTGTGGTCAGGGCCGTGGACGGGGTGTCGTTCGCGGTGGAGCGGGGTCGCACGCTGGGGATCGTGGGGGAGTCCGGGTCGGGTAAGAGTGTGACGTCGCTGGCGATTCTGGGTCTGCACAACGCGAAGCGCACGACCATCTCGGGGGAGATCTCGGTGGGTGGGCGTCAGCTGGTGGGGTTGGGTGAGGAGGAGGTGCGGCGGCTGCGGGGCCGGGACATGGCGATGGTCTTCCAGGATCCGCTGTCGGCGTTGCATCCGTACTACTCGGTGGGTAGGCAGATCGCTGAGGCGTACCGGGTGCATC
>NZ_JBAKHP010000044.1:0-32602 GCF_036902745.1 Micromonospora sp. CPCC 205554 | reverse complement strand
CCACGACTGGCTCGTCGCGCACACCGCCATGACACTGCGCGAGCACCTCGACGTGCCGCTGGTCAGCACCATCCACGCCACCGAGGCGGGCCGGCACCAGGGCTGGCTGCCCGAGGAGATGAACCGCACCATCCACGGCGTCGAGCACTGGCTCGCCGGCGAGTCCGGGCGAGTGATCGTCTGCTCCGGCTACATGCGCGACGAGGTGGGCGCGCTGTTCGGCGTGGACGCCGCCCGGGTCGACGTGGTCCCCAACGGCGTCGAGCCGCACCGCTGGCGGGTGCCCGCGTCGGCGGTCGCCGCCGCCCGGGTCCGGTTCGCCGCCGACGGCCCGCTGGTCACGTTCGCCGGCCGCCTGGTGTACGAGAAGGGCGTGCAGCACCTGCTGGCCGGGCTGCCCCGGCTGCGCGACCGGCACCCCGGGCTGCGCGCGGTGATCGTCGGCGACGGGCCGTACAAGGCCGACCTGGAGGCCGAGGTGCACCGCCTCGGGCTGGGCGCCACGGTCAGCATGCCCGGGTTCCTCGGCGGCACCGACCTGCCCGCCGTGATGGCCGCCTCGGACTGCTTCGCGGTGCCGAGCATCTACGAGCCGTTCGGCATGGTGGCGCTGGAGGGTGCCGCCGCGGGCGCGCCGCTGGCGGTGGCCCGCACCGGCGGGCTGGCCGAGATCGTCGAGCCGGGCGTCACCGGGATGACGTTCGCCCCGCACGACCCGGACGGGCTGGCCGAGGCGGTGCACGCGCTGCTGTCCGACCGGGACCGGGCGCGCGCGCTCGCCCGGCGGGCCCGCGCCATGGTGCACGAGCAGTACGGCTGGGCCGCCATCGCGTCCCGCACCGCCGGCGCGTACGCCGCCGCCATCGCCGGCGACCCGGCGTTCACGGCCGCCCGCGCCCAGCACCGCATGGAACACGGTCACCCGGCCCCGCACGTTCCCGAGGGCAACCTCCTGACCGCCGCCGGCCTCCGCTAACCCGCTCCTCGCCCGTCGCCCCCGCCCCGCCCCTCTCCCCCGCGATCTTGCACTCGGCGCCCTCAGGACGGTCGCAATGCCCGGAATGCCCGGGCACCGAGTGCAAGATCAGCGAGAGCGGGGTGGGGGACGGGGGGCGGGCGGGGCGGGGCGCCGGGACGGGAAAGGCCGCCGGCCTCCGGGACGGAGGCGGCGGCCTTTCGCCGGGTTGCGTCAGCGCTGCTCGGCGGGGACGTAGTCCCGTTCGGTGGCGCCGGTGTAGATCTGCCGCGGGCGACCGATCTTGGTCTCCGGGTCGTTGATCATCTCGCGCCACTGCGCGATCCAGCCGGGCAGCCGGCCGAGCGCGAACAGCACCGTGAACATCTTGGTCGGGAAGCCCATGGCCTTGTAGATCAGGCCGGTGTAGAAGTCGACGTTCGGGTAGAGCCGCCGGGACACGAAGAAGTCGTCGGCGAGCGCGATCTCCTCGAGCTGCACCGCGAGGTCCAGCAGCGGGTCCGGCTTGGCCATCCGGCCGAGCACGTCCTGGGCGGCCTTCTTCACGATGGCGGCGCGCGGGTCGTAGTTCTTGTAGACCCGGTGCCCGAAGCCCATCAGCTTCACGCCGTCCTGCTTGTCCTTCACCTTCTGCACGAAGGAGCGGACGTCGCCGCCGTCGGCCTGGATCTTCTGGAGCATCTCCAGGACGGCCTGGTTGGCGCCGCCGTGCAGCGGGCCGAACAGCGCGTTCACGCCGGCCGAAACCGAGGCGAACAGGTTGGCGTTGCTGGAGCCGACCAGCCGCACGGTCGAGGTGGAGCAGTTCTGCTCGTGGTCGGCGTGCAGGATGAACAGCATGTCCAGCACCCGGGCCACCACCGGGTCGACCTCGTACGGCTCGGCCGGTACGCCGAACGTCATCCGCAGGAAGTTCTCGACGTAGCCCAGCGAGTTGTCCGGGTACAGCAGCGGCTGCCCGATCGACTTCTTGTAGGCGTACGAGGCGATGGTCGGGACCTTCGCCATCAGGCGCACCGTGGACATCTCCACGTGCTCGGAGTCGAACGGGTCCAGGCTGTCCTGGTAGAAGGTCGAGATGGCGCTGACGGCCGAGGAGAGCACGGCCATCGGGTGCGCCTCGCGGGGGAACCCGTCGAAGAATCGGCGCATCTCCTCGTGCAGCAGGGAGTGCCGCCGGATCCGCTCGCTGAACTCGCTGAGCTGCGCCTGGGACGGCAGCTCGCCGTAGATCAGCAGGTAGGAGACCTCCAGGAAGGAGGACTTCTCGGCCAGCTGGTCGATCGGGTAACCGCGGTACCGCAGGATGCCGGCATCACCGTCGATGTAGGTGATGGCGGACGAGCAGGACGCGGTGTTCACGAAACCGGGGTCGTACGTGGTCATCCCGGTTTCCTTGAGCAGCTTGCTCACCCCGATCCCGGCGGGGCCCTCAACCGCGGACTGCACCGGCATCGACAGCTGCCCACCGGGGTGGTCGAGCTTGACTTCCGTCATCTGTTCCTCGCTTCGCCGGCAAGATCTTCGTTGAATTGCCTTCGCTTCTACCGTAATCACGGCGCGGAGAACACCGCTCGTCATGGTTTCGGGGTGAGGTGTGCGTCACCTGTTTCCCGACCAGCCGGTCCGGAAACCGGATGGGAGCGCGTCCATGGGCACGTTCGGGAGGTCCGTCACGACAGCGTGAGCCGCCGCAGCGTCCCGTCGTCACCGACCCGGTAGAGGTCGAGCCGGTTCGCTCCGGCGGCGAACAGCCGGTCGTCGGCGAGCAGCGCCGCGAAACGCCGTCCACCGGCGTCCGGCGGCACGACGGGCACCACCGCGCCGACCGTTCCGTTGACCGCCACGGCGAGCCGGGTGCCGTCGGGCACGTCGTCCGGCACGGTGCCCCAGACCAGCGCCGGCAGCCCGCCGCCGGCCGGGTCGACCGCGTCGAACGCGGCCCGGTTCGCCACCGTGGCGGAGCCGCCGGCCGGCGCGTCACCGACCCGCGTTCCGACGAGCGGATCGGCCGGTGGCGGCGGGACCGCGGCGGGCACCCCGCCGGTGATGGTGACCGGCTGGCCGGGGCGGTCGTAGAAGCGCTTGCCGGCC
The DNA here is from genome assembly GCF_036902745.1 of Micromonospora sp. CPCC 205554. NCBI lineage: Bacteria > Bacillati > Actinomycetota > Actinomycetes > Micromonosporales > Micromonosporaceae > Micromonospora > Micromonospora sp. CPCC 205554. The sequence goes on along the minus strand of NZ_JBAKHP010000044.1, from coordinate 29,532 downwards.
CGCTCGCGCGGCGCCGCCTTCGCCGACCGGCCGTCCATCCGCCACGGCACCTTCATGTGCGTCTCGTCGGCGATCGTGGGCAGCAGGTCGACGTGCTCCCAGTTGCGGTCGTCCACCCGTCCGGCGCGCTGGCCGGGCTCCTTGACGAACATCGGCACCCAGGCCACCTCGTTCGCGGCGTGGTCGATGGCGTCCATCCCCCGGCCCTGCCAGTCGCGGCGGAAGCTCACGCCGTGGTCGGCGGTGACCACCACCAGCGCCTTGTCGTAGAGGCCGGTGGCGCGCAGCGTGCGCAGCGTCTCGCCGATCAGCCGGTCGGTGTAGCCGAGCTGGGCCAGGTGCCGGGCGCGGGCCAGGTCGACCCAGCCGGCGCCGTCGTTGGGCAGGTCCTCCGGCGCGGCGTAGTGCGCCCCGGACGGCAGGTACGCCCACGGCGAGTGCGGCATCAGCAGGTGCAGGAAGTGCAGCGCGGGCCGGGTGTCGGGGCGCAGCCCGGCCAGGAACGAGGTGAACCGGGCCGGCTGGTTGTCGTCCAGGGTGTCCCAGCGGAACTTCGGGTCGTCCGGCACCGGCTCGGCGGCGTCCAGCCCGGCCTCGGCAGCGGTCCGCTCGCGGTAGGAGTCCTCCGGGTCGATGCGGCTGTCCACCGGTGCGGCGATCCGGCCGAGCAGCCGGCCGCTCTCCCGGACCAGCACGCCGAGCCCCTGCTCCGGGGTGGTGGCCTGCTCGCAGCGGCTCGGCGGGCAGAGCCGGGTGATGCTCTCCTCGGCCTTGATCCGGTAGAGGCCGCCCAGCGCGGTGAACAGGTTGTCCGGGTACTGCGAGTAGTGCGGCGCGGCCCCCCGCTCCGGGTAGCGCCCGGTGAGCATCGCGGGCAGCGCGTAGGGCGTCCAGCCGCTGACGCCGGTGGCGTTGCGGTACCACGTCGACCCGCCGGCCAGCGCCGCGAAGTTCGGGTAGCGCTCGGCGTCGATCCGGCCGTCCGGGCCGAGCAGGGAGACCAGCGGCAGCTCGTCCAGCACGATCATGACCACCGGCGGGTGCGCGCCCGCCCCGGCCACCCCGGCGGCGCCGCCCTCACCGCGCGGCAGCACGACCGCCGACGCGGGCGAGGCGAACAGGAACAACCCGACGAACACCAGCGGCCCGGCGGCGGCCACCCGCAGCACCCGCCGGAGCGCCCGCCACCGCCGGTGCGCGGCCGCCCCCGCCGCTCCGGCCACACCGGCGAGGACCAGCAGGGGTACGCCCCGAAGCGGCGTGACGTGCCGGCCGACCTGGACCGCCAGCGCGGCGAGCAGCAGGCCCACGATCGCGGTGTGCGCGGCGGCCCGGGTGAGGCGTCCCGCGGGCAGCGTGAGCGCGCCGAGCAGCGCGAGCGGCACTGTCGGCGCGAGCGCGATCAGGGCGACCAGCAGCAGCACGTCCGCCCGGGAGGCGCGGTGGAACAGGAAGAAGTCGGGGCTGCGGCCCAGCACGTCGAGCAACGGCTGGGTGACCACCAGCCCGACCAGCGCGGCCACCTCGGCCAGCCGTGCCGCCTCGGCCCGCCACCGGGGCCGGCGCTCCCGGCGTCCGGGTCCGGCCGCGTGGTCCCGGGGTGGTGCGAGGGTGTCCTCAGCCACCCACCACCACCTGGTAGAGCGTGCGGGTGCCGGACGGCAGTTCGGTCCGGGCGACGACCCGGCCCCGGCGGGCCAGCAGCGCCTCGAAGGCGTCGCGCCGGTAGTCCGGGAACAGGCCGTCGGGCTTGTTCGCCAGCAGCCGGCGGGCCATCGGGTCGTCCGGGTGGACGAACTCCACCACCAGGCTGCCGCCGGTGGCGGTGAGCGCGGTGAGCTGGTCGAGCACCTCGGGCAGCGGCACGTTGCGCCCGATCGCCAGGTGGTGCACGACGGCCAGGGCCAGGACGGTGTCCGCGCGGGCCCGGCCGGCGAACGCGGCCCGCTCGACGCCGCGCCAGCCGCCGCCGGGCGACGGGTCGGCCAGGTCCATCACCAGCGGCAGGATCCGTGTCTCGCCCTCGTCGCGCAGCGCGCGGTACAGCGTGTCGACCACCGCCGGGTCCTGCTCGACGGCGACGACGTGCGCGGCGTGCCGGGCGGCGATGCGGGCGTACCGGCCGTCGTTGGCGCCCAGGTCCAGCGCCGATCCTCCGCCGACGGCGGCCACCGCCCGGTCGACGAACTCCTCCTTGGCCTGCCGGTCCGGCACCGAGTACGCGCAGGTGCGCTGGTAGTCCGACCAGTGGCTGTCGCCGGGCCGGTGGTCGAGCCGGCGGACCAGTTTCGCCAGTCCGCGTACCGTGGCCAGCGCCAGCTCGCGGGAGAACCCGGCGGCGCGCAACTGGGCGCGGACGTCGGTGGTGCTCGCGGCGGAGTTGCGGGCCTGCATGGCGCCGTGCAGGTGCACGTGGGTGGGCACGCCGGCCCGCCAGCGCCGGGTGCCGCCGAACAGCCGCCGCATCTGGTCCGGCTCGACGCCGTCGACGCGGGCGCGCAGGAACGGCTGGAAGTCCAGCCCGAGGTGGGCCTGGATCAGCAGCGGGTACAGCAGCGTCTGGCAGAACTGCCGGTAGCCGGCCCAGGGTTCGCCGTCGCGCAGCGCCTCGAACGAGCCGACGTCGATGAAGACGGGCCGGGCGCCGCGCCACTGCACGTTGTAGGCCGATCCGTCCTTGGTGGTGAAGCCGGCTTCCAGAGCGGCACGCAGCACGTCGAGGTGCAGCAGCGCGGCGTCGCGCAGCATCGCGTACGACCACTCGTACGGGTGCGAGACGAACGGGATCCGCTCGTGCCGCAGCACCGCGGTCCAGGGCGCGTCGACCGGGGTCGGGGTCAGCTCCTCGGTGCCGACGATCTGCCCGCTGGCGGTGGCCTGCCGGAAGAAGTCGGTGACCGACAGCGCCCGCCAGTCGCGGGCCGAGCGTTCGTCGAGGCCGCGCAGCACCTCGTCGCCGCGGTGGAACACCCGGTTGCCGGGGTCGCGGAAGGAGCCGGGTTCGACGCGGACGCCGGTGTCGGGGATCGTCACGCCGCCGGGCCCTGGTCGGTGGGCTGACGCCGGAACCGGGACACCAGGCGGCGCCAGTAGAGCTTGGCGGCCACCGCCACCCCGGCCACCCCGCCGACCACCGCCTGCACGATGAGACTGCCGGATCCCGCGTCCAGGTAGGCCAGATGCGTCACGGCTGCTTTCCTTCCCTCGCCGGTCATCGGAGCACGCCCGGAATGCGAGCTTTATTGCTCGGAGCCGGACTTGTTCCCCACCGTAACGTCTCGGCGACCGGCCGCGCGGCCACACCGGCCACTCGTCCCCCGTCCGATCCGTTCAAGACGGGCCGGGCCGCTCACGCCTACCGTGGCCGCATGACACCGCAGTTCGATCTGGTCGGGGCCGTGGTCACCGACATGGCCCGCACGCTCGACTTCTACCGGCGGCTGGGGCTGCCGATCCCGGCCGGCGCCGAAACCGAAGGGCACGTCGAGGTCACCCTGCCGAACGGCGTACGGCTGGCCTGGGACACGGTCGAGACGATCCGCAGTTTCCATCCCGAGTTCGACCCGTCCGGCGGCAACAACCGGATGAGCCTGGCCTTCCGGTGCGCCGGCCCGGCCGAGGTGGACCGCTGGTACGCGGAGCTGACCGCCGCCGGGCACCACGGTGAGCTGCCGCCGTGGGACGCGTTCTGGGGCCAGCGGTACGCGGTCCTGCACGATCCGGACGGCAACGGCGTGGACCTGTTCGCCCCGCTGCCCACGGCCGACTAGCCAGCGGCCCGTCAACTCCCGACCGGCCAGCGCGCCTGCGCGGCTCCCGGCGGTTCAGCTCGGGTGCGGGCGGCTCCGGGCCGGGGCGAGCAGCCGGGTCGGCGGCACCCCGGCCAGCTCCCGCACCTCGCGGGTCAGGTGGGCCTGGTCGGCGTACCCGCTGCGCACCGCCACCTCGGCGAGCGGCGCGCCGGTGCGGGCCAGGTCCAGCGCGCGGCGCATCCGCAGGATGCGGGCCAGCGTCTTCGGGCCGTACCCGAACAGGGCCCGGCTGCGCCGGTGCAGAGCCCGCTCGCCGAGGCCGACCTCGGCGGCGGTCGCGGCGACGGTGGCCCCGGCGGCCAGGCGGGCGGCGACCCGCGCGCCGACCGGGTCGGGGCCGCCCGCCGCGCGCAGCCGGACCTGCGCCACCCGGACCAGCACGGCGGCGGCGTGGGCGTCGGCAGCGCTGACGGCGTCAGGCCCGTCGCCGCGCATCGGCGCGGCGAGCGCCGTCTCCACCTGCTCGGTCACCTCGGCGGCGGGGCGGCCCCACAGGTCGGCCAGCGGTACGCGGCGGTCCCGCAGCTCCTCGGCCGGCACCCCGAACACGGCCGGGCCGGTCCCCGGCGGCAGGCGCAGCCCGATCCACCGGTCCCCCGGCGCGGACCGCGACAGGTGCGCGGTGCGGTCCGGGCCGGCGACCAGCAGCCCGGACCGGCTGGACCAGAGCAGGTCCAGGCACCCGTCCGGCAGCACGCGCGTCTCGCCCCCACCGGAGACGCTGCTCCACAGCACCCCGCCGGGAATCCCCGCCACTCCCCACTCCCGGTACACACCCCAACCCTGCCACCTCCTCGTCGATCATGAAGTTGACGGCATCGGCGCCCGGCGTGTCGCGCCGCCAACCTCATGATCGACGGGATGTTCCGAGAAGGGCGGGGGGTCAGGGGCGGTGGTGCATGGCCAGGCGGAGGAGGAGGAAGCGCAGGGCCGTCGCGGCCAGGTTGGCGGCCACCAGGACGGTCAGCTCCCATCCGCGACTCGGGGGTGTGGTGGCGTGCAGCAGCGCCAGGGAGCCGCTGGTCAGGGCCAGGCCGAGCGCGAACGCGAGCAGCCCCTGGAGGTGGTGGCGGCCGGCGTGCCGGCGCCCGGTGACCCCGAACGTGAGCCGCCGGTTGGCCGCCGTGTTGGCGACCGCGGTGAGCAGCAGCGCCAGCAGGTTCGCCGGTTGCGCGCCGAGCGGGCCGCGGGCCAGCAGGAACAACAGCAGGTACGCGAGCGTGCTCGCCACGCCCACCGCGGCGAACCGGGCGACCTGCCGGGGCAACCCGACCGGCACCTGCGCCGGGGGTGCCGGCAGCGGCCCACGGCCGAGCTGGGCGCGCAACTGCGCCAGCGGCAGCGCCCCGGTCACCAGCGCCCGGCCCAGCCGCCCGATGCCGCGCAGGTCGGCGAGCGCGGTGGCGACGATGTCGACGCGGCTGTCCGGGTCGTCCACCCAGTCCACCGGCACCTCGTGGATGCGCAGCCCGGCCCGCTGCGCCAGGACCAGCAGCTCGGTGTCGAAGAACCAGCCGGTGTCGCGGACCAGCGGCAGCAGCTCGGCCGCCACGTCGGCGCGGATCGCCTTGAACCCGCACTGGGCGTCGGAGAAACGCGCCGCGAGCGCACCGCGCAGCAGCAGGTTGTAGCCCCGCGAGATGACCTCCCGCTTGGCGCCCCGGACCACCCGGCTGGTCCGTGCCAGCCGGGTGCCGATGGCCAGGTCGGAGTGCCCGGAGATGAGCGGCGCGACCAGCGGCAGCAGCGCGGCCAGGTCGGTGGACAGGTCCACGTCCATGTACGCGAGCACCGGCGCGGGCGAGGCCGACCACGCGGCGCGCAGCGCCCGCCCGCGGCCCTTCTCGTCCAGGCGCAGCACCCCCACCTCGGGCAGCTCGTCGGCGAGCGCCCGCGCCACCGCCGGAGTGCCGTCCACGCTGGCGTTGTCGGCCACCGTGATCCGGAACGGGTACGGGAAGTGCGCGGTCAGGTGCGCGTGCAGCCGCCGGACGCAGGGGCCGAGGTCGGCCTCCTCGTTGTACACCGGAACCACCACGTCGAGCACCGCGCTGCCGGCGGCGGGCCGCGCCTGCACGGCGGCCCGGGGCGCGTACGTGTCAGTCATCGCTCAGCCCTGCTTTCCGCTGCTCAGGTCGTACACGGTCACGCCGTCGACGGTGGTCGCGGTGAAGTTCTCGGCGACCCAGGCGGCGATCTCGGCCGAGGCGTTGCTGCCGCCGTTGGCCCGGAACCCGCCGCCGCCGAGGAAGTAGTGGATCTGCCCGTCGGCGACGTAGCGCTGGAACTGGGCGAGCGTCGGCGACGGGTCGCTGCCGTTGAAGCCGCCGATCGGCATGACCGGCCGGCCGGTGGCCAGCTGGTAGCCGGAGGCGTTGTTCGAGCCGACCGTGGCGGCGACCCAGGTGTAGTCGTCGGCGTCGGCGGTGAGCAGCGCGGTCATCTCGGCGCTCGGCTCGCGGGCGTCGAGCAGCCCGCCCATGCCGCCACGCTGTCCCCGGCCGTCCCGGCCCGTGCCGCCCTCCGGCCAGACACCGTCGTTGCCGTCACCGCCGTCCTGCCCGGTGCCACCGTTCGGGCCGGTGCCGCCGTCCTGGCCGGTGCCGCCGTCCTGGCCGGTGCCGCCGGGTGCGCCCGGAGCCTGGCCACCGCCCGGGAAGCCGGGGAATCCGCCGGCGCTCGCCCCGCCGTCCTGGCCGGTGCCGTCCGAACCCGTCCCGTTCGGACCGGTGCCGTTCGGGCCGGTGCCGTTCGGGCCGCCCGGGAAGCCGGGGACCTGCCCGGTCCCGCCCGGGAACTGTCCGTTCCCGCCGCCCGGCATCCGCCCGCCCGGTCCACCGGGGCCACCGAAGCCGCCCGCTCCCGCCGGCCCGGCGCTCGGGATCGAGCCGCTGTGCGGGGTGGCAGCGGTCTGCATCGCGTACGCGGCCGGCCCGGCCAGCGCCACCGCGATCCCGGCGACGGCCACCACCGGCACGACCCATCGCACAACCCGCCCGGCGAACCCGGCCCGGTGCCCCGCCGTCGCCCCCGCCCCGGAGTTGACCAAGGAGTTCGGGTCACCCTGAGCGCCGCTTCCGGACACAAACTCCTTGATCACCGGGGCGGGCGGGGAGCCGGGAGAGGGCGGGGCGGGCGGGGAGCCGGGAGAGGGCGGGGAGGACGGGACGGTCCGGTGAGGGCGGGTGAGGAATGCCGAGACGGCCAGGAGGGCTGCTGCCGTCAGGCCAAGGGCCAGCACCGTGGGGCGCAGCCAGGGGTGCCAGTCGGGAGTGCGGCCGAGCAGGTGCCAGGACCACCAGGCGGTGACCGCCAGCGTGCCGGCCAGGACCACCGTGGCGGCGGTCCGGCGCCACCGCCCCGGTGCCGAGCGGGCGCGCCACAGCAGCGTGACGCCGATGCCGACGAGCGCGCCGACCGCCGGGGCCAGGGCGACCGTGTAGTACGCGTGGAAGATCCCGGACATGAAGCTGAAGATCAGGCCGGTGACCAGCAGCCAGCCGCCCCACAGCAGCAGACCGGCCCGGGTGCGATCGGTACGCGGCGCCCGCCCCGCCAGCCACAGCCCCGCGACCAGCAGGATCAGCGCGGCCGGCAGCAGCCAGGAGATCTGCCCGCCGACCTCGGTGTCGAACATCCGCAGCAGCCCGGTCTGGCCGGAGAACGGTCCGCCGCCTCCCCCGCCGGGCCGGCCGCCACCGCCGCCGACGCTGCCCACCTCGTCGCCGGTGATGCGGCCCAGGCCGTTGTAGCCCAGCGTCAGCTCAAGGATGCTGTTGTTCTGCGAACCGCCGATGTACGGGCGGGCGCTCGCCGGCACCAGCTCGACGATCGCCACCCACCAGCCGGCGGAGACGACCACGGCGAGCCCGGCCAGCAGGAGCCGGCGGATCCGCCGTCCCAGGCCGGTCGGCGCGGCCAGCAGGTAGACCCCGGCGAAGACCGGGATCACCAGGAACGCCTGGAGCATCTTGGTGAGGAAGCCGAGGCCGACGAGCACGCCGGTCAGCACGATCCACCGGGTGCTCGCCGTCTCGACCGCGCGCACCGTCGTGTACGCGGCGGCGACGAGCAGGAACACCAGCAGCGCGTCCGGGTTGTTGAACCGGAACATCAGCGTCGCCACCGGGGTGAGCGCGAGCACCGCGCCGGCGAGCAGGCCGGCGGCCGGGCCGTACCAGCGGCGGACCGTCGCGTACAGCACGCCGACCGAGGCGACGCCGAGCAGCGCCTGCGGCACCAGGATCGACCAGCCGCTCAGGCCGAAGATCCGTACGGAGAGCGCCATCAGCCAGAGCGACGCCGGGGTCTTGTCCACCGTGATCGAGTTGGCCGCGTCGGACGAGCCGTAGAAGAACGCCGTCCAGCTCTGCGACCCGGCCTGCACGGCGGCCGAGTAGAACGCGTTGGCCCAGCCGGAGGCACCCAGTCCCCACAGGTAGAGCAGGGCGGTCACGACCAGCAGGCCGAGCAGGGCCGGCCGGGCCCAGCGCGGATCGGAGCCGGTGCGGGTCTCCGGGGGTACGGCCACGGGGGCCGGCTCGGTGCCGGGTGGTCCGGCCGCGGGCGCGGTCAGCAGGCTCTCGGTTCTGTCCATGCCGGCAAGCCTCGGCGGGTCCGCTGGCCCGCTCCCGTGAGCCGCCTATGCGTCGGCTGTGGATCCCGGCAGCCAGACCGTGAACGCGGTGTGGCCGGGCCGGCTGACCACGTCCACCCGGCCGTGGTGCGCCTCCACCACGGCGGCGACGATGGCCAGGCCCAGGCCGGTGCTGCCCTGCGCGCGGGAGCGGGAGCTGTCGCCGCGCGCGAACCGCTCGAAGACCTCCGGCTGCAACTGCTCCGGGATGCCCGGCCCGTCGTCGGTGACGCGCAGCTCGACGCCGCCGGGCGCGGGCGCGAGCCGGACGGTGACGGTGGTGCCGGCCGGGGTGTGCACCCGCGCGTTCGCCAGCAGGTTCGCCAGCACCTGGTGCAGCCGGTGGGCGTCGCCGGTGACGGTGAGCGGCTCGTCGGGTAGGTCGAGTTGCCAGCGGTGGCCGGGGCCGGCGACGTGCGCGTCGCTGACCGCGTTGACCGCCATGGCGGTCAGGTCGACCGGCTCGGCGGCGAGCGGGCGGCCGGAGTCCAGCCGGGCCAGCAGCAGCAGGTCGTCGACGAGACTCGTCATCCGGGTGCTCTCCGACTCGACGCGGCGCAGCGCGTGCGCCACGTCGGGCGGCACCTCCTGGCGGCCCCGGCGGGCCACCTCGGCGTACCCGCGGATGGCGGCCAGGGGGGTGCGCAGCTCGTGGCTGGCGTCGGCGACGAACTGGCGTACCCGGGTCTCGCTGGCCTGCCGGGCGGCGAGCGCGGCGGCGACGTGGCCGAGCATCCGGTTGAGCGCGCCGCCGACCTGCCCGACCTCGGTGCGGGGGTCGGTGTCGGCGGCCGGCACCCGCACGGACAGGGCGACCTCGCCGCGGTCCAGCGGCAGTTCGGTGACCCGGGCGGCGGTTGCGGCGACGCGGTTGAGCGGCCGCAGCGTGGCCCGGACGATGAGCAGGCCGAGGGCGCCGGCGATGACCAGTCCGGCGCCGATCACCCCGGCCTGCGCGACGAGCATCCACATGACGGTGTCGTCGACCTGGGCCAGCGGGATCGCGAGGACCAGCACGTCGCCGTCGCCGCGCGGCGACGGCAGCGCGATCGCGCGGTAGTCCCCCCGGTCGCCGACGGAGACGGTGTGCGGGCGGTCGCCGACGGGTACGCGGGCCAGCGCGGTCAGGTCGGCGGCGGGCACCTCCTCGCTGCCGCCGCTCTCCGAGCGGACCCGGCCGGCGGGTTCGGCGGTGGCGGGCACCCGGACCGCGATGGAGCCCGGCGGGAAGCCGCCCGGGGGGTCCGGCGCCACCTCGTCGGAGTCCGGCGGGGCGGGCCGCTGGTCCGGGCGCGGCGGGTCGATGCCGCGGCGGGCCCAGCGTTCGAAGTCGGCGGGCCGCCGGTCGCCGAAGGTGAGCTGGTTGTCGATCTGGTCGACCAGGAAGTGCCGCAGCGCGACTGTGGTCAGGCCGCCGATGCCGACGCTGACCAGCGCGAGCAGCGCCACCACGGCGAGCACCAGGCGGCGGCGCAGCGACCAGCCGGCCAGGCGGCGGCGCAGCCGGCCGCGCCTGTCACTCGGCGGGTTTGAGGACATAGCCCGCCCCGCGCAGGGTGTGGATCATGGGCGCGCGGCCCGCGTCGATCTTCTTGCGCAGGTACGAGATGTACAGCTCGACCACGTTGGCCTGGCCGCCGAAGTCGTAGTTCCACACCCGGTCGAGAATCTGCGCCTTGCTGAGCACGCGGCGCGGGTTGCGCATGAGGTAGCGCAGCAGCTCGAACTCGGTGGCGGTGAGGGTGATCAGGTCGTCGCCGCGGCGTACCTCGTGGCTGTCCTCGTCGAGGGTGAGGTCGCCGACGGTGAGCACCGCCTCCTGGCGGGCGGCGACCGCGAATCCGGAGCGGCGCAGCAGCGCGCGCAGCCGGGCGATCACCTCCTCCAGGCTGAACGGCTTGGTGACGTAGTCGTCGCCGCCGACGGTGAGCCCGGCGACGCGTTCCTCCACCGCGTCGCGGGCGGTGAGGAACAGCACCGGCACGCTCGGGGACTGCTCGCGCAGGCGGCGCAGCACCTGGAAGCCGTCCAGGTCGGGCAGCATCACGTCGAGCACCACGGCGTCCGGGCGGAACTGGCGGGCGGTGGTGACCGCCGCCATGCCGCTTCCGGCGGTGGCGACCTGCCAGCCCTCGTACCGCAGGGCCATCGAGAGCAGGTCGGTGAGTGTCGGCTCGTCGTCGACGACGAGCACCCGCACCGGTTCGCCGTCCGGTCGGCGCAGTTCGATGCGGCCCTGCGCGGACTGCGCGTTCATGACCATGCCCCCATCGTGGGCGGACCCGCTGTCGCCGGGCTGTCCCGATCCTGTGTACCAGCTGTGCGCGCCGTACGGTGGCGATCCGGGCAGGCGCCGCCGGGTCTTCCGCACCCGGGCTACCCGGTGGTAACTTCCCGGCATGTCCATCGATGGTCGTGTGTCCGGCCGAATGGCCGGCAAGGTGGTGCTGGTGACCGGCGCGGCCCGGGGCATCGGCGAGCACACCGCCCGGCTCGCGGCCGCCCGCGGTGCCCGGTTGTCCCTCGTCGGGCTGGAACCCGACCGGCTCGCCGCGCTCGCCGCCGAGCTGGGCCCGGGGCACGCCTGGTTCGCCGCCGACGTGACCGACCAGGACGCCCTCGCGGCGGCGGTGGACGGGACACTGGCGACGCTGGGCGGGATCGACGCGGTGGTGGCGAACGCCGGGGTGGCCAACCGCGGCACGATCGCCGTCGGCGACGTCGAGGCGCTGGTGCGTACCGTCGAGGTCAACCTGATCGGGGTGATGCGCACCGCGGCGGCGACCGTGCCCGCGCTCGTCGACCGGGGCGGCTACCTGCTGATCGTCTCCTCGGCCGCGGCGTTCGCCGCGCTGCCCGGCATGGCCGCCTACTGCGCCTCCAAGGCCGGGGTCGAGCAGTTCGGCAACGCGGTCCGGCTGGAGCTGGCCCACCGGGGCGTGGCGGTGGGCACCGCCCATCCGTCGTGGGTGGACACCGACCTGGTCCGCGAGGCGCGCGCCGACCTGCCGGCCTTCGAAACGGCGCTGGCGAAGCTGCCCTGGCCGCTGCGGCGCACCACCACGGTGACCGAGTGCGCCGAGGCGTTCGTCCGGGCGATCGAGCGCCGCAGCCGCCGGGTGTACGTGCCGCGCGCCGTGGCCGGCGTGCAGGCGATGCGATCGGTGCTGGTCAGCCCGCTGGCCGACCGGCTGGTGGGCCGCACCGCCCGGGCCACCGTGCCGCTGATCGAGGAGCAGTCCCGGGCGCTGGGCCGGGGCTTCGGCGTCAGCACGCCGCAGGGGCGGCCGTGACCACGCCGCTGGAGGTCGTCTACGAGCGGCGCGGCGCCGGGCCCGCCCTGGTGCTGCTGCACGGCATCGGTCACCACTGGGCCGCCTGGCGGCCGGTGATGGACCGCCTCGCCGAGGCGCACGACGTGATCGCCGTCGACCTGCCGGGCTTCGGCCGCTCCCCGGTGCCCGCAGCCGGGTTGCCCGCCGACATGCCCGGCCTCGCCGCGGCCATGGCCGAACTCTTCGCCGCGTTCGGGCTGGAGCGCCCGCACGTCGCGGGCAACAGCCTCGGCGGCGCGATCGCGCTGGAGCTGGCCGCGCTCGGGGTGGTCTCGTCGGCCACCGCGCTGTCGCCGGCCGGGTTCTGCACCGCGCGGGAGCTGCGCTGGGCGCTGACCGTGCTCTCCCTGCACCGCAACGCGGCCCGGTTGCCCGAGCCGGTGCTGCGCCGCCTGTTCGCCGCGCCCGCGCTGCGCATGCTGGCGATGGGCATGATCCTGGCGCGGCCCAACCGGATGGCACTGGACGACGCGCTCGCCGACGCCCGGGCGCTGCGCCAGGCACGGGCGTTCCGCGCCGTCGCCCGCGCCGGACGGGGGTACGCCTACGCGGGCGCGCCGACCGTGCCGGTGACCGTCGCGTGGGGTACGCGGGACCGGATCCTGCCGTACCGGCAGGCCGCGCTGGCGCGTACCCGGCTGCCCGGCGCCCGGCACCTGGACCTGCCCGGCTGCGGGCACGTGCCGATGCACGACGACCCGGAGCTGGTCGCCTCGGTCATCCTCGGCACCACCGGCGTCCGGCCGGCCTGACGCCTCGCGTCCGGCCGCTGCGGGACCTCACTCGGTCGCTCCGAACGGGAACGTGTGCACGTACCGCATCGTCCAGCCACCGGGCGACGCGCGGTCGTCGCGCTCGTAGAGGTGGTCGGCCACCCCCTCGGCCGGCTCCTCCGGATGACGCAGCACCCACCGGGGCGGCGGCGCGCCGTCCGGCCCGGCGGGCAGCTCCCGGGTCAGCTCGTCGGCCGGCCCGCCGACGAACCGTACGCGCACCACGGCCACCGCTGCCCTCCGTCCGTCGACGCCCTCGCCGCGAAGCTACCCCGCCGCGGTGCGAACCCTCTGCGGTTTGCACAGCTCCGGGGCCGGGTAGCGGGACCGGAGGGCACCGGACGAGGCGAGGAGTGGGCGATGAGGACGCTGGGCGGGCGGTACGAGCTCGAACAGCGGGCCGGCCTGGGCGGCATGTCGGAGGTGTGGCGCGCGCACGACCGCGTGCTGGACCGGACCGTCGCGGTGAAGCTCATCTCGCCCGCGCTCGACGGCGACGCCGGCTCGGTGCAACGGATCCGGGCCGAGGCGCGTTCGGCGGCGCGGCTGGTGCACCCGAACGTGGCGAGCGTGCACGACTTCGGCACCGCGACGCTGCCGGACGGGCGGCCGGTGCCGTACATCGTGATGGAGCTGGCCGAGGGCGAGACGCTCGCCGCGCACCTGCGCAACGGGCCGCTGGACTGGCGGATCGCGGTGCGGGTCTGCGCCGAGGTGTGCGCCGCGCTCGCCGCCGCGCACGCGCACGGGATCGTGCACCGGGACGTGAAGCCCGCGAACGTGATCCTCACCCCGTGCGGGGTGAAGGTGCTCGACTTCGGCATCGCCACCCCGGCCGGCGCGACCGACCACACACCGGACGGCGTCGTGGTGGGCACCCCGGCGTACCTGGCGCCGGAACAGCTCGACCGGCAGCCCGCCACCCCGGCCGCCGACATGTACGCCCTCGGCGTGCTGCTGTACTACTGCCTCACCGGCGAGCTGCCGTACGAGGCGGGCAGCACCACCCAGCTGCTCGGGTCGCGCCGCCGCCGGCCGCCCCGCCCGCTGCCCGAGATTCCCGGTCTGCCGGGCGAGGTGGCCGAGCTGTGCCGCCGCTGCCTCGACGCCGACCCGGGCGCCCGGCCGACCAGCCCGATGGCCGCGTTGCTGCTGGCCGAGGCCGTGGACGCCCGGGTCTACGTGCCGATGACCGCGGTGCTGCCCCGGCAGCGCGCGCCGCAGGTGTCGCCGTGGACCAGCCGGGCCGCCGCCGAGGCCACCGAGGCGATGGCCGTCGACTCCGCGCCGGGCGGCCGGGCCGGCTGAGCGCTCCTACTGCCTGCCCGGGCGCGGTTTCGCCGCTCGGGGTCCGGGAACGCGGTCCGGTGAGTGACGGGAGGAACGCGATGCCGGATCCGAGTTCCTGGCTGGCCGAGACGGCCACGGCGACCGCGGCGGGCGGTCACGTACGCACCGACGACGGCGGGCTCTCCTCCGCCCTGGCGTCCCCGCTGGCGCCGCACTGCACCGGTCTGACGCCGGAGCAGCTCCTGGCCGCGGCGTTCGCCTCCTGCCTGCACCACGCGGCGGTGGAGGCGGCCGGGGAGATCACCGACGAGGCGCACACCGTGCAGGTGACCGCCGAGGCGAAGCTGGGCCGCGACGACGACGGCCGTTACCGGGCCGACGTGCACGCCGAGATCTCCTCGGCGGGACTGACCCGGGACCAGCTGGCCGACCTGGTGGCGTACGCCGACCGGCTCTGGCCGTTCTCCAGCGGCGACCCGAGCCGGCACCGGCTCACCGTGACCCCGGCGGAGAACGGCCGGCACTGAGCGTTCACCAGCGGAAGCCGGCGGTCACCGCCCGGTGGTCGCTGTCCGGGGTGCGCAGCACCCCGGCGGCGGTCGGCGTCAGTCCCCGGTAGAGGACGTGGTCGGGGCGGGTGACCGGCAGCTCCGCCGGCCAGGTGAAGCCGAATCCCTGCCCGGCCTCGGCCTGGGCGTCGCCGAGCAGCCGGGTCAGCGGGTCGAAGACCCGGTCGGTGGTGGCGGTGTTCAGGTCGCCGAGCACCACCAGCCGGTCGGCCGGGTCGGCGCGCACGGCGTCGGCGAGCGCGGCGACGGTCTGGTCCCGGGTGGCGGTGTGCCCGGCCCGCGCGGAGCCGAGGTGGACCACGTACACGGTCAGGTCGCCCCGGGGCGCGGCGACCACGGCCCGCAGCGCGCGGTCCCAGCCCAGCCCGGTGTCGACGCCGTGCGCCTCGCGGATCGGCCACCGGCTCCACAGCGCGACGGTCGACACCACCGCCCGGTGCGGGTAGCGCTCGGCCAGCACGGGCGCCACCCGGTCGCCGTCGGCGACCTCCTGGAGCCCGATCAGGTCCGGGGCGTCGCCGGTGAGCGCGCCGTCGGTGGCGGCCGGGTCGGGGTTGCCCTCGCGCAGGTTCTGGCTGACCACGCGGACCGCGGCGCCGTCCGCGCCGGCGGCCGGGGGCAGCCACGCGCGGCCGTAGAGCCCGGCCCAGACCACGGCCGGCAGCAGCACCGCCAGCAACGCCGGCCGGGAGCGGCGCAGCAGCGCCGCGAGCGCGAGCAGCGGTACGGCGATCCCGAGCAGCGGGGTGACGCTGTCCACCAGGCTGCCCAGGCCGTTGACGTTCGGCACCGCCCGGTGCCCGGCCAGCAGCAGCGCGAGCAGCACGGCGCAGACGACGAGGATCGTGCCGCGCCGGCTGCGGGGGCCGGGCGGGCGCTCGTCGACCATCCGCTCCGTCACCGTCGGAATCGTATCGAGCGCCCCGGTCGTCGCGCGGCGGCCTCGCCATGATCCACAGCCCTGGCGCCGGATCGTGAGCAGTCGATCCCGGTCGTCGGCGGACCGCCGCCGGACGGGGGCCGCCCGACCAGGGCACCCTCGGCCGAACGGAGGATCTGGGCGTACCCCGCCACCGGCTCGCCCCGACGTCCGTTTCACACCGTCGAAACCGACATAGGCATTCTTCCGGGTACGCGAGGTTGGCGGTTTTCATGATCCGCCACCCCGAATGCCACCCGCGAATCCGGCAGATTGTGGCGCATGCCACCAATCACCCCGATGGCAAAGGGCCGGAAGCTTTCTAGCCTCGGCGGGTGCATCCCGACCACCCCGATCATCAGCCGTTGCCCGCCAACCGCCCGGTTCGCCGAACGATTGACCCGGCATCAGCCGAACGGAGAGTGGGACGTCACCGCGCCCCGGAACCGCCACGGCGCGGACCGGCCCGGTCCGTACCCGGCCGGATCGCGGTGGCCACCGGCGTCACCTGCTGCCTCGGCCTGATCGGCGTGGCCGGCGTCGGCGAGACCGGCCCGGCGCACCTGGAGGTACGCGAGGCGGTCGCCGACCGGGCCGCCGCCGACCAGCGCGCCTCCCGCGACTTCACCCGGGTCGCGCCACCGGCCGCCGCGGCCCTGCCGCCGCCGGCTCCCACGCCCAGCGCCACCCCCGCCACGAAGAAGCCGCCGCGCAAGCCCGTGCCGCCCGAGCGCCCCCGGCCGGTCGCCGGGCTCGACCAGCGGCAGATGGACAACGCCAAGGCCATCGTCGACGTGGGCCGGGAGATGAAGATGCCCCGCCGGGCCCTGGTCGTCGCCGTGGCCACCGCCATGCAGGAGAGCAACCTCTACAACCTGGCCAGCGACGTGCTGCCGGAGTCCTTCGACCACCCGCACCAGGGCAGCGGATCCGACCACGACTCGGTCGGGCTGTTCCAGCAGCGCCCCAGCAGCGGCTGGGGCACGGTCGCCCAGCTCATGCGGCCGGCGTACGCGGCCCGCGCCTTCTACGCCGCGCTGCGCGAGGTGCCGGGCTGGGAGGACATGAGCGTCACCGCCGCCGCCCAGGCGGTGCAGGTGTCCGCCTACCCCGACGCGTACGCCCGGCACGAGAAGCGCGCCACGACCGTGGTGGCGGCGCTGGTCTGACCCGGCGCGAATCAGGCGGCGCTGCGCCCGGCGCCACCGGGCCGTACGCTCGCCGCGGCGGTGGGCGTGTCCACCGCCACCCGCTCACCCCGTGCCCCGGCCAGGATCTCGTCGACCCGGGACTCGCGGCGCCGGCGCGCCAGCAGGGCCGCCTCGAACTCGCGGCGCGCCCGCACCGCCTCGGCGTACGCCTCCTCCCGCAGCCGGCGGGCCTCCTCGCGCGCGGCCTCCAGCTCGGCGCGGGCCTGCGCCAGCAGCTCCGCGGCCTCCCGTTCGGCGGCCGACGGGCGGGACGGGCCCGCCTCGACCGGGGCGGCACGGCGATGCAGGAAGTCGCACAGGTGCAGGGCGTCCGACCGGATCTGGTCCCACTCCCGGCCGGCCCCTGCGGCGCCCTCCGCACGCGCCGCCAGCCGCCCCAGCCGCAGGCTCAGCTCGTCCAGGCAGGCGTCGACCTGACGTCTGTCGTAGCCGGTCTCCACCACCGAGAACCTCATGCGTCGCCCCCCAGGCAGCCGGTGTGCGTCCCCACCTGCCGATCCTGCGGTCCGGGCACTCCCGGGCGCGGCCGTTCCCGCAAAATGTTCAGGATGCGGTGGCCCGGACTTCCCGCCCCTACGGGTGCTTCGGGAGCACGACCACCCGCCCGAAGAACTCGTCGATCCGGCGCACCACGTCGTTGAAGTCGTCCAGGTCGATCGGCTTCGTCACGTACGCGTTGGCCTGCAACGTGTAGCTGCTGACCACGTCGGTGTCGGCGTTGGAGGTGGTCAGCACGACGATCGGGATGGTCCGCAGGCTCTCGTCACCCTTGACCTCGCCGAGCACCTGCCGCCCGTCCATCCGGGGCATGTTCAGGTCGAGCAGGATCACGTCCGGGCGCTGCGCCTCGGTGTGCCGGCCCTCGCGGCGGAGGAACTCCATCGCCTCCTGGCCGTCGGCGACCACGTCGATGACCTTGTCGACGTCCGAGTCGGCGAGCGCCTCCTCGATCATCAGGACGTCGCCCGGGTCGTCGTCCACCACCAGGATGCGAACGGGGCTGGGGCTGGTCTGACCCATCGGTTTACCTGCTTCGTGGTGAGGAGGGCGTCCGGCCGCACGGCCGGCTGCTGGCGGGGAAATGTACCGGATCAGGAGGCGGCCGGCGCGGTCGGGTCGGCGGTGTCGCTGCCGTGGTGGAGCACCTCGGCCAGCCCGGTCACCTGGAGCACCCGGGCCACCCGGCCGGTCGCCCCGGTGAGCCGCAGCCAGCCGCCGTCGGCGGCGACGAGATTGTCGCCCCGGACGAAGGCCGCGATGCCGCTGGAGTCGCAGAACGTCAGTTCGGTGAGATCGAGCAGCAGCTCACGGTGCCCCTCGGCGACCAGCCGGTCGATCGTCGAGTTCAACTCCGCGGCCGTGCCGAGGTCGAGCTCGCCGGCCAGCCGGAGGCGGACGCCGCCCCCGTCCCGCTGGGCGTACGTGACGGCGAACGTCACAGTGGCCCCCCTCGCTCCCACCACCGGAAACCCTTGCAGTGGTGCAAGTATATGCGACGGCCGCCCCGGCGCCCGTCAGCGGCCCGCCGCCGACAGCCCGCCCACCAGAGCGCGGCCCCGGTCGAGGAAGGCCGCCGCGCGCGGGAAGTCGCGCAGCTGCTGTCCATAGTGCTCCAGCGTCAGCCCCACCGCGCCCGCCGGCACCCCGCGGCTGACCAGGATCTCCACCAGCCACTCGACGAACGCGGTGAACAGCGTCGCGTCGTCCACGTAGAGCGCGGCGGCCAGGAAGTCCACGATGTAGCCGAGGTCGCTGATCGTGGAGTCGAGCTGCGCGGGCGTGTAGTCCGCGGTCGACGGCACCCGCTCCCGCAGGTCGGCCAGGGCGCTGTCGATCAGCTCTCCGCGCCGCTTGACCAGGCTCGCGTACTCGTCGTCGGCCAGGTGGTCCAGCCGCGCGGGCGGCGCCTCGCGCAGCGCCCGCTCGTCGGCCACCAGGTCCGCCGCGGCCGGCGCGTCCGGCGCCCACGGCACACCGAGCACGCGGGCCCAGCGGCCGTCGTCGCCGAAGCCCCGGCCACCGACCACCACCGGCACGTCGGAGCGGCGGCACGCCTCCACCATCCGGTGGGCGTGCGGCAGGCGCATCGGCAGGGCGCACGCGAGCGCGACCGCCTCCGCGTCGTACCGGTGCAGGTAGGACACCAGGTGCGCGGCCGGGACGCTGGCGCCGAGGAAGACGACCTGCCAGCCGCGCAGCCGCAGCACCTCGGCCACCAGCCGGGCCGGCAGCGCATGCCACTCACCGTCCATGCAGGCCACCACGATCCGACCCCGGGTCGGGCAGGGATCGGCGTACGCGGCCACCGCGGCCACCACCCGCTCGCTGATGTGGGTGGCGGCGTGCTCCTGGGCGACGCTCCACTCGTTACGGGCCCAGCGGTCGCCCACCTCGGCCTGGGCCGGGGCGACCAGGTCCAGCAGCACCCGCTCGGCCGGCACGCCCGCCTCCAGCAGCCTACGGGCCACCGCCACGGCGGCGGACTCGTCGGCGTCGGCCAGGCACTCCAGATAGCTGGCGAAGGCGTGGCCCGGGTCGGCCCCGACGGTCGGCACGGTCACGCGGACAGCTCCCTCGTTCGTTCGGTCCCGGCCAGGTCCGGCACGGCGTGCAGGTGCCGCGACGCCCGCCCGGCCGGGCCGGTGGCCCGCAGCGCCAGCACGGCGATGTCGTCGTGGTCGCCGTGCGCGAGCCAGTCGCAGGTCACCTGCTCGACCCGCTCGGCCAGCGCCGGCGCCGGCATCCGGTGACAGCCGCTCACGGCGTTCAGCAGCCGCTCGGCGCCGAACTGCTCGTCGCCGCGTAGCCCGCCCCGCGCCTCGGTCACCCCGTCGCTGTAGAACAGGCAGGTCTCCCCCGGCGCCAGCTGCACCGTCACCTCGCCGATGCGGGGATCGGGCACCACGCCGATCAGCATGCCGCGCAGCGGCACCACCTCGACCTCGCCGGACTCCCGCAGCACCAGCGGCGGCAGGTGCCCGCCGCCGGCCAGGGTCAGCGTCAGGCCGCCGTCGCGGTCGGGCCGGGCCACGCCGAGCACCATGGTGGCGAACCGGCCCTGCCCGTGCGCCTGCGTGGTCTCCAGCAGCGCGTCGTTGAGCAGCTTCAGCAGCCGCCCCGGCTGGCTCTCGACCCGGTGCAGCGCCTGGAGGCACTGGCGGAGCTGGCCGGTGAACACGGCCGCCTCCACGCCCTTGCCCGACACGTCGCCGAGGAAGAAGACCGAGCCGCCGTCGGCGAGCCGGTGCGAGCCGTAGAAGTCGCCGCCGATGCGCAGCCCCGCCTGCGCCGGCCGGTACGCGGTGCCCCACTGCACGCCGGACGCGGGAGCCGGCTCGACCGGCAGCAGGCTGGCCTGCAACGTGTCGGCGACCTCGGCCTGGTCGCGGTAGAGCATGGCGGTGGTCAGCGCCGCGCCGGCCCGGGCCGCGAACGCGCGGACCAGGTCCACGTCGGCCTCGTCGTACCAGCGGTCCGCCCGCCGGGCCACCAGCAGCGCGCCGGCCGGTGCCTCCCGGCCGGGCAGCGGCACCACCCGGGCGGTCGCGCCGGAGGCGTCCAGACCGGGCAGCCAGCCCGCCTCGGCGGCCTGTTCGACCAGCCAGTCCAGCTCGTGCGGCTCGCCGCCGGACAGGCCGGCCTCGATGGCCGCGGGCAGGGCCGGGGCGGGCAGCATCCCGCTGTCCACCACCGGCGGCCGGTCGTCCGCGCGTACCGCCCGCCACCAGCGGGCGCGGCCGGAGCGGGGGGCGAGCACCAGGACCGCCACGTCGGCCGCCGTGGGCACGGCCAGGCGCACCACGGCGGCGGCGGCCCGGTCCGGGTGCAGCGGGTTGCCGAGCTTCTCCCCGACCACGGCGAGGAACGCCGAGCGGGCCCGCTCGGCGAGCAGCGCGTCGGCCCGGCTGACGCTCTCGGTGACGTCGTCGACGTACCAGCAGCGACGGCGGTGGGACAACGCGACCGGGCGTACGCGCAGCCGCCGACCGCGGTGGGTGAACTCGGCCGGGCCGTCGCCGCGCAGCGGGGCCGGCCCGGCGGCGGCCAGCAGCTCACCGGGCGTCACCTCGGGGATCAGCCGCTCCGCGACCGGGCTCACGTGCTGGACCACACCGTCGGCGTCGCAGACGACCAGGCCCTCGCGGAAGTGCTCGACCACCTCGGACCAGTTCGGGACGGTGAGGTCGCGGTCGGCTGCCAGCGGCGGCAGGGCGGACGGCACCGGCGCGGCGGCGGACCACGCCGGAGCCCGTGCGGCACTCGGCGTGGAGATCCGTCCGTCGCCCGGGTCGGCACCCCTGACGTCGGCAGCAGTCACCAGCTGAGCCCCACTCTCCTCGTCGGCACCCGGGGGCGCCGGACCTGGCGCCTGTGGTCACGTCTCACCGCCCACCCTACGCCGGAATGGCGGGACCGCCACCTCACGGCGGTGCCGGCCCGCTCGCGCATCCAGCGAGGTGATGCCGCTGTTGTTACGATCCTGTCATCCCGGTCCCGGCCGGCAGCCCCGCGGAAAGGCATGACGTGGTTCCTCAACGGAGAAGGCCCGAGGCGAGCCCGCTGAGCATCTCCGTGGATCGATCCGACCCGGCCGTCCCGGTGGTCGTCGTCGGCGGTGACCTCGCGTACGCCACGGCCGCCCCGCTGCGCGCCGAGATCGACAAGCTGCTCGCCGGGAGGCCGACGACGCTGGTGTTCGACTTCGGCGACCTGCAGTTCATGGACAGCACCGGCCTGTCCGTGATCGTGCACGCCTGGCGGGAGGGCCAGCAGGCCGGCACCGTCATCGAGCTGCGCGCGGTGCCGCGCTTCCTGGAGACGATCCTCGACCTGACCGGCGTCACCGGCCTGCTCGACCGCTCGCCGGTCGACGACGCACCCGGCCACCTCGCGCCGGGTTCGGCCGCGTCCGCGTGACCCCGGGGGTTTCCCGCCGGTGCCCGGCTGGGAACATGGAAACGTGCCCTCCCAGACGTTGACCGTCGAGGTGGACCGGCTCGCAGCCGGCTCCGCCCGGGTGCGGCTGGCCGGGGAGCTGGACTTCGACACCGCGCCGGAACTCGTCGAGGCCGTGGCGGAGCTGCGCCGCGACGGTCACCAGGAGCTGGAACTCGACTTCGCCGGGGTGGACCTCTGCGACTCCTCCGGCCTGAGCGCGCTCGTGGTGATCCACCGAGCCGGCACCGGGGCGATCCGCCTGTTCAACCTGAACCCGCAGATCAAGCACCTGCTGGACCGCACCGGTCTGGCCGAGCTGCTGGCCGCCCCGCCGCGCGACCTGACCGGCGGCGTCCGCGAGGTGGGCTGACCCGACCCGGCTGCGCCGGCGGGGCATCCGGTGGACAGGGGTGGCCCCCGACCCTGGGACCAGGGGCCGGGGGCCGGGAGGATGGCTCAGGCGGCGGGCGCGGTCTGCCGGTGCGGCGCCCCGTCGCGCGACTGCCCCGCGAGCGGAGGCTCGACGTCCTCCGGCGCGCCGGAATCAGGCGTCTGGAACAGGTAACGGACGAAGTCCCCGCTCATGTCGTCGTCGTCCGCCCCGGGCCACTGCCCGACACAGTCGACGCCGACCACCTCGCGTCCGCTGCCGTCGTGGTGCTCCAGCAGGGCCCAGAGGGTCACCGGGTAGGAGCGGGTGGCGTCCGGGCCGATCCGCCAGCGGGCGTACCAGCCGGGACGAGCGGGGACGATCTCCACGATCCGTTTCATGTCGACCTGCCCTTCCGCGTGCGTCGGAAGTTGTCCGGTCCGTCCGAGCCTGCCGCCCGCCGGGGTGAGCGCTCCTCACCCGCAGCGAGTGAAGCGTCCGCCGGGCGGTCCGCCGTTACCTTCCCGGCAGCGCCGGGAACCCGGTCGGCGCAAGCGCAAACCGACCCAGGAACGAGGTGCGACGATGCGCAAGCAGATGGAGGGCGACAACCAGCGCCGGCGGGCTCTGGCCCGCGAGGCCCGCGAACGAGGGCTGCGGCCGAGCCAGACCGGTGCCAGCCTGAGCGCGTCCAAGCAGGTCACCTCGCTGGACCAGCACGACCGGTCCGGCCCGCCGCCGGCCGGACGGCACAAGCCGGACAGCACCCGGGGTGGCCCCGCGCCGCCGCCGGTCGCCGTCGCGGAGCAGCAGCGCCCGCTGCCGGACCCGGCGCCGTCACCCGGGATCTCGATGAGCTACCGGGATCTCGTCGACGACGTGAGCCGGCGCGCCGGGGTGGACTTCACCACGGCCAAGGTCGCGGCGGAGGGCACCGTGCTGGCCCTGGCCCAGGCGCTGGACGAGGCGGAACGGGAGCGGCTGCTGGAGGCGGTGCCGCTGACCCTGCACGACGTGGTGCCGGTGTACGGCATGGAACCCCGCCGCGACCTGCCCGGCTTCCTGGCCGAGGTCGGCCGGTACAGCCGCCTCACCCCGGAGCAGGCGCGCTACCAGGCCGAGGCGACGCTCGGCGCGCTCGCCGAGGCCGACGCGGATCTGGTCGAGTCGCTGCGCGTACCCGACGAGTTGCGTGACCTGCTCGGGCCGACCGACTTCGGCGGCGGCCTGGTGGGCGCGTCCTCGGCCACCGCGCCGCTGACCGAGGCGGAGCTGCGCGACGCGCTCGCGACGCTGCCCTACTGGTCCAGCGACCGGCGGTCGCTCGTGCGCACGATCGAGCTGCCCGGCGGCAACCTGGACCGGGTGCTCGACCGGCTGGACCGGCTCAAGTCCGACGTCGGACGGTCGCCGCAGATCGGGCGGCCGGACCCGGACAGCGCCGTGCTGACGGTCCGGACCCAGCAGGTCGACGGCGTGACGGCGGCGGACGTGGACCTCGCGCACCGGGTGGACGCGGCAGTCGACGAGGCCGGCGCCGGGATGGCGGCCGGCTGAGCCGGCGGCGGGACGGCCCCGGTCCCACGCGGGCCGGGGCCGCCCGTGGCCGCGCGGTACCGTGTCCCGCCGTGGAGCACGACGACGCCGAGACCCTGGAGATCGTGGTGGACCCGGCCCGCCCGTCCGGGCGCACGCTGCTGGCCGACGGGGTCGAGCAGTCGTACGTGGACGTGGCCGACGCCCGGTACCTGCACTTCGAGTACGTGCGGCGGATCGCCGCCGCGATCGACGTGGCCGCCCCGCGCGGCGCGGCGCTGACCGCGCTGCACCTCGGCGGCGGCGCGCTCACGCTGCCGCGCTGGCTCGCGCGCACCCGGCCCGGCTCGGCGCAGCGGGTGATCGAGCGCGATCCGGCCGTGGTCGAGCTGGTCCGGCGGAAGCTGCCGCCGCTGCCGCCGGAGGTGGTGGTGGCGCTCGGCGACGCCCGGGAGGCGCTCGCCGGGGAGCCGTCCGGGGCGTACGACGTGGTGGTGGCCGACGTGTACCGGGCGGCGCGGATGCCGCCGCACGTGGCCGCGCTCGAGTTCGCCGCGCAGGTGGCCCGGGTGCTGCGCCCGGACGGCCTCTATCTGATCAACCTGACCGATCTGCCGCCGCTGGCGCACACCCGGGCGCAGGTGGCCACGCTACGCGCGGTCCTCGCCGACGTGTGCCTGGTCGCCGATCGGCGGATGCTGCGCGGGCGCCGGTACGGCAACGTGGTGCTGGCCGCCTCGCCCGCCGCGGGGCGGCTGCCGGTGGTCCGGCTCGCCACCCGCGTCGCCGCCGACCCGGTGCCCGGAACGGTGCTGCACGCCGCGACGCTCGACGCGTTCGCCGCCGGCGCCCTCCCGGTCACCGACGCGGACCTGGGCTGAGCCGGGTTTCCGCACCGGCGTCGCGGGTAGCCGCGCCGGATGAGCGCCGCCGACGATCGGTCCACCGCGCGCCGGACGCTGATCGTGATCGGCCTGGTCCTCGCCACGGTGATCGGGCTGGCGCTGGTCTGGGCCACCCGCCGGGTGCTGGTGTGGGGGCTGGTGGCGGTCTTCTTCGCGGTCGCCCTCAAACCGCTCGTGGACCGTCTCGAACGGCGGGTACGCCGCCGCGCGCTCGCCACGCTGCTGGTCTTCCTGGCCGCGTTCGCGCTGTTCGCCGCCGTCGGCGCGCTGATCGTGGTGCCGCTGGTGGACGAGGTGGGCCGGTTCGCCGACCGGGCGCCGGACCTCGTACGCGAGGCGCAGGCCGGGCAGGGACCGCTCGGGCGGCTGCTGGACCGCTTCCACCTGCTCCGGTACGCCGAGCCCGGCCAGCTCCGCCGGTACGGCGCCCGGCTCGGCGACCCGACCGTCGGGGTGGTCCGCAGCGTGGCACAGGCGGTCGCCGCCCTGGTCACCGTGGTGGTGCTGGCGTACCTGATGGTCCTGGAGGCGCCGAAGATCGTGGCCGCCACCCTGCGGCTGACCGGCGACGGCCCGGCGGCGCGGCTGCGGCGCATCGGGCGTGACTCGTCCCGGATCGTCACCGGTTACCTGAGCGGCAACCTGCTGATCAGCGTGATCTGCGGCGGCCTGACGTTCCTCGTGCTGTTCCTGCTCGGGGTGCCGTTCGCCGCCGTGATCGCGCTGACGGTCGCCGTGTTCGACCTGATCCCGCTCGTCGGCGCCACGCTCGGGGCGATCGCCGCGACCGGCGCGGGGTTCCTGCACTCCCCCACCGCCGGCCTCGTGGTGCTGGTCTTCTTCGTGGTCTACCAGCAGGTGGAGAACCATCTGCTGCAACCGGTCATCATGGCCCGCGCGGTGCGGTTGAACCCGTTGACGGTGCTGGTCAGCGTGCTGCTGTCGGTGGAGCTGGCCGGGCTGGTGGGCGCGCTGCTGGCGATCCCGGCGGCCGGCATCGCGCAGGTGCTGCTGCGCGAGTTCGTACCGGCCGGGCGGCAGGCCCTGCCGCAGCCCGCCGACGGCAGCCCGGCGGAACCGGCGGGTCCGCCCGACACCGCTCCGGCCGCCGGTTCGATCACGGCGGAACGGCCGCCGGCCGGCGGGTGAGGGCCGGCCGGCGGGTGCTGCGGCGCTCAGCGGCGGCGGGCCAGCTCCGGTGACTCGCTCTCCAGCGGCACCGCGTTGGCCGGAACGAGGCCCAGTTGCACGGCCGGCCGGGGCAGCGTCGCGTCCAGCGCCCAGTCCGCCGCGACCCGGGGACGGTTGCCGGGCATGGCCAGCAGGTGGTAGCCGCGGGTGACGGCCTTGGCGGGCAGCCCGGCCAGCGGCACCTTCAGCGGGTTCGCCGCCGCGTCCTTGCCGCCCAGGTCCACCACCCAGCCCAGGTCGTGGTGCTTGTACGACTTGCGCACGCCTTGCCCGTACGAGGCGGCGATGTTGTGCGCGGCCAGCTTGCCCTGCCGCTGGGCGTGCTGTGCGGTCATCGCGCACACCTGCCCGGGGCGGGTCGGGTCGGGCACGGCGGCGGCGTCGCCGCAGGCGAACACCTCCGGGTAGCCGGGGACGTTGAGGAACTCGTCGACCACGAGCCGGCCCTTCTCGGTGCGCAGCCCCAGTTCGGCCACGAACGGGTCGGGGCGTACGCCGACGCACCAGATCAGGCTGCACGTCGGGACGTACTCGCCGTCGGTGAGCATCACCCCGTCCGGGGTGGCCTCGGCGACCGAGGTGCCCATCCGCACGTCCACGCCGCGTCTGCGCAGCACCCGGTCGGCGGTGACGGACATCCGCCGGTCCAGTTCGGGCAGCACCCGGGGCGCCACGTCCAGCAGCATCCAGCGCGGCCGGACGTTCAGGTGCGGGCGCTGGGCCATCAGCCGGTCGGTGAACAGCTGCCCGTGCGCGGCCACCTCGGTGCCGGTGTAGCCGGCGCCGACCACCACGAACGTGGAGCGGGCGCGCTGCTCGGCCGGGTCCTCGGTCAGCTCGGCCAGCTCGACCTGCCGGACCACGTGGTCGTGCAGGAACAGCGCCTCGGGCAGGCCGCGGAAGCCGTGGGCGTACTCGGTCACGCCGGGGATCGGCAGCAGCTTGTTGACGCTGCCGACGCTGAGCACGAGCCGGTCGTACGCGAGCTGCCCGTGTTCGCCCTCGACGGAGCGGTAGCCGACCCACCGGTTCTGCAGGTCGACCCGGTCGGCCTCGCCGACCACCACGCGGACGCCGTCGAGCGTGCCGGCGAGTGGCACCGCGATCCGGGTCGGCTCCACCACGCCGGCCGCCACCTCGGGCAGCAGCGGCAGGTAGAGGAAGTAGTCGGTCGTGTTCAGCAGGACGATCTCGGCCCGGTCGCGGGCCAGTCGGCGCAACGTCTTGGCCGCGTGGTACCCGGCGAACCCGGCCCCCACGATCACCACCCGTGGTTTCGTCATGCCTTCTGCCGTTCCCGGGCAGACCTGCGACAAACGTGCCCATGATCCATCCATCATCGGCTATATGGACATTCCTCGTGATCGGCGCGAGGATGCCGGGATGGGAAACCACGAGACCGCCGAGGGTCGGCCCACGAGGTCCAGCCGGCGTACCTTCCTCACCGCCTCCGCCGCGGCCACCGCCGCCGCCGTCGCCACCCCGCTCGCCGCCGCCCCGGCCGCCGCCGCGACCGGCGCGCCCCCGGGCCCGGGCCGTCCGGCCCGTCCGCAGCGGCCCGGCCGGGAGCTGACCGCGCTGCTGCGCGAGATCGACAGCCGCCGGATCGAGGCCGTCGTGCGCCGGCTCGCCGCGTTCGGCACCCGCCACACCCTGTCCAGCCAGACCGATCCGGTACGCGGCATCGGCGCCGCCCGCGACTGGATCCACGCCCAGCTCTCCGGGTACGCGGCCGCGTCCGGCGGCCGGATGAGCGTCGAACTGCAGTCGTACGTGCAGCAGCCCGCCTCCCGCATCCCCGTCCCGACCACCATCACCAACGTGGTGGCGACCCTGCGCGGCGACGTCACGCCCGAGCGGGTGTACGTCATCACCGGCCACTACGACTCCCGGGCCACCGACGTGATGGACGCGGTCAGCGACGCGCCCGGCGCCGACGACGACGCCTCCGGGGTGGCGGTGGTGATGGAACTCGCCCGGGTGCTGTCCACCCGCCGCACCGAGGCCACCGTCGTGCTCGCCGCCGTCGCCGCCGAGGAGCAGGGACTGTACGGCTCGGCGTACCTGGCCGCGCAGCTGAAGGCGGCCGGCGCCGACGTGCAGGCGATGTTCAGCAACGACATCGTCGGGTCCAGCACCGCCGACGACGGCAGCCGCGACCCGCGTACCGTGCGGTTGTTCGCCGAGGGCGTGCCGACCGCCGAGACACCGGCCGAGGCGAGCGTGCGGCAGTCCGTCGGCGGCGAGAACGACTCACCGTCGCGGCAGCTCGCCCGGTTCGTCACCGACGTGGCCGAGAACTCCGCCACCGGCATGGACGTACGCGTCATCTACCGGCGGGACCGCTACCTGCGCGGCAGCGACACATCTCGTTCCTGCGCGAGGGGTGGCCAGCCGGCCGGTTCACCGAGCCGAACGAGGACTTCGCCCACAAGCACCAGGACGTGCGGGTCGTCGACGGGGTGCAGTACGGCGACCTGCCCGAGTTCTGCGACTTCGGCTACATCACCCGGGTGGCGCGGGTGAACGCCGCGACGCTGTGGTCACTGGCCCAGGCGCCGGGCACGCCCAAGGGCGTCACGGTGGTGACCACGAACCTGACCAACGACACCACGTTGCGGTGGCAGCGCGGGCCCGAGCCGGACCTGGCCGGGTACGAGGTGGTGTGGCGGGAGACCACCGCCGACCAGTGGCAGAAGGTGCTGCCGGTCGGCGACGTCACCGAGGTGACCATCGACCTGTCCAAGGACAACGTGTTCTTCGGCGTACGCGCGGTGGACCGGGACGGGCACCGCAGCCCGGTCGCCTTCCCGAAGCCCGGTAGCTGAGGCCGGTCGAGCACGCCCGCGACGCCGGGCCCCTCCCGGGTCCGGTGTCCGGCGGGTCGGTCCACCGGGCGCGAGTCAGTTCGGCGGTGGCGCGGCCCGGTCCGGGGCGGTGATCGCCCAGCGTTCGTGGTCGCGCCACGCGCCGTCGATGAACAGGTAGTCCGGGGAGAACCCCTCCAGCCGGAAGCCGAGGCGGCGCGCCAGCCGCTTCGACGGCTCGTTGCCGGGCTGGATGTTCGCCTCCAGCCGGTGCAGACCGAGCGGCCCGAAGGCGTACTCGATCACCAGTCGCACCCCCGCCGAGGCGTGCCCGGTGCCCGCGTACGGCCGGAACGCAGCGTATCCGAGGTAACCACCGCGCAACGCGCCGAGCACGATGCCGCTGATGTTCGCGTATCCGGCGATCTCGCCGGTTTCCCGGTCGCAGAGCAGGAACCCGGAGCTGTCCCGCCCCCGGATCTTGCGCAGGTACGCCGCGTACCGCTGCGCGTCGTCCGGCGCGGACAGCCACGGATGGTGCAGGTCGCGGCTGCGCCGGGCGGCGGCGACGAACTCCGCCTCGTCGGCCGGACGGGGACGGCGGATGGCGACGCGACCGTCACTGCGCAGATATCGCACACCCCCACTCTCGGACACCACCCCCACCCCGCCCCACCCGGGGTGCACTCCCCCGCCGCCACACGGGTCGCCGCGTCAGGAGTGCGTGTCCCGCCCGGTCCCGCCCGACCGACGCGCCCGCCCACTCCAAGCCCTTCGCAGATCTTGGTAGGAAACGGCCCCTATGAGGGCCCTTTCGTACCAAGGTCTCTCTCGGCTCCCATCATGTGGCCTGCCGATCTCATTGCGCGGACGGAACACCCTCTAGCCCTCCGGCCGGGCATCCGACACTTCCGCGATCTTGCACTTGATGCCCGCGATATGTCCGCTTTGCGCAGGATCACTGAGGACCAAAGTGCAAGATCGCGTAGTGATGCCGTCCGCCCGGGCGACGGCGTGACGGGGTTGGTGTGCGGTGTCCGGTTCGGTGTGGGGGCGTGGGTGTGGTCGGTGCCATCGTGGGGGTGGAATCGGTGGCGGGCGCGGGGCGTTGTACATGGCTGACCGCCCGGGCACCAGGGACTGAGCGCCGGACACCCGGCGGCACCCACGGGCAGGTCGGGGAATCGGCCCGGCCCGGTCGTCGTTACATCCCCGAGCGACGGGCACCCCCGGCCGTCCC
>NZ_JBAKHP010000043.1:0-36473 GCF_036902745.1 Micromonospora sp. CPCC 205554 | reverse complement strand
TTCGGCGGTGAGGTGCTGGGCCTCGGCGGCGCTGCCGCCGTTGCCGGCCACCAGCAACCGCCCACCGGCGGCCAGCCGCTGCGCCAGTTCCGCACCCCAGCGGGCCAGCATCTGTTCCGCCTCCCGAAACGGCAGCAGCGCGGCGGCCAGCAGGCTCAGGTGGTCCTCCAGCACCGTCGCGCCGGCCGCCGGCGTCCCGGCCGTCATCAGGCGACCACCCGGGTCGGGCGGCGCACGGTGGCCACCTCGCCGTACAACTCGGTGAGGCGGTCCGCGGTGGTGGCCCAGGAGTAGCGGGTGCGGGCCCGCTCCAGCGCGGCGGTGGCGTAGGCGAAGCGGCGGATCCGGTCGCCGAGCAGGCCCCGGATCGCCGCGCCGAGGGCCGCCGGCTCCCGGGGCGGCACCAGGTCGCCGGTCCGTCCGGCCACCACCGTGTCGATCAGCCCGCCGACCGCCGTCGCGACCACCGGTACGCCGCAGGCCATCGCCTCCAGCGGGGTGAGCCCGAACGGCTCGTACCAGGGCGCGGCCACGAGCACGTCGGCCGACCGGTACCAGCGGCCCATCTCCTCCCGGGGGACCGCGCCGACCAGCCGTACCCGGTCGGCGACGCCGAGCGAGTGGGCCAGCGCGCGCAGGCGCAGCGCGTACGGGTCGGTCTCCAGCAGCCCGGCCGGCGGCCCGCCGACCACCACGCACTCGGCGTCCGGCACCTCGGCGACGGCCCGGATGACGTCCTGGAAGCCCTTGCGCTCGACCAGCCGGCCGACGGTGAGGACGCGGGCCCGGCCGCCGTCGCGGTCGGCGACCGGGCCGAGCGGGGAGAACGTCGTCAGGTTCACCCCCGACGGCACGACTGTCATCCGGGACCGGGGCACGCCCATCCGGACCAGTTCGGCGACCTCGTCCTGGCACTGGGCGACCACCCGGTCCACCGAGCGGCCCAGCTTCCGCTCGTGCTCGGCCCGGCCCGGCGGGCTGGTGTCCTGCACACCCTGGTGGCGGCGCTTGACGGTGCCGAGCGCGTGGTACGTCTGCACCACCGGCACGCCCGTGCGGCGGGCCGCGGCGAGACCCGCCAGCCCGCTCATCCAGAAGTGCGCGTGCACCACCTCGGGCTGCCAGTCGCCGGTGCGCCACCGGTCGGCCAGCCACTGCCCGAACGCCGGCATGTACGGCAGCAGGTCGTCCTTGGCCACCGGCTCGGCCGGCCCGGCCGGTACGTGCACCACCTCGTACCCGTCCGGGGTGCGGACGCTCACCGGCAGGTCCACCGCGTCGAGGCGGGTGTAGACGCGCACGTCGTGACCGGCGGCCGCGAGCGCGGCGGAGAGCTCCGCGACATGCGTGTTCTGGCCACCGGCGTCCTCCCCGCCGAGGACGGCGAGCGGGCTGGCATGCTCCGAGATCATCGCGATGCGCATACTTCCTCCTCCAGCAGCCGGTCCCAGTCGGCGAGGAATCGATCCAGGCCGTAGCGGTCCCGGGCGGCGGCCCGGGCCACGGCGCCCGCCCGGCGGGCGGACTCCCTGTCGTCCAGCAGGCCACGGGCCGCGTCGACGAGCGTGTCGACGCGGGTGGACAGCGCGCCCGCGGCCGGTGGCACCGCCTCCACCGCCTCGGTGGTGGCCAGTGCCACCACGGGCATGCCCATGGTCATGGCCTCGATGAGGCTGAGGCCGAGTGAGGTCCAGCGGCACAGGTGCAGGTACGCGCGCCGTTTGGCGAGTTCGGCGTGCATGGCGTGCTGGGGTACGTCGTCGTGGCTGGTGAGCCGGTCCTCCGGTAGTCCGAGGTGGGCGGCGAGACCGTCCACCTTCATCCCGTAGACGTCCAGCGGCGCCAGCGCGGCGAACCGGGCGAGCAGGTCGGTCCCGGTGACGCGCCAGCGGCGTACCGGCTCGTTGATCACGACGGCGAGGCGGTCGAGTTCGCCGGTCCACTCGACGGCGGGTGGTACGACGCCGTGGTCGACGACTGTGGTCCTGGTGGTGCCGTTGTCCCAGAACAGTTCGTTGAACGCGGTGACGTGGGTGAGGAGCAGGTCGTCGCGGTCGGCCATCGGGTGGCGG
The DNA here is from genome assembly GCF_036902745.1 of Micromonospora sp. CPCC 205554. NCBI lineage: Bacteria > Bacillati > Actinomycetota > Actinomycetes > Micromonosporales > Micromonosporaceae > Micromonospora > Micromonospora sp. CPCC 205554. Next base: position 34,401 of record NZ_JBAKHP010000043.1, on the reverse strand, counting down.
GTGTTCGGCACGTCGCCTTTCGGGGTGTTGTGCTCGACGTAGATGGCCGGCACGTCGCGGCCGGGCCGGCGGCCGAGCCACTCCGCGGCCAGGTCGATCTCCTCCGGGCGTTGCAGGATCACCAGGTCCACGTCGGTGTCGCGCAACTCCTCGGGGGTGACCTCGACGGCGTTGTCCGGCCACGGGTAGGTGCGGGCGCGGCCCAGGCCGTACGGACCGCGATCAGGGGTGACCGGCACCAGGTAGCGGTGCTTGCCGTGCACGAAGGACGTCGTCCACGACCCGTGGACGTGCCACAGCAGGATGTTCATCCGGCCACCCCGCCCGCCACCGGCGCCGGCACGCGCAGCAGCCGCAACGCCTCCAGCACCCGTCCCGGCTCGACCGCCGACAGGCACGGGTGCCCGGGAACCGGGCAGACGGTGGCGCGGGTGTCCCGACACGCCGCGCCCGCGTCGCCGAGCCGCACCGTCGGCACCCGGTACGGTCCCCACTGTCCGAACGGCACAGTGGGCGCGAACAGGCTCACCACCGGCACGCCGAGCGCGGCGGCCAGGTGAGCCGGGCCGGTGTTGCCGACCACCAGCGCGCCGGCCCCGGCGATCACCGCGGCCAGGTCGTCCAGGCCGGTCCGCCCGCCCAGGTCGACGCCGCCCGCCGCGGCGACGCGCGCGGTCAGGTCCCGCTCGTCCGGCCCGCCGGTGACCACGACCCGGTAACCGGCGGCGCCGAGCACCCGGACCACCCGGGTGGCCAGTTCCTCCGGGCAGGCGCGGGTCTCCACCGAGGATCCCGGGTGCAGGACCACGTAGCCGGGCGCCCCGGCGTCGGCCGCGGGCGGCGGCAGACGGTCGGTGCGGATGCGCAGCGCCGGTTCGTCGTGGTCGGGCAGCGCGAAACCGGCGGCGGCGGCGAGGGACAGGGCGCGTTCGGGTTCGGGTACGCCGGCCGGGACGCGGTGGCGCACGTCGAGCAGGCTGCCGGGGTAGTCGTCGCTGATCGCGCTGATCCGGGGCACCCGGGCCAGGCGCAGCAGCAGGGCCAGGGGCAGGGCGGACTGGTGGAAGGACGTGAACACGACCGCCTCGTCGGCGCGTACCTCCGCGAGCCGGTCGGTCAGCGCGCGCACCGCGTCGGGGTCGACGGGCGGGGCGGGCGCGTCGATCCACGGCAGCGGCGCCTCGATGATCTCGTCGACGCCGGGGAGCAGTTCGGCGGCGGCCCGGCCGCGTGGCCCGCACAGCAGCACGACGCGCTGCGCTCCGGCCGCGACCGCCCGGATGCCCGGCCCGGTCACCAGCACGTCGCCCGCCGCGTCGCTGCGCACCACCAGCACGGTTCCCCGGCGCGCGGGCTGCGGCGCGGCTGTCAGGCGTATCCGGGCCAGCACGATGCCCACCGCGTCCGGCAGGTCCGCGGCGACAGTGGGCGCGGCGGCCACCTCGGCGGCCCGGGTGGCGGGCGTGGGCACCATGATCGCGGCGGCGCCGGCCGCGGCGGCGGCTGCCGTGTCCGCGCCGATGTCCCCGATCAGCACGCACCGGGTCGGCGTGGTCCCGAGCGCGGCGGCGGCTTCGTGTACGAGCCCGGGCGCGGGCTTGCGGCAGGCGCACCCGTCAGCCTCCGCGTGCGGGCAGATCGCCCAGTGGTCGAAGGGCCCGAGCAGTTCCTCCACCCGGGCGTTGACCAGGCGCAGGTCGTGCGCCGTGAAGCAGCCCCGGGCCAGGCCGGACTGGTTCGTCACCACCGCCAGCCGCAACCCGGCCGCGCGCAACCGGTCCAGCGCCTCCCGGGCGCCGGGCACCGGCCGTACCTTCTCCGGGTCGCCGTTGTACGGCACGTCCTCTACCAGCGTGCCGTCGCGGTCCAGCAGCACCGCGTCGTACAGGCCGGACGGGAACCGGTCAGCACCCGGGTCAACCCGGGCTGACCTGCACTGATCCCGCTCCTGGTCCCGTCGCACGGGCGGCGGGTTCCCGACGCCCCGAGGAGTAAACGTCAGCGTCGGCGCCTGGCCGATCCGCCGGTGCCGCACAGCCGGGTGCACGCCTGCCACGACCGGCCCGGTCCGGCGATACCCGCCGTCCCGGAGAAGCTAACCCGGATCGCCGTTAGCGACGGCCCGTGCCGGGGTACCGCTCGATGATGGCGGTTGTGGAGAAGGTGATCGACGCGCCCCCGGAGCAGGTCTTCGAGGTGCTCGCGGACGGGTGGACGTACAGCGACTGGGTGGTGGGCACCGCGCACGTGCGGGATGTGGACGACACGTGGCCGCGCGTCGGCAGCAACCTGCACCACCGGGCCGGGCCCTGGCCGTTCTCGCTCCAGGACAAGTCGACGGTGCTGGAGTGCCAGGCGCCGCACCGGCTGGTGCTGCGCGCCGGGCTGTGGCCGGCCGGGGAGGCGATCGTGGCGTTCGTCCTGGAGCCGCTGGAGGGCGGCAGGACCCGGGTGACGATCGGCGAGGATTTCGCCGCCGGTCCGTTGCGGTGGGTCCGGACCAAGCTCAACGATCTGGTGCTGCACCTGCGCAACCGGGAGACGCTGGCCCGGCTCTCCGACATCGCGACACGGCAGAAGCCGGAGCGGTGATCGATCGGTGGCGGGGCGTCTGTGCGGCTGCCGCGCGAGGGACTGGCTACCCTCTCAGGTGAACCTGTCGGCTGACCGAGGATGTCCGTGATGATCGAACCCGTGCAGTTACCCTCCCCGTGGGGGGATGCGCGCCTGACCGTCGTCGTTCCGACCTACAACGAGGCGGGCAACCTCCCGGTGCTGGTCGAGCGCCTCCTCGCGCTGCCGCTGCCGGGGCTGAAGGTGCTGGTCGCCGACGACAACTCCCCGGACGGTACCGGCGAGGTCGCCGACAAGCTGGCCATCGAGCACCCGGACCGGGTGACGGTGGTGCACCGCCCGGGCAAGGAGGGTCTCGGCCGGGCGTACGTGGACGGCATCGGCCGGGCGCTCGACGACGGCGCGGACTTCGTCGCGCAGATGGACGCCGACCTGTCGCACCCGCCGGAGGCGCTGCCCGGCATGCTCGGCGCGCTGCTGTCCACCCAGGCTTCGGTGGTCATCGGCTCCCGGTACGTGCCCGGCGGTGAGCTGGACGAGAACTGGCCGCTGTACCGGCGCGCGCTCAGCGGCTGGGCGAACCTGTACGTGCACACGCTGCTGCGGGTACGCATCCGCGACCTGACCGCCGGCTTCAAGATCTGGCGGGCCGACGCGCTGCGCGCGATCGGGCTGGACCGGGTGCAGTCCAACGGCTACAGCTTCCAGGTGGAGATGCACTACCTCGCCACCAAGCTCGGTCACACGATCCTCGAGGTGCCGATCCGCTTCGAGGAGCGCCGCGACGGCGACTCGAAGATGACCACCGCCACGAAGATCGAGAGCGCGCTGATGCCGTTCAAGCTGCGCAGCCGCCACCGCAACCTGGACTCCTGACACCGCTCTCCGTGTCTCCACCGCGCCCTCACGCTGCGTCATTGTCACCGCGCGTGAGGGCGCGGGCGTGCGGCCACCTCCCTCCCCGGCCCCTTTGCTCTGCAGCCATCGCCGCAGCACCCCCTGAGCAGGGCGTTCTCCCGAGCACCGTCTCGCCCGACGCCGGCCGTGGGCACGGTGCGTGACCGATGCGTATGCGGCTGCAGAGCAAAGGCAGCGGTGCGCCCATTCCTCCGGCACGGCACTGAACACTCACCGTGACGCGTCAGAACAGGCAGCCCGCAGATCTTGGTACGAAACGGCCCTCATGGGGGCACTTTCGTACCAAGATCTACGGCGGCGGTCCCTTTACGAGGTTGCGAGGTGGGTCAGCGGTAGACGGTGCGGTGGGCGGCGGCGATCGTGCGGGCGTACACCGCGCCCGTGACAGCCCGGTCGCGGGCCAGCGCGGCGCGCGCCGCGTTCGCCCCCGGCGCGCCGTGGACGCCGCCGCCGGGGTGGGCGGAGGCGCTGGCCAGGTAGAGCCGGTCCACCGGGGTGTCGGCCCGGCCCAGGCCGGGGATCGGCCGCAGGAACAACTGCTGGTACGCCGCGGCGGTGCCGCCTCCGAGCGCTCCCCCGACCAGGCTCGGCTCGGCGGCCTCCAGGTCGGCCGGGCCGGCCACGTGCCGGCCGACGATCGACGCCCGGAAACCCGGCGCCGCCGCCTCCAGCACCTCCTCCATCCGCTCCACGTGCCCCGCCACGTCCTCGGCCCGCCAGTTCCGGCGGAACGGCAGGTGGGTGTAGGACCAGAGCGACTCGGTGCCGGGCGGTGAATGGCTCGGATCGGCCACCGACATCTGCCCCACCAGCAGGAACGGATCCCGCGGCAGCTCGCCGCGGGCCAGCTCGGCCGCGTACGTGGTAAGGCCGTCGAGGTCTGCGCCCAGGTGCACGGTGCCGGCGCCGGCCAGGTCACGGTTCTTCCACGGCACCGGCGTGGACAGCGCCCAGTCGACCTTGAGCGTGGAGCCGTCCCACTTGAAGTGCGCCAGGTCCTCGACCATCCGGGGCGGCAGCGCCGCCGCGCCGACCAGGTCGAGGAAGAGCGCCGGCGCGGGCACGTCGGCGAGCACCGCGCGCCGGGCCCGCCAGTCGGTGCCGCCCGCGGTGCGTACGCCCATCGCCCGGCCCCGGGCGGTGAGCACCCGCTCGACCCGGGCGCCGTACGTGATCCGCCCGCCCCGTTCGACCAGCCGGGCGACGAGCGCGTCGGTGATCCGCTGGGCGCCGCCCACCGGAACCGGCCAGCCGACCTGCTGGCCGAGCATGGCGAGCAGCCAGCCGTACACCCCGGAGCCGGCCTCCTCCGGGGACAGGTCGGTGTGCAGGGCGCAGCCGGCCAGCAGCGCCGTGCCGCCCTCGCCCTCGAACAGCTCGGCGCCGAGCTTGCGGACCGGGAGCACGAGGCAGCGGGCGAGCCGGAGCGCGCCACCGACCCGCAGCTGACGCAGCAGGCCCAGCCCGCCGCGTACCGGCGGGAACGGCGTCGTGATGGTCTGCAGCATCGGCTCGGCGACCCGGCACCAGTCGGCGTACGTGTGCCGCCAGCGCTCCCCGTCACCGGGGGCGAACGCCTCCAGCGAGGCGGCTGTGACGTCCGGATCGCGGTTGACCACGGCGGCGCGGCCGTCCGGGAGCAGGTGCGCCAGCACGTCCGGCGCGTGCGTCCAGGACAGGCCGTGCCGTTCCAGGCCCAGCCCGTCGAGCACCGGGGAGGCGTAGCCGAGCGGGTAGAAGGAGCTGTAGAGGTCGCTGAGGTAGCCGGGCGCGGTCACGTACGCGGAGCGGACGGCCCCGCCGGGCGCCTCGGTGGCCTCCAGGACCTCGACGTCCCAGCCGGCGTCCACCAGCAGGTTCGCGGCCACCAGCCCGTTGTGGCCGGCACCGATGACGACGGCGTCTGCGGTGGAGGTCATCCGATCCGCCTACCCGGCCGGTCACCGGGCGAAACGCGTTTGCCCCGCCCATGCCGGGGCAAGCATGGCCGCATGTACACGGTTGCGCAGCTCATTGGTGGAGTGTGGGGCGCCGGCGGCGAGGGTGGCGAGCTGGTCGTCCACGATCCGGCGGACGGGTCGCCGGTGACGCGGGCGCCGGTGGCCACCGCCGACGAGGTGGCCAAGGCGGTGGAGGCGGCCCGGGGCGCGGCGGCGGAGTGGGCGGCGACCGCGCCCGCGGAACGGGCCGCGGCGCTGCACCGGGCGGCGGACGCGGTCGAGGCGGCAGCCGGGGAACTGGCCGACGCGACCACGGCGGAGATGGGCAAGCCGCTCGACGACGCGCGGGGCGGGGTGGCGGCGGGCGTCGGCACGCTCCGACAGTACGCCGAGCTGGCCCCGGTGCGGGGCGGCCGGACGCTGCACGGCGCGCACGACGCGCTGGACTTCATGGCCCCCGAGGCGCGCGGCGTGGTCGCCGCGATCACCCCGTGGAACGACCCGGTGGCGGTGTCCTGCGGCCTGCTCGGCGCGGCGCTGGTCACCGGCAACGTGGTGGTCTACAAGCCGAGCGAGCGGACCCCGGCGACCGGCTGGCTGCTGGCCCGGGCGCTGGACTCGGCGCTCCCGGCGGGGGTGTTGTCGCTGCTCACCGGCGGCGGTGAGGTGGGCGCCGCGCTGGCCGGGCAGGAGCTGGACGTGGTCGCGCACGTCGGTTCCACGGCCACCGGCCGGGCGATCGCCGCCGCGGGCGCGCGGACCGGCGCGAAGGTGCTGCTGGAGAACGGCGGCAGCGACCCGCTCGTGGTGGACGCCGACGTCGACCCGGTCTGGGCGGCCGGGCAGGCGGCGCTCGGCTGCTTCGCCAACGCCGGTCAGATCTGCGTGGCGGTGGAGCGGATCTACGTGCACCGCGACGTCGCCGAGGGCTTCCTGGACGCGCTCGTGGCGCGCGCCGAGGCGCTCACCGTGGGCCCCGGCCGTGATCCCGGCACGCAGCTCGCCCCGCTCGTCGACCGGCGGCACCGGGACCACGTACACGGGCAGGTCACCGCCGCGCTCGCCGACGGCGCCCGGGTACGCACCGGCGGCGTGCTGCCGGACGGGCCCGGCGCGTTCTACCCGGCCACCGTGGTCGAGGGCTGCCGCCACGACATGGCGCTGGTCCGCGAGGAGACGTTCGGGCCGGTCGCCCCGGTGGTGGTGGTCGACTCGTTCAGCGAGGGGCTGCGCTGTGCGGCCGACTCCCCGTACGGCCTGGCCGCCACCGTGCTGACCGGCTCGATGAGCCACGCCCAGCGCGCCTGGCGGGAGCTGCCGGTCGGCACCGTGAAGATCAACTCCGTGTTCGGCGGGGCGCCCGGCGGCGCCGCCCAGCCGCGCCGGGGCAGTGGTCAGGGCTTCGGGTACGGCCCGGAACTGCTGGACGAGTTCAGCACCGTGAAGGCGGTGCACCTCGAGGCGCCCGGCGGCGGCCACTGGTGAGACCGCACGAAGCGAGCCCGGGACCGAGGCGGTCCCGGGCTCGACGCGTACCCCCGGGGGTCAGCGACCCCCGCGGGCCTCGCGGGTCGCGTTGTTGTTGGCCTTCTCGATCGCCTTGACCAGTTCCGGCTTGGTCATCCGGGACCGGCCGCGCACGTCCAGCTTCTTCGCCACCTCCATGAGGTGGTCCTTGGTGGCGTTGGCGTCCACCCCGCCGGCCGTCGGCGCGCGCCGGGCCGGGCCGCCGCCCTCGGCCTGCTTGTCGCTGGGCCCCTTGCGGCCCTTGGGCTCCCAGTGGTCGCCCACCTTCTCGAACTCGTGCTTGACCGCGGCGAAGGCGGTGCGGTGCGCCCGCTCCCCCTCGCCGTACGTCTCGACCGCCGAGTCGTGCGTCTTCTCCCAGGTCCGCTGCGCCTTCGCCGGGGAGCGCCGCAGCGTGCTGGGCAGTACCTCGCGCCCGGGCATCTCGTCCTCCTGGAGTCTCGATCGGGTGTCTGGTGTGGTTCCCTCCTGTCCGGCGGGCAAACCGGCACCCGGTTTGTCGACTTCCCACCGGGGGTACCGCCCGCCCACGCCCGGTGGCGGGGCCCGGAGGAGGCGGACATGACCGTGACGACACCAGAGACGGTCGGCGGCCGGACGCGGTCCCGTCTCCCCCGGCGGATCCGCCAGCTCAACTGGCGCACCTGGCGGGGCGTGCTGGTGCGCAGCGGCAAGGGTTTCGTCGCGGACAACTGCGCGGACTGGGCCGCGGCGCTCACCTACTACGGCGTGCTGGCCCTGTTCCCGTCCACGATCGTGGTGGTCGCGCTGGTCGGCCTGGTCTCCGACGGCCCGCGCACGGTCGACACCGTGATCGACCTGGCCCGGGAGATCGGCGCCGGCTCCGTGGTCGGCAACGACGCGTTCGTCGGCGTGGTGCGCAACGTGGTCGAGCAGCAGGGCTCGGCGAAGGTGCTGCTCAGCTTCGGTCTGCTCGGCGCGCTCTGGTCCGCCTCCGGGTTCATCGGCGCGTTCACCCGCGCCTCCAACGCGATCTACGGGGTGCGGGAGGGCCGGCCGTTCTACCGGCTGCGCCCGCTGCAGATCGGCATGGCCGCGGTGACGATCGTGCTGCTCGCGGTGGTGGCCACCGGGCTGATCGTCAGCGGCCCGGTCACCGACGCGGTGGGCGACCTGCTGCACGCCGGCGCGGTGGCCCGCACGACGTGGTCGGTGGCGAAGTGGCCGCTGCTCGCGGTGGTCGCCATGACACTGCTGTCGCTGCTGTTCTGGATCGCGCCGAACGTGCGCCAGCCGCGGTTCCGCTGGCTCACCCCGGGCGGCGCGCTGGCGCTCGTGGCCTGGGTGCTCGCCTCCTTCGGCTTCGGCCTGTACGTGGCCAACTTCGGCTCGTACGACGTCACGTACGGCAGTCTCGGCGCGGTCATCGCGTTCCTGGTGTGGCTCTACCTGTCCAACTGCGCGTTGATGCTCGGTGTGCAGGTGAACGCCGAGCTGCAGCGCGGGCGGGCGATGCAGGCCGGGGTCGAGGAGCCGGACGACCCGGTGCTGCCGCCGCGCGCCCCGGCCGACCAGGAGAAGGCGGCCGGCGGAGAGAAGGCGGACGCGGGGAAGACGGCCGACCGGTTGCCGCCCGGATGACCGGCTCCCCGGCCCGCACCGGTTTACCGGCGGCCCCCCGGGGCATCTCCCAAGGCATGGAACGTGGCAGCAGCAAGCACTCGCCCAGGGTCGACGACCAGATGAGCAGCGAGGTCAGCGGTCTCGTCCAGGGACCGGGCACCGGTGGCTCGCGGGCCGAGGAGTTCCGGATCCCCGAGCCGGCCGGCGAGGACCAGCCGGAGGCCACCACGGCGCCGGCCGGTGAGCTGCGCAGCGGCGCGCCGCAGGGCATGAGCTCCGAGGACGTCGAGGCGCGCAGCCGACTGGGACGGTTCATCACCATGACCGCCCTGCCCGGTGACCGGGAGGCGCTGCTGGCAAACGCGCGGGAGAACGAGGCGCCGACGGACATCGTCGCCGCCCTGGAGACCCTGCCCGAGGGCACCCGTTACCAGACGATCTCCGAGGTGTGGGCCGCACTCGGGCACAGGAACGAGACGACGCGCTGGTGAGCGGGCCGGCCCACGGCCCGTAACGCAGACACCCAGCGGAACAGGAGGAACCCCGACATGAGCGGCGTTACCGAGCACGTGGACGTGGACGTCCCGATCCGGACCGCGTACGACCAGTGGACCCAGTTCGAGGAGTTCCCGCACTTCATGGAGGGTGTGCAGGAGGTCCGGCAGCTCTCGGACACGATGACCCACTGGACCGTCGAGATCGCGGGCGTGAAGCGCGAGTTCGACGCCGAGATCACCGAGCAGTTGCCGGACGAGCGGGTGGCCTGGCGCTCCACCGGTGGCACCCAGCAGGCGGGCGTGGTGACCTTCCACCGCCTCGACGAGGGGCACACCCGGGTCACGCTCCAGATGGAGTTCGAACCGCACGGCGTGGTCGAGCAGGCCGGCGACAAGCTGGGCGTGGTCGACCGACGCGCCAAGGGCGACCTGGAGCGGTTCAAGCAGTTCATCGAACGGCGCGGTCAGGAGACCGGCGCCTGGCGCGGCGCGGTCGACCGCCCGACCCCCTGACCCGTCCCCCGCATCCGAGTCTCGATGGCCGCCGGCGCGACGCCGGCGGCCATCGCCGTGCCCGGCCGTTTGCGATCATCCGGTCCGGGTACCGCAGGGGAATGACCGACAACGACCGCCAGTGGCGCGACGAGGACCGTACTCCCCTGCACGAGCTGGACCAGGCCGTCGCCCGGTCGGCCATGGACGGCCAGGGCGACGACGTCACCGCCAACGACGCCGGCGAGGAGGCCGCGTTCGGCCACGGCCCGGAGGCGGTGGACCGGGGCGCCGGCCCGGAGGCCGAACGCCGTGAGATGACCGACGCGGACCGGGCCTACCGACCGTCGACGATCGGACGGACCGGCCCGGACAGCATGTGATCCCGTCGGCCGCGGGCATCCGTGCCGATGCCCGCGGCCGGCGGACTCATGCTCGGCCGAAACGACAAAAGGTGCGGTACGGACGGTCGGGAAAACGGACAGCCCATCTAGAATCGGCCGAACGGCTGACGGCACTCCCCCCGATGCGCGCAAGACTTTCGGGATGCAACAGGGCTCCGGTTTCCTCTCCAACCGTCAGCGCAAGCTCGCCTGGCTGGGCTTCCTGCTCGCCGCGATCCAGGCTCCGGTCTCCGCCCGGTTCACCGAGGACAGCTCCTGGCTGTTCAGCCTGGTGGTGGCGCTGATGGTCGCGACCGTGATCATCGCCGACGACGGCGCCCGGCGCCGGCCGGCCGAAGCACGCTCCTCCGACTGAGTCAGCGGGTGCCCGGCCGGGCCTCGTGCCCCGGCACCCCCCGGCTGCGGCGACGCTCCTTCATCTCCGCCTCGTAGAGGTGCCGCCGGCCCTCGACCAGCTCGTCGCGGGCCTGCCGGTCCAGCTCCCGGAAGAGCGCGTAGTAGCCGTCGTCGAAGTCCTCGACGATCTGGAACGTCCACCGCCCGGCGATGACGTTGCGGCCGAGCAGTTCCCGGTCGATCCGCTCGGCGAGGGCCGGATGACCGGCGGAGCGGAACATCTCCACCGCGTCGTCGAGCATCAGGTCGGCGTGGCCGATGAGCTGGTGCAGCTCGTACAGGTGGCCGCGCGCCCGCTCGACGCACTCCAAGGCCTCGCTGAGCTTGCCCAGCGCCTCGACCGTGGCGTCACTCACGCCCTCCGGGCGCCGGTGTGCCCGGTCCGGTCCGTCGGCCCGCTGTCCCATCGTGTCCCTCCGTGACCCCGATCGTGTGCTCTGCGTACCGGACTTCTGCCCCCGCACGGGCGACTCAATCCCGGCGGAGGAGGCGGCGGCTCCCCCGGACGACCCGGGGATCCGCCGCTCGGCCGAGGTCGGCCCGCCGTGACCGGCGTTAGCCTCGGACACCATGCGCGTGCCGAACAACCGGGTCGCGACCCGCTCCGCGGCGGTGGCCGCGCGGTCGACCCTCACCACGCTTACCGCCGCCGTCGGCACCGCCGGCCTCGCCGCGGCCCACGCCAACCCCGGGCTGCTCGCCGAGGTCGACCAGCACGCGGCGGGGGTACGCGACAGCCTCGACGGCGACCGCCGCCCGCTGACCGTGGCGGCGCTCGCCGGGTACGCCGAAGGGCTGCGCGACGCGGCGTCGGAGCACGGCTGGACGCCGCCCACGGAGCCGGTGGACTGGTCCGAGGCGGACTGGGTGCTCACCCGCCTGCTCGCGGTCTGCCTGCTGGCCCGCGGGCTGGACCCGCGCCACCTGGCCTGACCCGGACACGGCTACGGGGCGTCCGCGATCGCCCCGCGGACACCCCGTCACCCGTTGCCGTCAGCCGCCCGGCCGACGGAACTGCTGCGTCTGGTCCCCTGCCTCGCCGGAGCGGTACGTGCCCGCGCCCGACATCGGCTGCGGTCCGGCCGGCGTCGGCTGCCCGCCCCGGTCGGCCTGCTGCCGCTCGTAGTCGCCACGACCGGCCTGCTGGGCCTGCCGCTGCTCCCGGAACGCCCGGGACTCCTCGGCGGCCCGGTGCAGCCAGCCGTCCCAGCGGTCCTGCATCGGCTTGACCAGACCACCACCGACACCGACGATCAGGATGCCGGCCACGGTGGCGAGGAACGCCACCAGCACCGGTGTGGTCACCGTGGTGGCGATGCCCACCTGGTTCAGCGCGGCGATCACGCCGAGCGCCAGGATGAAGATCGCCGTCACGTCGGCCAGCACCCGGCCGTACGAGAGCCCGCCCAGCGCGCCGGACACCAGGTCCCGGACGGCGTTGGCGATGGCGGCGGCGATCACGACGATCACGATCGCCACGAAGGCCCGTGGCAGCCAGGACACCACCCCGCGGATCAGGTCGCTGATCGCGTTGGGCCCCCACACCCCGAAGGCGAACTGCAGGGTGAACAGCAGGACCGCGTAGTAGGCCAGTTTGGCCAGGATGTCGCTGGCGTCGTACTTGGTGCGTTCCAGGGCCCGTTTGACGCCGCCGCGTTCGACGGCGCGGTCGAACCCGACCCGTTCCAGTGCCGCGTCCACGATTTTGAGGACGGCTCGGGCGATGAGCCAACCCACGACGAGGATCGCGATGAACGCGATCGCCCGCGGTACGAAGAGCAGCACCGACCTCCAGAAGTCGGTCCAGGCCGCACTGATGTCGACCTGGCCGACCGCGAGGGTTTTCGGCATGATGTCCCTCCTGTCGCGTGAACTGCGCCGCCCGCATACCCCGTGGCCTGGGCGGCACGCCGGGCCGGACCGGGGCAATTTCCCGACATGCCCCCCGAACCGGCCCTGACCTGCCTGAACGTCCGCGCCGCCCGGCGCCGGCATCCGCCACGGACGCATGATCGGAACCCGTCGGCCACGCTCCGGTTAGGCTGCGGTCATGCCAGGCACCGTCGGTCGGGTTCCCACACCGTCCGCCCCCGCACCGGGAGCGCCCACCGATCCCGTCGTCGGCGATCAGGCGGCCGGGGCCGTCCACCCCTGGGCCGGCACGCCGCTGGGCGCCCCGCACACCTGGGATCCCGCGGTACGCGCCGTGACGGACGTGGTGCTCGCCTCCCCGGTGCCGATGGCTCTCCTCCTCGGCGACGACCTGGTGGTCTTCTACAACGACGGGTACGCCGAGCTGATCGGCGACCGGCACCCGGACGCGCTGGGCCGGCCGGCGGCCGAGGCGTTCGCCGAGGTGTGGCGCGACCCGGGCGCCGGTGAGGCGCTGGAGCGGGTCTACCGGCACGGCGAGCCGTTCCTGCAACGGGAGGCGGTGCTGCCGGCCGACCGGCAGGGCCCGGCCGAGCCGGCCGTGTTCACCCGGGGCCACTGCCCGGTCCGCGACTCCACCGGGCGCATCGTCGGCGTGCTCACCGTCTCGGCGCAGACCACCCAGCTGACCCAGCAGTTGCAGAGCCTGAGCGACTTCGCGGCGGCGCTGGCCGGCACGCTCACGCTCGACGACGTGGCGCGGGTGACGCTGCGCTACTGCCTGCACTCCTTCGACGCCGACCGGGTGTCCTTCGCGGTGGACGAGGGCAGCGCGTGGCGGCTGGTCCGCCGCATCCGCGGCGAGCTGCTCGACGAGGCCGACGAACGGCTGCCCCCGCTGTGGCGGAGGATGTCCGCCGAGTCGGCGCTGCCGGCGGTGGTGACCGCGCGCAGCGGCGTGGCCTCGTTCGTCGCCGACGGGCAGCCGCTGCGCGGCGTCGCGGCGGACCGGCACGACGAGAAGATCAGCGCGCTGGCGGCGTTGCCGCTGCGTACCACGGTGGTCCGGGGCTCGCTCACGGTCGGCTACCGGACGCCGCGTCCCTGGTCCCCGGCCGAACGGGCGCTGCTCACCGCGTCCGCGGAGCTGGTCGGCCAGGCCGCCGAGCGGGCCCGCCGTTTCGAGACCCAGCACGGCACCGCCCAGATGCTGCAACGCAGCATGCTGCCGGAGCGGCTGCCGGACCTGCCCCGGCTGCGGATCGCCGCGCGCTACGACCCGGGCGTGGACGGCAACGCCGCCGGCGGCGACTTCTACGACGCGTTCCTGCTGCCCACCGGCGCGCTCGGCGTGGTGCTGGGCGACGTGGCCGGGCACGACGTGCAGGCCGCCGCCCGGATGGGCCAGGTACGCGCCGCGCTGCGCGCGCTCGCCCTGGTCGACCCCCGCCCGGACGCGGTGCTCGACGGGCTGGACCGGCTGGTGGCCAGCCTCGGCGTCGAAGGCGGCACCCAGGAGCTGTTCGTGACTGTGGTCTTCGGTGTGGTCGAGGCGGACCGGGAGCGGATCACGCTGGCCAGCGCCGGTCATCCCGCGCCGCTGATCCGCCGCGCCGGGCCCGACGCGGCGGTGGCCGAGTTCGTCGACGTGCCGCCCGCTCCTCCGCTGGGCCTGGGCGGGCGGGCGCGTACCGCCACCGTGCCGTTCCGCCCGGGCGACACCCTGCTGCTCTACAGCGACGGCGTGGTGGAGCGGCGCTGGCAGGATCTGGCCGCCGGGATGGCCGGGCTGGGCGCGGCGGTGACCGGGGCCGCCGGCGGCGATCCGCGCGCGCTCTGCGCGGTGGCGACCGCGTCCGTGCCGGGCGCCACCGAGGACGACGTGGCGGTGCTCGCGGTGGAGTACGCGGTGCGCCCCAGCCGGTCGGCGAGCATGGAGGTGCCGGCCGAGCCGACCGCGCCGAGCCGGGTCCGGCACTGGATGACCGCGCAGCTCGGCGAGTGGCGGGTGCCCGAGGCGGTGATCGGCGCGGCGGTGCTGTGCACCAGCGAGCTGACCACGAACGCGTTGCTGCACGCCGGCACCGCCGCCCGGGTCGAGGTCGACCTGTCGGCCGAGCGGCTGCTGGTGTCGGTGGCCGACTCCGGCACCCGGGGTCAGGTCACCCGGGCGCAGACCGACACGCTCAGCAGCCGGGGCCGCGGGCTCGGCCTGATCGAGGAGCTGAGCGACGCCTGGGGCACCGATCCGGCCGTACGCGGCTCGACCGTGTGGTTCGAGATCCTCATTCCGTCGGGTGAGCCGCGCGTCGGCGACGCCCCGGGCGGGTAGGAGCCGGGCATGGCCGACGACAAGCGACGCGGTGTCCTCTTCGACGTGGACGGCACCCTGGTCGACACGACGTACCTGCACACGGTGAGCTGGTGGGAGGCGCTGCGGCAGGGCGACCACCGGGTGCCGATGGCGCGGATCCACAGGTCCATCGGCATGGGCTCGGACAAGCTGCTCGACCACCTGCTCGGCGCGGAACGGGACCGGGACGCCGACGGCCGGTTGCGCGACGCGCACGACGCGCTCTACGCCGAGTACTGGGAGCGGCTCGCGCCGCTGCCCGGTGCGCGGGAGCTGCTGCGCGCCTGCGCGGAGCGGGGACTGCGGGTGGTGCTGGCGACCTCGGCCGCCGAGCACGAGGTGACCGCGCTGCGCGCTGCCCTGGACGCGGACGACGTGATCGACTCGGTCACCTCGTCGGCCGACGCGCAGGAGAGCAAGCCGGCGCCGGACATCCTGGTCGCCGCGCTGGAGCAGTCGGGGCTGGCCGCCGAGCGGGTGGTGTTCGTCGGCGACTCGGTCTGGGACGTGGCCGCCGCCGGCAAGCTGGACATCCCCTGCATCGGCCTGACCTGCGGCGGCACCGGCCGCGCGGAGCTGGCCGGCGCGGGCGCGGTGGCGGTCTACGACGACCCGGCGGCGCTGCTGCACGCCCTGCCGGACAGCGCCATCGGCACGCTCGGCTGACCGGCCGTCCGATCGGCCGGCGCGCGCAGGCTTAGCCGGGCCCGCTTCGGGGCACTGCTGGACTCCGCCGCCCGGTCCACGGGCGACCGAAGGGTGGTGTCGTGGAACCGGTCGATGTCGCGTTCGCTCTGCTGGGCGTCGGTGCGCTGCTGGCCGGGGTGCTGCCCCGGGTCCTGGAGAGACGGCCGCTGTCGATGCCGATCGCGTTCCTCGGGCTCGGCATGCTCGTGTTCGTGCTGCCCACCGGTCTGCCCACACCGGACCCGCTGCGCTGGCCGGAGCTGACCACCCACCTCACCGAGGTCGGCGTGATCGTCGCGCTGATGGGCGCCGGCCTGAAGATCGACCGTCCGCTGAGCTGGGCCCGCTGGTCGTCCACCTGGCGGCTGCTGGCGATCGCCATGCCGCTGTGCATCGCCGCGGTGGCGCTGCTCGGCTGGTGGTGGGCCGGCCTGGTACCGGCCGCGGCGCTGCTGCTCGGCGCGGCGCTCGCCCCCACCGACCCGGTGCTCGCCTCCGACGTGCAGGTGGGCGAACCGACCGATGTGGAGGACTCGGAGGACGAGGTGCGCTTCGCGCTCACCTCGGAGGCGGGCCTGAACGACGGGCTCGCCTTCCCGTTCGTGTACGCGGCCATCGCGATCGCCACCACCGGGCTCGCGCCGTCCGGCTGGCTCGGCGAGTGGTTCGCCGTGGACGTGCTCTACAAGCTCGCCGCCGGGGTGGGCGGCGGGCTGCTCGTCGGCTGGCTGCTCGGCAAGCTGTTCTTCCGCGCCCCGAGCAAGCTGCGGCTGGCCAAGCACTCCGAGGGCTTCCTGGCGCTGGCCGCGACGTTCCTCGCGTACGGGCTGGTCGAGGTGATCGGCGGGTACGGCTTCCTGGCCGTGTTCGTGGCCGCCCGCGCGATCCGGGCCGCCGAGCGTACGCACGAGTTCCACTCCGTGCTGCACGACTTCGCCGAGCAGGTGGAGCGGCTGCTCACGGTGCTGTTGCTGCTGCTGTTCGGCGGGGCCGTGATCGGCGGGCTGCTCGCGCCGCTGACCTGGCAGGCGGCGCTGGCCGGGCTGGCCCTGGTGCTGGTGATCCGGCCGCTGGCCGGGTGGCTGGCGCTGCGCGGGGCGCCGGGCAGACCGGCCGAGCACTGGGTGATCTCGCTGTTCGGCATCCGCGGCGTCGGCTCGTTCTACTACCTGGCGTACGCCACCAGCAAGACCGACTTCCCGCAGGCGGATCTGGTCTGGGCCACCGTCGGTCTCGTGGTGGTGGTGTCGGTGGTGGCGCACGGTATCGCCGCGACACCGGTGATGCAGTTGCTGGACCGGGAGGGCGAACGCACCGGCGAGGACACGCGGGCCGGGTCGGCGGCGCAACCGGTGGGCGCCACCGGCTGACCGGATCGGACCGGATCCTCAGCCCGGCCGACCGGTGGCGGCCCGGATCAGCCCAGCCGGGCCGCGAGCGCGCGGCCCAGGTCCCGGCCGGAGCGCCAGGCGGTCTGCACGCGCGGGCGGCCGAACGCGTCGCCGGCCAAGCCGATCCCGTCGTCGTCCAGGTGGAACGCGGCGCTCCCGGGGTGCGCCGCCGGGGTCGCGTACGTCCAGCGGTGCACGTGGGCCGACACGGCCGGCTCGGGGAGTCCGAGCAGGTCGCGGACCGCCTGCTCGATCGCCGGACGGGCGGCGGTGGGCTGGAGCAGGTGCCCGGCGGCGAAATCGGCTGTGGTGTGCGCGACGAGCACCGGCGCGCCGTCGCCGCGCCGGTCGCCGTCGTCGCAGACCAGGCTGAGCACGGGGTGGTCGTTGACGAACGCGCCCCGGAAGTCCGGCCAGCGGCGGGCCGGGAAGTGCAGCACCCCGCTCAGCGCCGACGACCAGCGCTGCGCGGCCACCGCCCGGGTGGCCGCGGCCAGCGCCGGGTCCAGCAGCAGCGCGGCCTGCGGGCCGGGCATGGCGAGCACGACCGCCTCGGCCTCGGTGCCGTCCACCCGGGGGCCGGGCTCGACCGTCATCACCAGCCGGTCGTGCGTCACCGGCAGGTCGCCGGCCAGGTGCTCGACGAGCGAGCGCAGCCCGCGCGGCGCGGCCCAGCGCATCGGCCCGCTGGCCTGCTCGCGTCCGCCCGGCCCGTACGCGACGAGCGTGTCGGTCCACTCCCGCGCCAGCCCGGCGGCCCGCCACCGGTCCACCACGGCGGCGAAGTCCGGGTCGTCCACGGTGAAGTACGCGGCGCCCAGGTCGGCCGGGCGGCCGTCGAAGCGCTTGCTGGCCATCCGCCCGCCGGTGACCCGGGCCCGTTCGCGTACCCGCACCGGGACACCGGCCCGCGCCAGCTCGTTCGCGCACGCCACCCCGGCGATGCCCGCACCGACCACCACCACGCCCGCCCGGTCCGCCGTCACCAGGTGATCGTAGGCGGCGGGCGGCATGAACCCGCCGGGCCGGGGGTAGTGGTACACCTGTTCGAGGAGAGGTGATCAGCATGGCCGACCGCAACAACGCCAGCGGCAGCAACGTGAATCCGGACGCCGCCGTCAAGGATCCGGACGACTGGGTCACCGGCGACGAGCCGCCCACCGCCGCCCAGGAGTCGTACCTGCACACCCTGGCCCAGGAGGCGGGCGAGCCGGTGCCGGAGGGCCTGACCAAGGCCGAGGCGTCCCGGCGGATCGACGAGCTCCAGGCGGAGACCGGCCGGGGCCGCTGAGGTCAGCGCGGGGGCAGGCGGTGCAGCTCGACCCGGTCGAGCCGCCCCGCCGCCACCCGGGCGGTCAGGTAGGTGGCGTACGGCTGCGCCCGCCGGTCGGTGGGCGAGCCGGGGTTGAGCAGGCGCAGGCCGCCCGGGGCGACGCTGTCCCAGGGGATGTGCGAGTGTCCGAAGACGAGCAGGTCGCTGTCGCCGTACGCGGCGGCGCAGCGCTCCTCGCGGCGGGTCTTCGGGCCGGTCTCGTGCACCACGGCGACCCGCAGGCCGTCCAGCTCGACCCGGGCCACCTCGGGCAGCCGGGCGCGCAGCGCGGGGCCGTCGTTGTTGCCGTACACCCCGACCAGCCGGCGCGACCGCTCCTCCAGCGCGTCCAGCAGCGCCACGTCGACCCAGTCTCCGGCGTGCACCACCACGTCCGCGGCCTCGACGGCCGCCCACAGCACCGCCGGAAGATCCCGCGCCCGCTTCGGCACATGCGTGTCAGCCACGATCACCAGATCCACCCCCTCATCCTCCCCCAACCCGCTCCTCGCCGGGGCGATCATGAAGTTGGCGGCACTCAGGGAGATCGAATTCGCCGTCAAGTTCATGATCGACCGAGAGGGGCGGCGCCCGCGGAGGCGGGCGAGGTGGCGCGGGCGGCGGCGTCGGTGATCCGGCCGGCGGCGATGATCAGGCCGATGTGCGAGTACGCCTGCGGGAAGTTGCCCATCTGCTCGCCGTTGTCCGGGTCGATCTGCTCGGCGTACAGGCCGAGGTCGTTGGTGCGGGCGGCGAGGCGTTCGAACAGCCGCCGCGCCCGGTCCAGTTCGCCCGCCTCGGCGAGGCACGCGGCCAGCCAGAACGAGCAGATCACGAACCCGGCCGGGTCGCCGTCCCAGCGCCGCAGCAGCCCGTCGCGGGACAGCCGCCGTTCCAGCACGTCCATCGTGGCGCGCATCCGCGGGTCGCTCGCCGGCAGGAAGCCGACCAGCGGCATGACCAGCACCGAGGCGTCCAGGTCGTCCGAGCCGAACACCCCGGTGTACGCGCCGACCCGCTCGTTCCAGCCGCGGGTGAGCACCGCCGCCCGCACCTCGTCGCGCGCCGCGGCCCAGCGTGCCACGTCGGCGGGCTCGCCGATGCGGGAACCGAACCGGACCGCCCGGTCCAGCGCGGTCCAGCACTCCACCTTCGACGACACGTAGTGCCGCTCCGGGCCACGTCCCTCCCACATCCCCGCGTCGGGCCGGTGCCAGCCGCGCTCGGCCTGGTCGGCGAGCGTCCGCAGCAGGTCGCGGACCTCCGGCGACATGGGGTCGAGGTAGTACCGCATCAGCCAGGCGGCGTCGAGCACCTCGCCCAGCACGTCGTTCTGCCGCTGCCGCCACGCGTCGTTGCCGACGAGCACCGGCCGGCTGTGCTCGTACCCGGCCAGGTGGTCGAGGTCGTGCTCGGTCAGGTCCCGCTCCCCCTCGACGCCGTACATGATCGGCACCGGCTCGTCGCCGATCCGGCCCATCGCCCGGGCCACCCAGGTGAACTGCCGGTCCGCCTCGTCCGGGCAGGCCGCCCGCCAGAGCGCCTGGAGGGTGAGGCTGAAGTCGCGCAGCCACACGTAGCGGTAGTCGTAGTTGCGGTCGCCGCCGAGCCGCTCCGGCACCGAGGTGGTGGCCGCCGCGACCACGGCGCCGCTGGGCGCGTACGTCATGCCCTGCACCGCGAGCGCGCTGCGCCGCACCTCGTCACGGTACTCGCCCTGGTAGTCGTGCAGCGCCGACCAGGACTGCCAGCCGGCGACCGTCTCGGCCACCACCTCGGCGGCGTCGGGCAGCGCCGGTTCGGCGCCGGCGTACGTCGGGGCGTACCCGAGGGTGAAGCGGTGCCTGCTGCCGGCGCGGGCGGTGAACCTCCCGGTGGCGGCGCCCCCGGCGATGGTCAGCGGGACGTCGGCGCGCAGCTCCAGCCGGCAGGCGCCGGCGGTGGCGGCCACCACCCCGTCGCGCTCGGTGAGGTAGGCGCCGACGCGGCCGTACTCGAACCGCGGCGCGTACTCGACGCGCATCGGCACCTCGCCGGTCAGCCCCTCCACCAGCCGGGCGAGCACCCGCGGCGACCGCATCCCGATGTCGTGACCACGCGCGCCGGGCTCCAGCGCCAGCGCGTCGGTCACGGCGACCGTGCCGGTCGCCGTGGTGAAGACGGTACGCAGCACAAGCGTGTCGTCCAGGTAGGACCGGCTGCTGGTGGCCGCGCCCTCCGGGCGGATGGTCCAGTGCCCGGCGTCGGAGTCGAGCAGGCGCCCGAACACCGACGGCGCGTCGAACCGGGGCGGGCACCACCAGTTGACCGCGCCGTCGGTGTCGACCAGGGCCGCGCTGCGCCCGTCGGCGAGGAACCCGTGCTCGCTGATCCGTCGGTTCGGCACGACTGTGGCTACCCGGCCCAGGTGCCGCCATGCCTGGCCACATCGGTGCCGCTCGGCGCGTTACCGCTGTCCGGCGGCGGGAACGCGGCGGGTTGACGAAGGAGGATCCTCATGACCAGACCCTCGACTCCGACCGCGGCCTGGCAACCCGGAATGCCGGGCAGCGACAACCTCCCGTCCGGCCCGGGCGGTCGCCCGACGCCGCCGAGCGGGGACGGGCACGGTCCGCACGCCGGGGCGCCGACCGTCACGATCGGCTCGTATCCGGACTATCCGTCCGCCCAGCGCGTGGTGGACTATCTGGCCGACAACCGGTTCCCGGTGGAGCGTACCTCGATCGTCGGTACGGACCTCACGCTCGTGGAGACCGTGATGGGACGGCTCAGCACGGGCCGGGCGGCCCTGCTCGGGGCCGGCACCGGCGCCTGGTTCGGTTTGTTCATCGGGTTGCTGTTCGGCATCTTCACCGCCGGGAACTGGCTGGCGGTGATCCTGGTCGGGCTGGTGATCGGTGCGATCTGGGGTGCGGTGTTCGGCGCGGTCGCGCACGCCATGAGCGGTGGGCAGCGTGACTTCACGTCGGCCAGTTCGCTGCGGGCCGCCCAGTACGCGGTGACCGTGGACGCGGAGCTGGCCGACCAGGCCCAGCAGATGCTCAGCCGGATGCACCTGACACCGACCGGCGCCACCGCCCGCTGACCGGCGGTACGCCACATCGAGGGAGGGCCCCGCCGGGGTCCTCCCTCGGCGCGTCAGTGGTACGCCCGCTCGCCGGCCCGCAGCGGCACGTCCACCCGGTTCTCCGGCGGGGCCAGCGGGCAGGCCCACCTGTCGTCGTAGGCGCAGCTGGGGTTGTAGAGGTAGTTGGCGTCCAGCCGGACCCGGCCGCCGGGGAGCACGGTCAGGCCGCGGCCGAAGGTGCCCTTGACCGTGTCGGTGAGGTACCGGCCCCCGCCGTACGAGCCGTCGCCGCAGGTGCCGTCGCGCAGCGGCAGGAACAGCCCGCCCCCGTACGCCTCGATCCACCACAGCGTGAGCGGCCCCCACGGCGTCTCGGCGACCGCCACCCGCCGATACGCGACCACCCCGTCCGGGCCGCCGGTGTCGATGCGCAGCTCCCCGGAGGCGGGGCGCAGCGGCGCCTCCACCACCGCCGACGGGTCGGGCGGATACCAGCGCAGCCCGGTGAGGCCGGGCCGGTCGGCGGGCGGCACCGGGCTGCTCGGGTGGGTGCGGAACAGCTCGTCGCGCGCGGCCCGGAAGCCGGTCAGGTCGAGGTCGGACAGGTAGAGCCGGGCCACCTGCTCCCGCCAGTCGAGCAGGTCGAGATCGTCCATCCCCCGACCCTAGCCGGATCACACGTTCAAAGTTTTAAGAGTGGCTCCGCCAGAGCGCACGGCCTCGCGGCTGGAGGGCTTGTTTAAATTTTAAATAGTGCTACTCTCGGCGTCATGACGGAGAGCCTGGACGCCGAGCGGACGGCCTGCTGGCGCGCGTACATCGAGTCGAGCCAGCGGCTGTTCACCCGGCTCGAGGACGACCTGCGCGCCGACAGCGACCTGAGCTTCGCCGACTACCACGTGCTGGTGCTGCTCTCCGAGGCGCCCGGTCAGCGGCTGCGCATGGGTGAGCTGGCCGACCGGCTGGTGTTCTCTCCGAGCCGGCTGACCTACCAGATCACCACCATGCAGAAGCGCGGCCTGGTGGCGAAGGAGGCGTGCCCGGCGGACCGGCGCGGCAGCGAGGCCGTGCTCACCGCGGCCGGCCTGCTCGCCCTGCGCGAGGCCGCGCCGCACCACCTGCGCTCCGTCCGCGCCCACCTGATCGACGACCTCGACGACGCCGAGGTCGCCTGCCTCACCCGGGTCTTCGAGCGGCTCGGCCGGCGCCTGCGCGCCGACCGCACCGCGTCGTCCACCCCGGCCGACAAGTAAGGAGTCCCGCGATGCCCGCGATCACCGTCGACGACGTCCTCGTCCTGCCCCGCCTGCCCGAGCTCGGCGAGGCCACCGAATACCGCCAGGTCCGTCGGGTCACCACCGCCCCCAGCGGGTACGAGGGCGAGGGCTTCCCGGTCCGCCGGGCCTTCGCCGGGGTGCCGATGACCGAGCTGGACCCGTTCATCCACCTCGACCAGATGGGCGAGGTCGACTACGCGCCGGGCGAGCCGAAGGGCACCTCCTGGCACCCGCACCGCGGCTTCGAGACGGTGACCTACATGATCGACGGCATCATGGACCACCAGGACTCGACG
Organism: Micromonospora sp. CPCC 205554; assembly: GCF_036902745.1. Classification (NCBI taxonomy): domain Bacteria; kingdom Bacillati; phylum Actinomycetota; class Actinomycetes; order Micromonosporales; family Micromonosporaceae; genus Micromonospora; species Micromonospora sp. CPCC 205554. Next base: position 11,814 of record NZ_JBAKHP010000043.1, on the reverse strand, counting down.
GGTGGCGGCGGCACCATCACCGACGGCGACACCCAGTGGATGACGGCCGGTAGCGGCCTGTTGCACATCGAGGCCCCGCCGGAGCACCTGGTGATGAGCGGCGGGCTGTTCCACGGCCTCCAGCTCTGGGTCAACCTGCCCCGGGTGGCCAAGATGAGCGCGCCCCGCTACCAGGACATCCGCGGCCGGGAGTCGGCGCTGCTGACCACGCCCGACGGCGGCGGCCTGATCCGGGTCATCGCCGGCGAGGTCGCCGGGCACAAGGGGCCGGGCTCGACGCACACGCCGATCACCATCGCGCACGTCACGTTGCAGCCCGGCGCCGAGCTGAGCCTGCCGTGGCGGTCGGACTTCAACGCGCTGGTGTACGTGCTGGCCGGCCGCGGCACTGTCGGCACCGACCGGCGGCCGATCCACCTCGGCCAGCTCGCCGTGCACGGGCCCGGTGAGGCGCTGCGGATCACCGCCGACCGGACGCAGGACTCGAACGCCCCGGCGCTGGAGCTGTACCTGATGGGCGGCCGGCCGATCCGCGAGCCGGTGGCGCACTACGGTCCGTTCGTGATGAACACCCGGGCCGAGCTGATCCAGGCGGTCGAGGACTTCCAGGCCGGCCGGCTCGGGGTGATCCCGACCGGGCGGGTGCCGCACACCGACGGCCAGGGCGAGCGGCCCTGACCTGCTACGGGCGCCCCGGTTCGCCGGGGCGCCCGGCTGCGGTCTCAGGAGACGGCGAAGATCCCGGCCACCCCGAGGATCACCATCAACAGGACCGCCACCAGCGCACCCCGCTCCCCCTCCACCGCCTGCTCGCGGTCGGTCACGGTGTTCGTCGTCTCGGCGGGCATGTCGGTGCCTCCTCGGTTTCGCGGTCCAGGGGTCCGGCGCACCCCTGACGCGCGGCACCGACGCCGACCTGCTGCTCGACGTGCGGGGCCCTGCCGGGGGTCCTACCGTGTGAGGACGTCGTCGACCTCGGGGGGTGGAACGTGACTCTGCGGGACTGGTTCCTCACCGCACAGGAACGCGCCAACCCGGCCTCTGAATTACCCGTCTGGACCGATGGAAACCTCGCCGAGCCGCTGATTCACGGTGCCGCGTACTTCGACCGCCTGGTCAGCGAGGTGGAGTCGCTCTCGGCGGGCGACCACCTGTTCTTCACCGACTGGCGTGGTGACCCGGACGAGCGGATGCGCCCGGACGGCCCGACGGTGGCGCAGTTGTTCGCCCGTGCCGCCCAGCGCGGCGTGATCGTCAAGGGCCTGGTCTGGCGCTCCCACCTCGACACGCTCTCCTACAGCGAGGCGGAGAACCGCGACCTCAGCGAGGCGATCCGCGCGGCCGGCGGCGAGGTGCTGCTCGACCAGCGGGTCCGGCGCGGCGGCTCGCACCACCAGAAGCTCGTGGTGCTGCGCCGTCCCGGCGACCCGCGCCGCGACGTCGCCTTCGCCGGCGGCATCGACCTGTGCCACAGCCGCCGCGACGACGCCGGTCACGCCGGCGACCCGCAACCGGTCGGCATGTCCCCCCGGTACGGCCCCACGCCACCCTGGCACGACGTGCAACTGGCGGTACGCGGGCCGGTGGTCGGCGCGCTCGACACCACGTTCCGGGAGCGGTGGACCGATCCGATGCCGCTGGACTCGGAGAACCCGATGGCGTACCTGCGGGACCGGATGCGCGGTTCCGACCTGCGCTCGGACCCGCTGCCCGAGCAGCCCGCCGACCCGCCGCCGTGCGGGCCGCACCACGTGCAGGTGCTGCGCACCTACCCGGCGGTGCGGCCCCGCTACCCGTTCGCCCCGGACGGCGAGCGCACCGTGGCCCGCGGCTACACCAAGGCGGTACGCCGGGCCCGGCGGCTGATCTACCTGGAGGACCAGTACCTCTGGTCGACCGAGGTGGCCGAACTGTTCGCGCAGGCGCTGCACGAGCACCCGGACCTGCACCTGGTGGCCGTCGTCCCCCGGCACCCCGACGTGGACGGCCGGCTCGCGCTGCCGCCGAACATGGTCGGCCGGGAGCAGGCGCTGTCGCTGTGCCACCGGGCCGCGCCGGAGCGGGTGCACGTGTTCGACGTGGAGAACCACGACGGCACGCCGGTCTACGTGCACGCCAAGGTCTGCGTGGTGGACGACGTGTGGGCCAGCGTGGGCAGCGACAACTTCAACCGCCGGTCCTGGACGCACGACAGCGAGCTGTCCTGCGCGGTGCTCGACGACACCCGCGACGAACGGGCGCCGGGCGACCCGGCCGGGCTGGGCGACGGCGCCCGCGTGTTCGCCCGCGACCTGCGGCTGCGGCTGTGGCGCGAGCACCTGGACCGCGATCCCGGCGGCGGGCAGGACGACGACCTGCTGGACCCGGCGGACGCGGTCGCGGCGATCACCGCGGCGGCCGACGAGCTGGACCGCTGGCACGCCGAGGGCCGGGCCGGTCCGCGTCCGCCGGGCCGGTTGCGGCCGCACCGCCCGGAGCGGCTGCCCTGGCGTACGCGGCTCTGGGCGCTGCCCGCGTACCGGCTGGTCTACGACCCGGACGGCAGGCCGCTGCGCGCCCGGCGGGCCGGCACCTGGTGAAGGTCCGCCGGCTCGTCCGGCTCGTCCGGCACGTTCGGGCGGGCGGGGTACGCGAACGACACGCGCGGCGAGTAGAACCCCCAGCACACGTGCAGCGGGTTGGCCGGCCGCAGCGCGTGGACCGGGTGCTCCGGGGCGGGGAACTCCACCGACTCGACCTCGAACGGCGACACCGGCTCGGCCACGTACGGGTAGTCGGTGACGATCAGCTCACCGTCGCCGCGGGTGAGGTAGCGGTGGTGGCCGTTGTGCGCCTCGGTGCCGGTGTGCCCGACCCGGGCGGTGACCCGGATCAGCAGCGTGCCGTCGGCGGCCCGGGTCTCGCCGGTGAGCTGATCGCCCCGCAGGTCGAGGCGGGTCTCCCCGGGCGCGGCCGGCGCGCCCCGTGCGGCGGCGTACCGCCGGACCCGCTCGCTGGAGGAGAAGTAGTGCGTCCACCAGCCACCGGGCGTCTCGCCGTCGGGCGGGTCCATGTCCGCCAGTGAGACACCCAGGTAGGTGAGCGAGTACGCCCCGAAGCCCGAGGTCTGCGTCTCGTCGTCGACCACGTACTGGTTGACGAACACCTGCCGCTGGGGGTGCGGGCGCAGGCCCGGGGGCAGCAGCGTGTCGGCCGCGCCGGGATCCGCCGGGAGCCAGCTGAACAGCAGCGTCCGGGCGTTGATGACGAGTTGCGGCGCGGCGGGATCCAGCACGGTGCCTCCGTTGACGTGTCGTTACGGACGCTACGGGCGGTCCCGTCGGGGGGACAACGACAGAAAGGCGACACTTCGGCCACCTGTCGGATTCCACGTTGACCGGTCGGGGTACGTCCGGGGCCGACCGGTCGGCGCGGCCCGCCCACCCCGCCGAGCGTGATATCGACCGGCTCATGCCTTTCATGGCTGCTTACACCTTAAGTACATCGTACTTTCGGCTAGATTTCCGCAGCACGATCGGGCTATGGTGGCTTCCGAACGTACGACCGACACCTAAACCTGAGCGTCACGTCTTTTTTCTTCCGTGGACGAGGTGCAGGGAGGACCACCCATGACCGCTCCCACGATCAGCGCCCCGGCGACCACGCCGGCCGCCTCCGCGAAGCTCGACCCCCGCTCGCTCACCGACAGCGCCGCCGACCTGCTCGCCGCGATGGCCGCGCTGCCCGCCGACCACCCGTCGCGGCCCGCACTGCGCGACCGGGCCATCGAGGCGTGGCTGCCGCTGGCGAACCACCTGGCCCACCGCTACAGCGGCCGGGGCGAGCCCAACGACGACCTGGCGCAGACCGCCGCGATCGGCCTGATCAAGGCGATCGACAAGTTCGATCCGTCGCGCGGCGTCGACTTCGCCGGCTACGCCATCCCCACCATCATCGGCGAGCTGAAGCGCCACTTCCGCGACCGCACCTGGGACATCCGGGTGCCGCGCCGGCTCCAGGAGCTGCGCCTGGCGATCTCCGACGCCAACAGCACCCTGCTCCAGACGCTCGGCCGCTCGCCGACGGTCGCCGACATCGCCGCCCACCTCAAGCTCACCGAGGAAGAGGTGCTGGAGGGCCTGGAGGGCGCCCGCGCGTACAACGCGGTGTCGCTGTCCACCCCGACCGGCGACGGCGAGCGGGCCACCGAGCTGGGCGACCTGCTCGGCGGTGAGGACGGCGAGTTCGAGCTGGCCGAGATGCGGGTGGCCCTCGGCCCGGCGCTCGCCACGCTCGACCAGCGCGAGCAGAAGATCCTCACGCTGCGCTTCTACGGCAACCTGACCCAGTCGCAGATCGCCGAGCAGATCGGCGTCTCGCAGATGCACGTGTCCCGGCTGCTGGCCCGGGCACTGACCAAGCTGCGCGGTCAGCTCGACGGAACGTACTAGCAAGAGGGGGCGGCGGCCGGGTCGGCGGACCCGGCGCGGCGGCCCACCCGGCCCGGTCGGCGGTGCGCCGGCCGGGCCGTTCCGCGTTCCGGGGGCGACGCGACCCGTCCGGCGGCGCGGTGCGAGAGTGGATCGGTGCTCGCCGACATCCCGCTCGACCTGCCGGTCCGCCCGGTCCTGCCGGCGCTCGTCGGCGCGCTGCGCGAGCGCGGCGCCGCCGTCCTGGTGGCACCGCCGGGCACCGGCAAGACCACCACCGCGCCGCTCGCGGTCGCCGACGCGGTCACCGGCCGCGTGGTGATCGCCCAGCCCCGGCGGGTGGCCGCCCGCGCCGCCGCGCACCGGATGGCCGCCCTGCTCGGCGAGCGGGTCGGCGACCGGATCGGGTACGCGGTGCGCGGCGAGCGCCGCGCCGGGCCGCGCACCCGGGTCGAGGTGGTCACCACCGGCCTGCTGGTCCGCCGCCTGCACCACGACCCGGAACTGCCGGGCGTGGACGCGGTCCTGCTCGACGAGTGCCACGAGCGGCACCTCGACGCCGACCTGGCGCTCGCGTTCAGCGTCGAGGCCCGCGCGACGCTGCGCCCGGACCTGTGGCTGCTGGCGATGTCGGCCACCCCGCGGACGGACCGGTTCGCCGCGCTGCTCGGCGCCGGCGACCCCGCCCCCGTGGTACGCGCCGAGGCCGCGCTGCACCCGGTCGAGCGGGTGTGGGCGCCACCGCCGCGCCCGGTGACGCCACCCGGCGCCGGCCGGGTCGATCCGGCGCTGCTCGACCACGTGGCCGCCACCGTGCGCCGGGCGCTGCGCGAACGCGACGGCGACGTGCTCGTCTTCCTGCCCGGCGCGGGTGAGATCGCCGCCGTGGCCGGCCGGCTGGCCGGCCTGCGCGAGGTCGCGGTGCTGCCGCTGCACGGGCGGCTGCCCGGCCCGGCCCAGGACGCGGCGCTCACCCCGGCCGCCGGGCGGCGCGTGGTGCTGGCGACGGCGGTGGCGGAGAGCAGCCTGACCGTGCCCGGCGTCCGGGTGGTGGTGGACGCCGGACTGAGCCGGGTGCCCCGCACCGATCTGGCGCGGGGACTGGGCGCGCTGGTGACGGTGCCGGTGTCCCGGGCCGGGGCCACCCAGCGCGCCGGCCGGGCCGGACGGGAGGCGCCCGGCGCGGTCTACCGTTGCTGGTCCGAGGCCACGCACGAGCGGCTCGCCCCGCAGCCCGAACCGGAGATCGCCACCGCCGACCTGACCGGGTTCGCGCTGGAGCTGGCCGCCTGGGGCACACCGGACGGCACCGGGCTGGCGCTGCCCGACCCACCGCCGCCGGCCGCGCTGACGGTGGCGCGGGAGACGCTGACCACGCTCGGCGCGGTGGACCACGACGGCCGGATCACCGCGCGGGGGCGGGCGGTCGCGGCGGCGGGCACGCATCCCCGGCTGGCCCGGGCGCTGCTGGACGGCGCGCCCCGCGTCGGTGCCGAGCGGGCCGCCCAGGTGGTGGCGATCCTCGGCGAGGACACGCTGGGCGGGACGGGGGACGACCTGCCCGCCCGCTGGCGGCGGCTGCGCGACGGCACCGACCCGGCCGCCACCGCGCGCTGGCGCACCGAGGTACGCCGCCTGCGCGCCGCACTGCCCGCCGACGGCGCGGGCGAGCGCCCCGGCTCACCCACCGGCCCGGCCGATCGGCGACAGACCGGCGCCCCCGCCGGACGGGCGGCGCAGCGGCGCGACGCCGGGCGGTCGGCGGCAGACGAGCGGGAGCGCCTGCCGGACGATCTGGCCGCGGGGCTGCTCGCCGGACTGGCGTACCCGGAACGGCTGGCCCGGGCGCGGCGGCCGGGCGGGTCCGCGTACCTGATGGCCGGCGGGACCGCCGCGGAGCTGGCGCCCGGGTCGGGGCTGGCCGGAGCGGCGTGGCTGGCCGTCGCGGTGGCCGACCGCTCGCCCGGCGCGCCGGCCGCCCGGGTGCGGCTGGCCGCGCCGATCGACGAGGCGACGGCCCGGGAGGCCGGGGCGGCACTGCTGGACACCGGACGGGAGGTGGCCTGGTCCGGCGGGGACGTGGTGGCCCGCGAGGTGGTCCGGCTCGGCGCGGTCGAGCTGGTCGACCGGCCGCTCACCGCGCCGGAACCGGAGCTGGTCGCGGGGGCGCTGCTGGACGGGCTGCGGCAGGAGGGGCCGGGGCTGCTGCGCTGGACGCCGGAGGCGACCGGGCTGCGCCGCCGGCTGGCGTTCTGCCGCCAGGCGCTCGGCGACGACTGGCCGGACGTCTCCGACGCGGCGCTGATCGCCGGCGCGCCCGCCTGGCTCGGCCCGGAGCTGGCCCGCGCCCGCCGCCGGGCCGACCTCAGCCGGGTGGACGTGGCGGCGGCGCTGCGGCGGCTGCTGGACTGGCGGCAGGCCGCGCGGCTGGACGAGCTGGCCCCGGAACGGCTCGACGTGCCCAGCGGCTCGCGGATCCGGGTCGACTACGCCGACCCGGCCGCCCCGGTGCTGGCCGTCAAGCTCCAGGAGACGTTCGGCTGGCGGGACGTGCCGCGGATCGCCGACGGGCGGGTGCCGGTGCTGCTGCACCTGCTCTCCCCCGCCGGGCGGCCGGTGGCGGTCACCGCGGACCTGGCCTCGTTCTGGCGCACCGGGTACCCGCAGGTGCGGGCGGAGCTGCGTGGCCGCTACCCGCGCCATCCCTGGCCGGAGGACCCGACCACCGCCGAGCCGACCCGCCGGGCGAGCCCGCGCCGGCGGTGAGGGCTACACCTCGACCACGTCGGCGATCACGACGGTGATGTTGTCCGGGCCGCCGGCCCGTAGCGCCAGGTCGATCAGCCGGGCCGCGCAGGCGTCGCGTTCCGGCTGCTCGCTGAGCACCTCGGTGAGCGTGTCCGCGCGGACCACGTTGGAGAGGCCGTCGCTGCACAGCAGCCAGCGGTCACCGGCCCGGGGCACCATCGTGGCGTACGACGGGGAGACCTCGTCGCCCTGCAACGCCTGGGTCACGACCGCCCGCCGGGGATGGCTGCTGGCCTGCTCGGCGGTGATGACGCCCTGGTCGACGAGCATCTGCACGAACGTGTCGTCGCGGGTGACCTGCTTGAGCACGCCCTCGCGGTAGAGGTAGGCCCGGGAGTCGCCGACGTGCGCCAGCGCCAGGCAGCTGCCGGTGCGGGCGAACAGCAGCGCGGTGAGCGTGGTGCCCATGCCCTGGCGTTCCGGATCCTCCTCGACGGCCTGGCGGATCCGCGCGGTGGCCAGCTCGATCCCGCCCTGGAGCGCGGCGACGAGGGCGTCCTCCGGCGTCTCCACGTCGAGCGGGGCGATCGCGTCGATGGCGATGCGGCTGGCCAGGTCGCCGGCCGCCATGCCGCCCATGCCGTCGGCGACCGCGACCAGCCAGGCGCCCGCGTGCTGCGCGTCCTGGTTGCCGCTGCGGATCAGCCCACGGTCGCTCGCTCCGACGGAACGAAGCTTCAGGGTCATGGGTCGCAGCCTGCCAGGTCGAGGGCTCGGATGTCTCTAGGAGATCACTGACATCGTACGTGGCGCGCCGAATCGAACCGCGCGCGGGCGCGCGGCGATCATCGGGCCGGATCGATTGACAGCGGCGGAACGCGATGGAAACATCGGGCTGATATTGGGAGCGCTCCCAGCTTCCGGTCTCCCCCACCACCCCCGAGCACGGAAGGAACCTCCGTGACCCGATCCCGTCGTCGGCTCGCCGCGCTCGCGGCCACCACGCTGGCGCTCACCGGCCTCACCGCCGGCCCGGCGAGCGCCGAGGTGCCGCCGGACGCCCCCGAACAACTCCGCAACGGCGACTTCAGCGCCGGTGTCTCACCCTGGTTCTCGTACGGCACCGGCGACCTCGCGGTCGTCGACGGCCGGCTCTGCACCTCCGTCGCGGCGGGCACCGCCAACCCGTGGGACGCCGGCATCGGGCAGGACGCGGTGCCGCTGACCCAGGGCGCCGAGTACGAGCTGTCCTTCGACGTCTCCGCGACCCCCGGCGCGGCCGTCAAGGCGGTCCTCCAGCTCGGCAGCGCCCCCTACACCACGTACGCCAGCGTCGACGCGACAGCCACCGGCACCGCGCAGCGCGTCAGCACCACGTTCACCTCGCCGGCCGACAACCCCACCGCCCAGCTGATCTTCCAGGTCGGGGGCAGCGCCCAGGCGCAGACGTTCTGCCTGGACAACGTGTCGCTGCGCGGCGGGGAGCCGGCGCCGCCGTACGAGCCGGACACCGGGCCCCGGGTCCGGGTCAACCAGGTCGGCTACCTGCCCGGCGGGCCGAAGCACGCGACAGTGGTCACCGAGGCCACCGACGCGCTGCCGTGGCAGCTCAAGTCGGGGGCCGGCGCGGTGGTCGCCAGCGGGCAGACCACGCCGCGCGGCACCGACGCCGCCTCGGCGCAGAACGTGCAGACCGTCGACTTCTCCGCGTACCGCAAGCCGGGCACCGGCTACACGCTGACCGTGGACGGCGAGACCAGCCACCCGTTCGACATCTCCGGCGCGCTCTACGACCGGCTGCGCGCCGACTCGCTCCAGTTCTTCTACGCCCAGCGCAGCGGCATCGCCATCGACGGCGACCTGATCGGCGAGGAGTACGCCCGCCCGGCCGGCCACCTGGGCGTCGAGCCCAACCAGGGCGACACCGACGTGCCGTGCCAGGCCGGCGTCTGCGACTACTCGCTGGACGTGCGCGGCGGCTGGTACGACGCCGGTGACCACGGCAAGTACGTCGTCAACGGCGGCATCGCCACCTACCAGCTGCTGAGCACCTTCGAGCGGACCAAGACCGCCGAGACGGCCGACGGCGGCGCCGCCCTGGGCGACTCCACGCTGCGGCTGCCCGAGCGCGGCAACGACGTGCCGGACGTGCTCGACGAGGCCCGCTGGGAGCTGGAGTTCCTGCTGCGCATGCAGGTGCCGGCGGGCAAGCCGCTGGCCGGGATGGTCCACCACAAGATCCACGACCGGAACTGGACCGGCCTGCCGCTCTCACCCCAGGACGACCCGCAGCCGCGCGAGCTGCACGCGCCGTCCACCGCCGCCACGCTGAACCTGGCCGCCGTCGCGGCGCAGTGCCAGCGGCTGTACGCCCCGTACGACGCCGCGTTCGCCGCGCGCTGCGGCACCGCCGCGAAGACCGCGTACGCGGCGGCCAAGGCGCACCCGGCGATCTACGCCCCGGCCACCGACAGCACCGGCGGCGGCGCGTACGACGACACCAATGTCAGCGACGAGTTCTACTGGGCCGCGGCCGAGCTGTGGCTGACCACAGGCGACAAGGCGTACCTGGCCGACGTCACCGGCTCGCCGCTGCACACCGCCGACGTGTTCGCCGCCGGTGGCGCGTTCGGCTGGCAGAGCGTCGCCGCGCTGGGCCGCCTGGACCTGGCCACCGTGCCGAACACGCTGCCCGCCGCGGAGAAGACCCGCATCCGCGAGTCCGTCACCGCCGCCGCCGACCGCTACCTGGCCACGATCGCCGGCCAGGCGTACGGGCTGCCGTTCCCCGGCAGCGCCGACGCGTACGTCTGGGGCAGCAACAGCAACCTGGTGAACAACGCGATCGTGCTGGGCACCGCGTTCGACCTGAGCCGCGACGCGAAGTACCGGGACGGCGCGGTGCAGGCCGCCGACTACCTGTTCGGCCGCAACGCGCTGAACATGTCGTACGTGACCGGGTGGGGCGAGCAGCACGCCCGCAACCAGCACAGCCGGATCTTCGGCCACCAGCTGAACCCGGACCTGCCGCGCCCGCCGGCCGGCTCGCTCGCCGGTGGCCCGAACGCCGCGCTCCAGGACCCGTTCGCGGCGAACCTGCTCGCCGGGTGCGCGCCGATGTTCTGCTACGTCGACGACATCAACTCGTACGCGACGAACGAGGTGGCGATCAACTGGAACTCGGCGCTGGCCTGGCTCGCGTCGTTCCTGGCCGACCAGGGTGACGCCGGCGCGGTGCCGGCGCCGTCCTGCTCGGTCACGTACACCACGCACGGGAGCTGGCCGTCCGGCTTCACCACCCAGGTGACGGTGCGCAACACCGGCACGACGGCGGTGAACGGGTGGAGCCTGCGCTGGGCCTTCCTCGGCGACCAGAAGGTCGACCACGCGTGGTCGGCGCAGCTCGGCCAGAGCGGCGCCACGGTCACCGCGAAGAACCTGCCCTGGAACGCGAAGCTGGCGCCGGGCGCGTCCACCACGTTCGGCTTCAACGGGACCGCCTCCCGGTTCCCGAACCCGGATCCGGGGCTGGTCACCCTGAACGGCAAGGCCTGCACCGTCTCCTGACCGAGCTGACCGGGCGCCATCGCAGGACCGGGGTACGGTCCTGCGATGGCGTACCTGTTCCTGCTCGGCGCGATCACCGCCGAGGTGATCGGCACCAGTCTGCTCAAGGCAACCGACGGCTTCACCCGGCTCTGGCCCACGCTCGGCCTCGCCGCGGCGTACCTGTCCGCGTTCGGGCTGCTCTCGCTGGCCGTGAAGGACATCCCGGTCGGCGTCGCGTACGCGGTCTGGTCCGGCCTCGGCACCGCCGCCATCATGGCGATCGGCGCGGCGTTCCTGGGTGAGCCGCTGAGCGTGGCGAAGGTGGTCGGGGCGGGGCTGGTCATCGCCGGGGTGGTGGTGCTCAACCTCGGCGGCGCGCACTGAGCACGGCCGCCCGCAGCAGCCGGAGCTGCCCGATCTCGGCCACGTTCTTCATCAGCTCGGCGTTCACCCACGCGGCCAGGTCCGCGACGGTGAACCCCGCGTCGGCGGGCCAGGGGTACGCGGACGGCCGGTCCAGGTCGTCCTCGGTCAGCCCGTCCAGCGTGTCGGCCCACTCCGCCCGCAGCTCCCGCAGCCAGGCGACCGTGTCGTCGCCCGGCCCGGGCCACCGGATGTCGTCGCGTTCCCGCACCGGCCGCTGCCGCACGTGGTCGGCGGCGACCGACCACCACCAGCCGATGTGCCAGGTCAGCCACGCGATCGTGGGCACCGGCACCGGATCCGGCTCGGTGTCGGCCCAGTCGGGGCGCCAGCCGCCGTCCGGACCGGGACGCATGGTCCAGCAGAGCGTGCCCGGCTCCCGGAGGAAGTCCGCCGGCTCCAGCCGGTCGAGGTGGTACTCGGCGAGCGCCCAGGTCAGGTCGAACTGCCGGCGCAGCAGGCCGGTCACGGAGGCGGGCACGGCGCGATCGTGGCACGGCAGGCACCCCCGGTCGACCGGTTAACGCGCCCTCCCGGGAGCGGCGTGTCGCCCCGGAACAGAAGAGTTGCCTCTCCGGCGTTATGCCTCTCAGGCATATTTATGGGTCTTGTGACGTGTCTGTGGGTGGTTGGGCGCGTCGTTGATGGCGCACGCCGTTGTCCTGCCTAGGTTCTGGCTTGTCGA
>NZ_JBAKHP010000042.1:0-38464 GCF_036902745.1 Micromonospora sp. CPCC 205554 | reverse complement strand
AGCGCCGATGGTACTGCACTCGGGAGGGTGTGGGAGAGTAGGACACCGCCGGACAATCTTCCAGTCGAGGGCCGCCCCAGCAGGGGCGGCCCTCGACTGCGTTAGCGTTCTCGGCGGAAACGCCATCAGGAAGGATGTACCTGTGAGCTCAGGACCCCAGGGCGGGGACCGCCCCCGTCGTTACGAGGATCGCGCCGACCGCGGCCAGGGGCGTGGTGACGCCGGCCGCGACGGCCGTCGCGATGACCGTCCCTCGTACCGGGGCGGCCGCGACGACCGCCCGGGTGGCTTCCGTGGTGGCGACCGTGACAGTGGCGCCCGTGGCGGTGACCGTCGCGAAGGCGGTTTCCGCGGTGGTGACCGTCGCGAGGGCGGCGGCTTCCGTGGTGGCGACCGCGAGGGTGGTTTCCGTGGTGGTGACCGCCGTGAAGGTGGTTTCCGCGGTGGTGACCGCCGTGAAGGTGGTTTCGGCGGTGGTGACCGCCGTGAGGGCGGTTTCCGCGGTGGTGACCGCCGTGAAGGTGGTTTCGGCGGTGGTGACCGCCGTGAGGGCGGCTTCCGCGGCGGCGACCGCGAGGGTGGCTTCCGGAGTGGAAACCGGCCGGGCGGCGATCGTCGCGAGGGCGGGTTCCGGGGAGGCGACCGTGACGGCGGTTTCCGCGGCGGCGAGCGTCGCGAGGGTGGCTTCCGGGGCGGCGACCGTCGTGAAGGCGGCGCCCGTGACGGTGGCTTCCGCGGTGGCGATCGCCGTGAGGGTGGTTTCCGGGGCGGCGACCGCCGCGAGGGCGGTGCCCGTGACGGTGGCTTCCGCGGCGGTGACCGTCGTGAAGGCGGCTTCGGCGGCGGTGACCGTCGCGAGGGTGGTTTCCGTGGTGGTGACCGTCGCGAGGGCGGCGGCTTCCGCGGTGGCGATCGCCGTGAGGGTGGCTTCCGGGGCGGAGCCCGCGACGGCGGCGACCGCCGCGAGGGTGGCTTCCGCGGTGGCGATCGTCGCGAGGGCGGTTTCCGCGGTGGCGACCGTGAGGGTGGTTTCCGGGGCGGGGACCGTCGTGAAGGCGGCGCCCGTGACGGTGGTTTCCGCGGTGGCGACCGCGAGGGCAGCTTCCGGGGCGGGGACCGTCGCGAGGGCGGTTTCCGGGGCGGGGACCGTCGTGAAGGCGGCGCCCGTGACGGTGGTTTCCGCGGTGGCGACCGCGAGGGCAGCTTCCGGGGCGGGGACCGTCGCGAGGGCGGTTTCCGGGGCGGGGACCGTCGTGAAGGCGGCGCCCGTGACGGTGGTTTCCGCGGTGGCGACCGCGAGGGCGGCTTCCGGGGCGGCGACCGCCGTGAAGGCGGCGCCCGTGAGGGTGGTTTCCGGGGTGGGGACCGTCGTGAGGGTGGTTTCCGGGGCGGCGACCGCCGCGAAGGTGGCTTCCGGGGTGGCGATCGTGAGGGTGGCTTCCGTGGTGGGGACCGTCGTGAAGGCGGTTTCCGCGGGGGCGACCGTGAGGGTGGCTTCCGGAGCGGTGGCCGCGACGGCGGCGAGCGCCGCGAGAGCGGCTTCCGTGGCGGCGACCGCCGCGAAGGCGGCTACCAGGGCGGCGACCGGCGCGAAGGCGGCTACCAGGGCGGCGACAACCGCCGGGAGAGCTACGCCGGCGGCGACCGTCGTGAGGGCGGTTTCCGGGGTGGCGACCGTGAGGGTGGCTTCCGCGGCGGCGAGCGCCGTGAGGGTGGCTTCCGTGGCGGCGACCGCGACCGTGGCTTCCGGCGCGACGAGCGTGGCGACGACCGGCGGCCGGGCGGCTACCGGGGCGAGCGGGACGGTGAGCGCCGTGGCTACGGCGACCGGCCGGGTGGCGACGATCGCCGGACCGGCAACTACGGCCCGCAGCGGGAGCGCCAGGACGAACGCGGTGAGGGGCGTACCGGTGAGGCGCCGGAGCTGCCCGAGGACGTCGTCGCGAGCGACCTCGACTCGGCCGTCCGGGCCGAGCTGCTCTCCCTCGCCAAGCCGGTGGCGGAGACGGTCGCCCGGCACCTGGTCGCGACCGGTCTGCTGATCGACGAGGACCCGGCGCTGGCGCTGGCGCACGCCATGGCGGCCCGCCGGCTCGCCTCGCGTATCGCCGCCGTGCGGGAGGCCGTCGGGCTGGCCGCGTACCACGCGGGCGAGTGGCAGACCGCCATCGCCGAGCTGCGGACGTACCACCGGATGACCGGCCTGCAGAGTCACCTGGCGGTGCTGGCCGACTGCGAGCGGGCGCTGGGCCGACCGGAACGGGCCATCGACCTGTTCCGCGGTGCGGACCGGGACAAGCTCGACCAGGCCGTCGCGATCGAGCTGCTGATCGTGGCCGCCGGGGCGCGCGGTGACCTGGGGCAGAAGGACGCCGCGGTGGCGATGCTCCAGGTCCGCGAGCTGACCGGCGACTCGACCGAGCCGTGGGCGGCGCGACTGCGTTACGCGTACGCGGACGCCCTGCTGGCGGTGGACCGGCGCGAGGAGGCACGGGAGTGGTTCTCCCGGGCCGCCGACGTCGACTCCGAGGGGGAGACCGACGCCGCCGAGCGGCTGCTGGAGCTGGACGGCGTGGTCATCGAGGGCGACGACGAGCCGGAGGACGACACGGACGCGTCCGAGCCGTCGGCCGAGGCCGCCAGCGACGACGAGGACGAGGACGACGACCTCGACGGCGACGACGATGACGACGACGATGACGACGACGATGACGATGACGACGATGACGACCTCGACGAGGACGACGACGACCACGAGGATGACGACGACCGCGAGGATGACGCGCGGCTGAGCGGCGGCGGCGACGTCACCCCGGCTGCCGGCGGGGACGCGGCACGGGCCGGCTACCGGGACCGTGACGCCGGCGATCTGGCCGACGACGAGCTGACCGGCACCGAGGCCGGCTCGCTCGCCACCAGCACCGCCACCACCCCGACCTTCGTCGCCGCGACCGAGGAACCGACCGACACCGCGCCGACCGGCACTACCCCGACCGACACCGCGCCCACCGGCACCTCCGCGGCTGCCGACGCGGCGGACACCATCCCGGCGGACGAGGCCGACGGCGACCGGCCCGCGTCGGGTGACGCCGCGGGCGGCGAGGGCGAGGCGGCGGAGCGCCGATGACCGGGTACGCCGGTGACACCGCCTCCGGCGCGGATCGGGGAGGACCCGACCGCGCCGGGGCGGGCGGCCCGCTGGTCGAGGCGTACTCGCTTGTCGTCTTCGACCTGGACGGCGTCATCTACCTGATCGACCGGCCCATCCCCGGCGCGGTCGAGGCGGTCGGCCGGCTGCACGCCGGGGGGCGCGCGGTCGCGTACGCGACGAACAACGCCTCCCGCCGCTCCAGCGAGGTGGCGGACCTGCTCACCGGCATGGGCGTTCCGGCGCAGCCGGCGGAGGTGCTCACCTCCGCGGCGGCCACGGCCGAGCTGCTCCGGGACCGGCTGCCCGAGGGCGCACCAGTGCTCGTGGTCGGCGCGGAGGCGCTGCGCGCCGAGCTGCGCGCGGTGGGCCTGCGACCGGTGTCCACCGCCGACGAGGAGCCCGCCGCGGTGGCCCAGGGCTACGGCCCGCAGGTCGGCTGGTCCGACCTGGCCGAGGCGTCCCTGGCGGTACGGGCGGGCGCACCCTGGTACGCCACCAACACCGACCGCACGCTGCCCAGCCCGCGCGGCCCGCTGCCGGGCAACGGCTCGCTCGTCGCGGTGTTGCGTACCGCGCTGGGCCGCGACCCCGACGTGGTGGTGGGCAAGCCGGAGCCGGCGCTGTTCACCACCGCCGCGCGCCGCGCCGGGACCGGGCGCACGCTCGTGGTGGGCGACCGGCTGGACACCGACATCGAGGGCGCCCGCCGGGCCGGGCTGGACAGCCTGCTGGTGCTGACCGGGGTCAGCGACGCCGCCGAGCTGCTGGCCGCACCCGAGGAGCGCCGCCCCGCGTACGTCTCGTTCGACCTGGCGGGCCTGTTCGACCCGGCAGCCGTGGTGGCGGTTCCGGGCCGTGCGGCGGCCGGCGGCTGGTCGGTGACGGAGGCGGGTTCGGACCTCGTGCTCGACGGCGCGGGAGCGCCGCTGGACGCGCTGGCCGCGCTCTGCGCGGTGGCCTGGTCGACGGCGGCCGGGCCGCGCGTGCGGGCGCAGTCCCCGGCGGCGGAGGAAGCGCTCGCCGCGTTCGGTCTCGACGGCTGAGGCGCCGGCCCGCTCAGAGGAGCTTGCGGAGTTTCATCAGGTCGAACGGGTTCGCCTTGATCGACACCCGCCGGGAGGCCACCGCCGACATCACGTCGAGCCGGCCGTGCACCAGCGCGACGAGGTCGTCGCTGCCGGTGCTCAGCGCGATCTTCGCCTTCGGGTCGTCGCCGTCGGCCAGGTCGACCAGCCGGCCACCCTCCAGCCGCCCGTGGAACGCCGTGCCGAGGTCGGTGATCCGGCAGGCCAGGGTGCGGTCGAGGTCGATGCGTCCCTGTGCCTCGGCGTTGCGGTCCAGCCGCACGGCCAGGTCCTGCAACGCCTGCCGGCACTCGTCCACGCTGGCCACATCGTCTCCTCACCACGAACCACGCCGTTCCCGGCACCGTACCGCAATGGGCCGTGCGGGGTGCCCGGTAGCGTGGCACCTGCACACCTCGCCCCGCGGAAGGACTCAGGCATGCAGGACGCGTGGCGCGCCTACCTCGAGCTGGCCATGGGCCTGACGGAGGCGCCCCGGAAGAAGGCACAGGACGCGGTCATGCGCGTCGTCGGCCAGGGCGGCGCGACCGCCGCCCAGCTCCAGACGCTCGCCGAGGAACTGGTCGCGACCGGCCTGGCGAACCGGGAGTCGCTGACCAAGCTGGTCCGTTTCGAGGTGGACCGGGCGCTGGGCGCGGTCGGGCTGGCCACCGCCGACGAGGTCGCCGAGCTGACCCGCCGGGTGCACGACCTGGAGCGGCAGCTGCGTGAGGCCCGCGGCACGCTCGAACCGGGCGCCGCGCGGCCCGAGCCGTCCGCCGCCGCCCCGGCGCAGACCGAGCCGGGCGCGGCCGAGCAGACCAAGGCTGAGCCGACCAAGGCCGAGCAGACCAAGGCCGAGCAGACGGAGTCGTCGTCGGCCGCGCCGTCCCCGGCAGAGGCGGCCCCGGCAGAGGCCGCCCCCGACACGACGCCGCCGAACGCCCCGGCCACGACCCCCTCGAAGGCCCCGGCGACGACGCCGACGAAGGCGGTGGCGAAGAAGACGGTGGCCAAGAAGGCGATCGCGAAGAAGCCACCGGCCACGGTCTCCCGTACCCCGGAAGCCGCGCCGGCGAAGAAGGCCACCGGGCGCCGGGCGGCCGGCTCGTGACCGCGCCCCGGCCCGGCCCGCCGCCGGGTCCGAGGCCAGGACCGCCCCCGGGGGTACGCCCCGCGCCGGTCGAGGAGGTCGGCGAGGCGCGGCACCCGGCGGTGGACGCCGCGGTGCTCGGCATGGCCAACGCCGAGGCGCTCGCCCCGGCCGACCAGATCGCCCAGTACGAGGCGGCGTACGAGACGCTGCGCGAGACCCTCGCCACCATCGACCAGGCCTGAGCAGAGGCGGAGAGAGACCTGATGGCTCGTCGTACCCGGCTGGACGCCGAACTCGTCCGGCGCGGGCTGGCCCGCTCCCGCGAGCAGGCCGCCGCGCTGGTCGAGGCCGGTCGCGTCCAGCTGCGCGGAGTGCAGGCGCGCAAGCCCGCGGCGATGGTCGACCCGGCCGATCCGCTGCTGGTCACCGGCGAGGACCCGGCGCAGGAGTACGTCTCCCGGGGCGGCCACAAGCTGGCCGGCGCGCTCGCCGCGTTCGCCCCCGGCGGGCTGACGGTGGCCGGCCGGCGCTGCCTGGACGCGGGCGCGTCGACAGGCGGTTTCACCGACGTGCTGCTGCGCGGCGGCGCCGCCGAGGTGGTCGCCGTGGACGTCGGCTACGGGCAGCTCGCCTGGTCGCTGCGTACCGACGAGCGGGTCCGGGTGTTCGAGCGCACCAATGTGCGTACCCTCACGCCGGAGGCGATCGGCGGCCCGGTCGACCTGACGGTGGCCGACCTGTCGTTCATCTCGCTGCGGCTGGTGCTGCCCGCGCTGGCCGCGTGCACCGGCCCCGGCGGTGACCTGGCGCTGATGGTCAAGCCGCAGTTCGAGGTGGGCAAGGAGCGGGTCGGCGCCGGCGGCGTGGTCCGCGATCCGGCGCTGCGCGCCGAGGCGGTGCTGGACGTGGCAGCGGCGGCCGCCGGGCTGGGCCTCGGCCTGGCCGGCGTGGCGGCCAGCCCGCTGCCCGGGCCGAGCGGCAACGTCGAGTTCTTCGTATGGTTGCGCGGGGACGCGCCCGCCGCGGATCCGGAGCGGGTCCGCGCGGTGGTGGCCGCCGGCCCGCAGGGCGCCGCCGCGACGGCGGCCACGACCGAGGAGGTGTCCGGGTGAGCCGTACCGCGCTGCTGGTCACGCACACCGGCCGTCGACGCAGCACCGAGCACGCCCGCGCGGTGGCCGCCGACCTGATCGCCGCCGGGTTCGAGGTGCGGGTGGTGGCCGAGGAGGCCGACGACCTGGACCTGCCGGGCGTGGTTCCGGTGACCGGCCCGGAGGCCGCCGAAGGCGCCGAGATCGTGTTCGCGCTCGGCGGGGACGGCACGTTCCTGCGCGCCGCCGAGCTGGCCCGCCCGGCCAAGGTGCCGCTGCTCGGCATCAACCTGGGCAAGGTCGGTTTCCTCGCCGAGGCGGAGATCGACGACCTGGACACCGCTGTGCGTGACGTGGTCGACCGCAACTACACGGTGGACGAACGGCTCACCCTCGACGTCACCGCCGAGTTCGACGGCGGGCCGACCATCGAGTCGTGGGCGCTCAACGAGATCAGCGTGGAGAAGGGCGAACGCGCCCAGATGCTGGAGCTGCTCGTCGACGTGGACGGCCGCCCGCTGTCCCGGTACGGCTGCGACGGCGTGATCTGCGCGACCCCCACCGGCTCGACGGCGTACGCGTTCTCCGGCGGCGGCCCGGTGGTGTGGCCCGAGGTGGAGGCGCTGCTGCTGGTGCCGATCAGCGCGCACGCGTTGTTCAGCCGCCCGCTGGTGACCGCGCCCACGTCGACGTTCGTCATCACCGTCGACCCGTTCACCACCCTCGCGGTGCTCTGCTGTGACGGGCGGCGCGTCTACGACCTGCCGCCCGGTGCCCGGGTCACGGTGCGCCGGGGCACGCTGCCGGTGCGCATCGTCCGGCTGCGGGCCCGCCCGTTCACCGACCGGCTGGTGGCCAAGTTCGACCTTCCCGTCCAGGGCTGGCGGGGCAACCGTCGCTGACCAGCGGCTCAGCGGAAATCTCCGTTCGGCCCACCGGTCCCGGCGTTCGCGCGCGTTACGGTTGGCGTACGGGCCGCGAAGAGGTGAGTCCGGGCGCGGCGGTGAGGCCCGCCGCTTCCCGGATGCGGCCCACCTGTCGCGGGCTCGGCCAGGGGGTGGTCGGGGCCGTGACGGTCGGGACGCCGGAGCGACGTGAGCCGGCCGCGGCGGGCGGACCGGCACGCCGTGTCCGGTCGGGTGTCGACCCCGGCCGGGCCGACAGGTCGCAGGGCCGCCGCCGGAGGAAGCGGCGGCACGCGAGCTGGGCGACACGGTCTCCGGCGTCCCGGCCTCCACCCCGTCGTGCTCGTGTCCACCTGGCGACATGTCGCCGGTGCGGCGGCCCGTACCCGGTGACCCGGCAGCGGACGCCGTCGCAGACTCCGATCGCCGGCCTTACGAGGCCGGCCTCGGAGTAGAGGAGCGTCACATGCACCGGTTCCCCCGCTGGCTCGCCGCCGGCGCGGCCGGGGTGTTGGTGGTCGGGCTCGCCGTACCGGCGTCCGCCGCACCGCCCGCCCGGCCCGCCAGCCCGCCCCCGGGCACATCCGCCCCGGGCGCGCCGCCCGCCCGCGTCACGCTGATCACCGGCGACCAGGTCGAGCTGGTCCAGGCCGCGCCGGGCCGGATCGTCGCCACGGTCCACCCCGGGCCGGGCCGTGACCGGATCGTCTTCCAGACCACGCAGGCCGACGGCGGGCTGCGGGTGCTTCCCGCCGACGTGGTGCCGTACGTGTCAGCGGGCGTGCTCGACCCGGACCTGTTCGACGTGCAGGAACTGGCCGAGCAGGGCTACGGCGACGCGAGCCGGAAGGCGCTGCCGCTGATCGTGCGCTACCGGGAGCCGGCCGCCGGGCGGGTGCGCCCGCTCGCCGTCACCGCCGAGTCCCGTCCGCTGTCCAGCATCAACGGCGCCGCCCTGCGCGTCGACAAGGACGACCTGGGCGCGCTGTGGACCTCGCTGCGGCAGGCGCCGCAGGCCCGCGCCGCGGACGCCGGAGCCGTCCGGCTCGGCGCGGGCGTGGAGCGCGTCTGGCTCGACGGGCGGGCCCGGGTGGCGCTGGAGCACAGCGTCCCGCAGATCGGCGCGCCCGCCGCGTGGGCGGCCGGCCGCGACGGCACCGGGGTGCGGGTCGCGGTGCTCGACACCGGCGTGGACGCCGGCCACCCCGACCTGGCCGGCCGGATCGCCGAGGCGCGCGACTTCACCGGCGGCGGCAGCGCCCGGGACGGCCACGGACACGGCACCCACGTGGCGGCCACCGTCGCCGGCAGCGGCGCGGCCTCGGCGGGGCTGCGCAAGGGCGTCGCGCCGGGTGCGCGGCTGCTGGTCGGCAAGGTGCTCGACGACTCCGGCTCCGGCTACGACTCCGGCATCATCGCCGGCATGGAGTGGGCCGCGCGCTCCGGCGCGAAGGTGGTCAGCATGAGCCTCGGCGGCGCGCCGACCGACGGCACCGACCCGATGAGCCAGGCCGTCGACGACCTCACCGCCGAAACCGGTGCGCTGTTCGTGATCGCCGCCGGCAACGACGGCGAGCCGCGCAGCATCGGGTCGCCCGGCGCGGCCACCGCCGCGCTTACCGTCGGCGCGGTCGACCGTGACGACGTGCTCGCCGACTTCTCCAGCCGCGGCCCGCGGCTGGGCGACAACGGCCTGAAACCGGAGATCACCGCGCCGGGCGTCGGCATCGTCGCGGCCCGCGCCGCCGGCACCACCATGGGTACGCCGGTCGACGACGCCTACACCCGCGCCTCCGGCACCTCGATGGCCACGCCGCACGTCGCGGGCGCCGCCGCCGTGCTGGCGCAGGAGCATCCCGGGTGGACCGCCGCGCAGCTCAAGGACGCGCTGGTCAGCACGACCCGGCCGAGCACCGGCGCGACGGTGTTCGAGCAGGGCGCCGGGCGGGTCGACGTGGCCCGCGCGCTGCGCCAGCGGGTGTACGGCACGGCCACCGCCGACTTCGGCCGGATGACCACCGGCGGGCCGGCCGCGACCCGGACGGTGCGTTACGTCAACGGCACCGCTGCCGCGCAGACGCTGCGTCTGGCGCTGGAACTGCGCAACCTGGACAGCGGCGCGGCCGAGACCGACGGCCTGACGCTCGGCGCCGCCACGGTGACGGTGCCGGCCGGCGGTGGCGTGGACGTGCCGCTGCGCGCCGACCCGGCCCGGCTGGACCGGGGCCCCCACGGCGGCTGGCTGGTGGCCACCGGCGCGGACGGCGCGACGGTGCGCACCGCAGTCGGCCTGACGCTCAGCGGCCCGCAGCACACCGTGACGCTGCGCGCGCTGGACCTGGCCGGTCGGCCCGGACCGGCGCCGGTGGTGACGCTGTTCGGCGAACACCCCGAGTCGGACGCGCTGGGCTGGCTCGGCGGCGGCGACGAGTGGCAGATCCAGGTGGAGGAGGGCCCCTACCTGCTGCACGCGCTGATCGAGCACGGCGCGCCGCTGGACGAGCAGCTCACCCTGGTCACCGACCCGGAGCTGACAGTGGACCGGGACCTCACAGTGGTGCTCGACCCGCGGCGCGGCACACCGGTACGGATCGAGACGCCGAAACCCTCCGAGCAGCGGGCCATCCTCAGCTTCTACCAGCACCGGGTGTTCGGCAACGGCCGCCAGGTCGACCACGGCGTCATGACGTTCAGCACCGTGCAGCAGCTCAACGTCACCCCGACCCGGCAGGTACGCCGCGGCGAGTTCGAGTTCTCCTCGCGCTGGCAGCTCGTCGCGCCGATGGTCGACCTCGACGTCAGCGGCGTGTCCGGAGCGCCGGACGTCAACCTGATGGGCCAGTCGCCGGCTCCGGCGGGGCGGCAACGGCTGCGCCTGGTCGCGGCCGGCACCGGCGAGCCGGGTGAGCTGGCCGGGGTGCGGGGCGCGGCTGCGCTGCTCACCGCGTCCGCCGACCGGTCCGAGGAGGAGCAGGTGGCAGCCGCGGCGGCGGCCGGCGCGAAGGCGGTGCTGATCGTCCGGCCGGCGGACCAGAGCGCGTGGACGGTGTGGCGTCCGACCGGGGACCGGCTTCCGGCGCCGGCGCTGGCGGTGGCGTACGACGACGGGCAGCGGCTGCTCGCGGCGGCGCGTACCGGCCGGGCCCGCATCGACCTCACGCTGACCGTGGACAGCCCGTACCTCTACGACGTGTTCCAGGTGTCGCGGGGCCGGGTGCCGGAGCGGATCACCCACCGGGTGACCGCCGCCAACACGGCCGAGGTGACCGCGCGTTACGGCGACACCGGCGGCCTGGACTGGGCCACCGAGCAGCGGTTCGGGTGGCGGCCCTGGCAGGAGTTCTCCTGGAACGACGACCAGCGGATGGTGCGTACCGGGACGACCCGGCGGGAGTACGTCAGTTCCGGTGACTCGTGGTGGCAGCACCGGGTGCTGCACCGGCTGATGTTCTCCAGCATGGGGACGCTGACCGGCGGCCTGTCCGACCGGCCCCGGCGCTACGCGGCCACCGACCGGACCACCGAGTCGTGGCACGCGCCGCTGGTGCGCCCCGCGGTGCCGGCCGGTGCGGCCGCGCCGAGCCGGACCGCCGACACGCTCGACCTGCGGGTGGCCGAGTTCGTCGACGCCGACGGCCACGCCGGCGTGGACAACCGCTCGGAGGAGCAGGACACGGTGACCCGCCGGGTCAGCCGGGACGGGCGGCAGATCGCCGACCTGTCCGACGGCTGGGCGCCGGTGCCTGCCACCGCCGGTCCGGCCCGCTACCGCCTCGACGTGACCACGGCACGGTCGTCGGCCCAGTGGCGGTGGGCGACCCGTACCGAGACGGCGTGGGAGTTCACCTCGGCCCGCCCGGCCGGTGACGCGGCCCGGCCGCTGCCGCTGCTCCAGGTCGACTACCGGGTGCCGGCCGACCTGCGTGGTGAGGTGCCCGGCAAGCGGAAGCACACAGTCGGACTGACGCTGCGCCACCCGGCGGGCCTGCCCGCGCCGGCCGGCGCGACGGTACGCGCCGAGGTGTCCTTCGACGGCGGACGCACCTGGCGCACGGCGCCGGTACGCGGCTCCGGCACCCGGTTCACAGTCGAGGTCCCGGCCGGGCGCGGCACGGTGTCGCTGCGCGTGTCGGCGCGGGACCGGGCCGGCAGCACCGTGACGCAGACCGTGGTCGACGCGTACGGGCTGCGGTGAGACGCCGGGGCGGGGCGGTCCTGGGGCCGTCCCGCCCCGGGCCCCGGTCAGATCCAGCCGCGCCGGGCGGCCTGGAACGCCAGCCCGGGCCGGGTGTCGACACCGGCGGCGGCCATCAGGTCGGCCAGCCGCCGCTGCACGGTACGGCGGCTCACGCCGAGCTGTGACGCGATCGACTTGTCCGGCACCCCGGCCACGAACAGCGACAGCAGCCGCGCCTCGTCGCCGTCGGGCTGGTAGCCGGTCGCGGCCCGGTCGCCGGAGGGGCCGAGCGGCGTCGCCATCAGCCAGTGGCTCTCGAAGAGCGCGACCAGCGCGTCCAGCAGCTGACTGCGGCCGATCACCGCTGCGGTCGGCTCGCCGCCGTCGCGGTCGGGCACCAGCGGGCAGACCGCGGTACGACCGTCCACCACGGCCAGTCGAACCGGCAGCCGGTCCAGCACGCGGGCCTGCTCCCCGGCGTGTACGCCCCGCTCCACGTCGGCCAGCGCGCCCGGCTCCAGCAGCATCGCCCGTTCGTAGATGGCCCGGTAGCGCACACCGCGGGCGAGCGCGTCGAACTCCTCGACGTTCTCCGGGCCGGGCATCGCCAGCGGGTTCGCCCGGCAGAACCAGAGCACCTCCTCGCGCGCGCCGTTCTGCAGCTCGCGCAGCCGTTCGCGCAGCGCCCGCGCGCCGGTGACCACCTCGACCAGGTGCGCCGCGTCGTGGCGGCGCATCCCGGCCCGGTAGTCCTCGGCGAGCCGGCTGACCGCGGCGCGGGCCTCCTCCAGCGCCGACTGGCGGCGCAGCAGCGCCTCACCGAGCGGCACGTCCGGCGCGAGCGGCCGCAGCGGCGCGTCCGGTTCCGGCCCGGTCGGCAGCACGAGACCCTTGTCCCGCAAGGCGTCCAGCCGGTCGACGACCTCCGCGCGGGGCCGCCCCAGCCGCTGCGCGAGCTCACCGGCCCGGGCCGTGTTCGCCCTGACCAGGCAGCGGTAGAGCTCCTCCTCGTCCGGGGTCAGGCCGATCTCCTCCAGCACGGGGCTGAACTGTACGGGTGCCCGCGCCCCGCCCTGCCGGCTGGTCAACTGTCACACGGCGGGGCTACTGTCGGGTGCTGTGCTGGAAGAGCTGCGCATCACCGGACTGGGCGTCATCGAGGACACGACGCTGCCGCTGGCCGCGGGGATGAACGTCATCACCGGCGAGACCGGCGCCGGCAAGACCATGGTGGTGACCGGCCTCGGCCTGCTCTTCGGCGGCCGCGCCGACGCCGGCCGGGTGCGCGCCCAGCCGGGCCGCGCCGTGGTGGAGGGCCGGCTGCGCCTGAGCGGGCGGGTGGCCGAGTCGGTGCACGCCCGCATCGTCGACGCCGGTGGCGAGCCCGACGAGGACGGCTCACTGCTGCTCAGCCGCACCGTGACCATCGAGGGCCGCTCCCGGGCGCACCTGGGCGGTCGCGCCATGCCGGTGTCCACGCTCGGCGAGGTCGGTGAGCAGGTGCTCGCCGTGCACGGCCAGTCCGACCAGCTCCGGCTGCTGCGCCCGGCCGAGCAGCGCGCCTCGCTCGACCGGTTCGCCGGCCCCGAGCACGAGAAGCTGCTCGACGCGCTGCGCGAGACGTACGCCCGGTGGCGCACCGTCGTCGACGACCTGGCCGACCGGCGGCGCAACGCCCGCGAGCGCAACCAGGAGGCCGACCTGCTGCGTCTGGGCCTGGACGAGATCACCCGGGTCGACCCGCAGCCGGGCGAGGACGCCGAGCTGAAGGCCGAGGCGCAGCGGCTGGAGCACGCCGAGGGGCTGCGCACCGCCGCGCAGGTGGCGCAGCAGTGCGTGGCCGGCGGCGTCGAGGCGACCGACGAGACGCCGGACGCGACGGCACTGCTGGGCACCGCGCGGCGCACGCTGGAGGCGCAGGCCGGCACCGACCCGGCGCTGGGCGAGCTGGCGGCCCGGCTGGAGGAGGCGGCCACGCTCGTCACCGACGTGGCCGCGGAACTGTCCACCTACCTGGCCGCGCTGGACGCCGACCCGGCCCGCCTCCAGACCGTCTACGAGCGGCGGGCCGCGCTGCGCGGGCTGACCCGCAAGTACGCCGACGACGTCGACGGAGTGGTGGCGTGGGCCGAGCGGGCCCGGGCCCGGTTGTCCGATCTGGACACCTCCGACGAGCTGCTGGACGAGCTGGACCGCGAGGCGAACCGGCTCGCCGGTGAGGTGGCCGACCTCGCCGGCCGGGTCTCGGCGTCCCGGCGGGAGGCGGCGGTCCGCTTCGCCGAGGAGGTGACCGTCGAGCTGGCCGGGCTGGCCATGCCGCACGCCCGCATCGAGGTGGCGGTGCTGCCGCGCCCGGCGGGCCGGTCCGAGCCGAGCCTGCCGGTCAACGGCGTGGAGACCGGCGTCGGCGCGGATGGCGCCGACGAGGTGGAGCTGCGGCTGCTGGCGCACCCGGGCGCGCCGGCGTTGCCGTTGCAGAAGGGCGCCTCGGGCGGCGAGCTGTCCCGGGTGATGCTCGCCATAGAGGTGGTCTTCGCCGGTTCCGGCGGCCCGCCCACGCTGGTGTTCGACGAGGTCGACGCGGGTGTCGGCGGTCAGGCCGCGGTGGAGATCGGCCGCCGGCTGGCCCGGCTGGCCCGCAGTCACCAGGTGCTCGTGGTCACGCACCTGCCGCAGGTCGCCGCGTTCGCCGACCGGCACCTGGTGGTGGCCAAGGACACCGGGGGAGCGGTCACCACCAGCGGGGTGCGCGTGGTGGAGGACACCGAGCGCGCCCGCGAGCTGGCCCGGATGCTCGCCGGTTTGCCGGACTCGGATCTGGGTATCGCCCATGCCGAGGAGCTCCTGGCCGTGGCGGCCAAGGAAAGGCGTCCGTGACGCCCCTATTGTGAGCGCAAGCACACCGGCGCGGGTTCCGGTGTGCTTCCCTGGGTAGGCGGCCCTGCTCAGGCATGTCGCGACAGCAAAACCTGCCTCACATGCCAGGATGGTCACGATGCGTCTACCCACACTGCGCCGGAGCCGGAACCCGGAGCCGGGCTCCATCGTCGGCACCGCGCGCCTCGACCGCCGGACGAAACGGCTGGTCGGGCGGCTGCGACCCGGCGACATCGCGGTCATCGACCACGTCGACCTGGACCGGGTGGCGGCCGACTCGCTCGTCGCGGTGGGTGTGGCGGCGGTGCTCAACGCCAAGCCGTCGGTCTCCGGCCGCTATCCCAACCTCGGCCCGGAGGTGCTGATCTCGGCCGGCATCCCGCTGCTCGACGATCTCGGCGAGAGCGTCTTCGAGCAGGTCCGCGAAGGCGACCGGGTCCGCATCGAGGGCAACACCGTCTTCGTCGGCGACGAGCCGGTCGCGCACGGCTCGTTGCAGGACGCCGAGACCGTGGCCAAGTCGATGGCCGACGCCCGGGAGGGCCTGTCGGTGCAGTTGGAGGCGTTCGCCGCCAACACGATGGACTACCTGCGGCAGGAACGCGACCTGCTGCTCGACGGCGTCGGCGTACCGGAGATCCAGACCCAGATCCAGGGCCGGCACTGCCTGATCGTGGTGCGCGGCTACGACTACAAGGCCGACCTGGACGTGCTGCGCCCGTACATCCGGGAGTTCAAGCCGGTGCTGATCGGCGTCGACGGCGGCGCCGACGCGCTGGTCGAGGCGGGCTACACCCCGGACATGATCATCGGGGACATGGACTCGGTCACCGACGACGTGCTGCGGTGCGGCGCCGAGGTGATCGTGCACGCCTACCCGGACGGGCGGGCGCCGGGCCTGGCCCGGGTCAACGGGCTCGGCGTACCGGCGATCACCTTCCCGGCGGCGGCCACCAGCGAGGACCTGGCCATGCTGCTGGCCGACGAGAAGGGCGCCTCGCTGCTGGTGGCGGTCGGCACGCACGCCACCCTGGTGGAGTTCCTCGACAAGGGGCGCGGCGGCATGGCGTCGACGTTCCTGACCCGGCTGAAGGTGGGCGGCAAGCTTGTCGACGCCAAGGGCGTCAGCCGGCTCTACCGGCAGAGCATCTCCGGGTCGTCGCTGCTGCTGCTGGTCCTGTCGGCGGTGGCCGCGATGGCCTCCGCGGTGGCGGTCTCCACCGTCGGGAAGGCGTATCTGGGCGTGGTCTCCGAATGGTGGGACAATTTCGTGTTCCAGCTCGGCCAGCTCTTCTAGCTCCCCGACGATCAAGAGGCTGCAAGCGTGATCAACTTTCGCTACCACGTGGTGTCCCTGACCGCGGTGTTCCTGGCGCTGGCGATCGGCCTGGTGGTCGGCACAGCCGCCCTCAACGGGCCGGTCGCCGACTCGCTCCGGGAGA
This sequence comes from Micromonospora sp. CPCC 205554, assembly GCF_036902745.1. NCBI lineage: Bacteria > Bacillati > Actinomycetota > Actinomycetes > Micromonosporales > Micromonosporaceae > Micromonospora > Micromonospora sp. CPCC 205554. The sequence continues at coordinate 22,661 of NZ_JBAKHP010000042.1, read as the reverse complement.
ACGTCAACGGCCTGCGCAAGGACAACTCGCTGATGCGCCAGTCGGTCAACAGCATGCAGAAGCAGCTGGAGACCGAGGAGGACTTCGCCGCCGAGATGGCCCAGCTCGTGCTGCCCGGCAAGCTGACCGGCCGCCGGGTGCTGGTGCTCACCCTGCCCAGCGGCCGCGACCAGGCCGAGGGCGTGGCGAAGATGCTCCAGACCGCCGGCGCCGACGTCACCGGCCGCGTCGACGTGCAGGACAAGTTCGTCAACCCGGACAGCAACAACAACCTGCTGGAACTGGCGGTCACCGCGGCCCGGCCGAACAGCGCCCCCACCGGCAACCTGCCCGGCAACGGGCACGGCGTGGAGACCTCCAGCGCGCTGCTGGCCAACGTGCTGGTGGACCGCCCGGCCGGGAGCCCGCCGGTCAGCGACGCCGACCGGCGCGCCGTGCTGGAGCAGTACGCCACCGCCGGATACCTCACCCCGGCGGACCGGATCTCCACCGCCGCCGAGGCGGTGGTGATGGTCACCGGCCAGCCGTACGTGGACAAGGACTCGGCGAAGAAGGACGAGTCCGTGGTGAAGATCGCCGAGCAGTTCGACCGGGCCGGGGCGCTGGTGGTCGCCGGCATGGGCTCGACCGGCGGGAACCTGGTCTCGGTGGTCCGCGGCGACCCGGTGCTGTCGCAGACCATCTCCACCGTCGACAACGCCAACACCGTCCAGGGCCAGCTGGTCACCAGCCTCGCCCTGGCGCAGCAGCTCACCGAGAAGAAGACCGGCCAGTACGGCGTGGGCGACAACGCCGCCGCCCGGGTGCCTACACTGCCCCGGTGACCGCTCCGGGCCGCCCGGTCCGTGCCGCGTCGCGTTCGAAGTCCGGATCGAGGAGGTCCTGTGAGACTGGGTCGGCTGCTGGCCGTGGGCGCGGGCGCGCTGGCCGCCCGCTACGTGCTGCGCCAGACGCGCACGTCGCCGGGCGGCCCGGCACTGGAGCGCACCAACTACCGGGGCCGCACCGTGACCCTGGCCGCCGGTCCGGCCCTGGCCGTCGGCGCGGCCACCGGGGCCGCGCTCGGCGCCGGTAGCGCGCCGGCCGGCGCCGCCGCACTCGTCGCCGGGCTCGGCGCGGGCGCTGTCGGCCTCTACGACGACGTGGTCGGCGCGCGCCCCGAACAGAAGGCCGCCAAGGGGTTCGCCGGGCATCTCGCCGCGCTGCGCGAGGGTCAGGTCACCGCCGGGATGGTCAAGGTCGCCGGGGTGGGCGTGGCCGGGCTGGGTGCGGCCGCGCTGCTCGCCGCCGACCGGCGGGTCGCCGCGCATCCGCGCCGCCGGCGGGCCGGGGCGTTCGGCCGCGGGCTCGACGTGCTGCTCGGCGCCGGCGTGGTGGCCGGCACCGCGAACCTGGTCAACCTGCTCGACCTGCGGCCCGGCCGGGCGCTGAAGTCCGGCATGCTGCTCGGCGCGCCGCTGACCACCGGCCCGTACGGCGGCGTCGCCGCGGGCGCCGTGGGCGCCTCGGCCGCACTGGTCGGCGACGATCTCGGCGAGCGCGTGATGGTGGGCGACAGCGGCGCCAACGCGCTCGGCGCGCTGCTCGGGGTGAGCCTCGCCGCGCGTACCGGGCCGCTGGGCCGGGCCGGCGTGCTGGCCGTGCTCGCCGCGCTCACCGCCGCCAGCGAGAAGGTCAGCTTCACCCAGGTCATCGCGTCCACGCCGGGGCTGCGGCACCTCGACGAGCTGGGCCGGCTCCCGGACTGACGTGACGAAACCGGCTCCTCTCGCCGCCGCCGGCCGGGTCGCCGGGGCGGCCGCCCTCATCGCCGTCCTCACCGTCCTCAGCCGGCTCGCCGGCTTCGGCCGTACCGCCGTGTTCACCTGGATGCTGGGCCCCACCGACCTCGGCAGCGCCTACCTGGTGGCGAACTACGTCCCGAACTTCATCTTCGAGATCGTCGCCGGTGGGGCGCTCGCCAGTCTCGTCGTACCGCTGCTCGCAGGCGCCGTCGAGGCGGGTGACCGGCGCGCGGTGGCCGCCACCACCGGCGCGCTGCTGACCTGGACGCTCAGCCTGCTGGTCCCGCTGGCGGTGCTGCTGGCGGTGTTCGCCGACCCGCTGCCCGCCCTGATCGGGAACGGTCTCAGCGAGACGCAGCAGGCCTCCGGGGCGCGGATGCTGCGGGTCTTCGCACCGCAGTTGCCGCTGTACGGCGTGGGCATCGTGCTGACCGGCGTGCTTCAGGCGCACCGCCGCTTCGCCTGGCCGGTGATCGCGCCGCTGCTGTCCAGCGTCACGGTCATCGCCGTCTACCTCGGGTTCACCGCCGCCGAGGGGCGGCAGGCCACGATCGGGGAGGCCGGACGCGGCGGCGAGCTGCTGCTGTCCGCCGGCACCACGCTCGGCGTGGTGATGCTCTCGCTGTCGCTGCTGATCCCGGTGCGCCGGCTACGGCTGCGGATCCGGCCCGGCTACCGGTTCCCGGCCGACGCCCGCGCCCGGGTCGGCGGTCTGGTGGTCGCCGGGGCGGTCACCGTGGCCGCCCAGCAGATCGCCCTGGTGGTCGCGCTCAACCAGGTCACGTACGGCCGCACCGCCGACGTCAGCGTCTACAACCTCGCGCAGACCGTCTACTTCCTGCCCTGGGCGGTGCTGGCGGTGCCGCTCGCGGTGGCCGCGTACCCGACGCTCGTCGCGGCCCGGGCCACCGGCGACGAGCGCGCCTACCGGGAGACCCTGGCCCCGGCGGTACGCGGCGTCGTGCTGCTCAGCCTGCTCGGCGCCGCCGCGCTCGTCGGCACCGCGATCCCGGTCGGGCACTTCTTCTTCGCCGACCCCCTCGACGCGCGTACCGCGGCGGCCGGGATCGCCGGTTTCGCGCCCGGCCTGGTCGGCTACGGCCTGTTCGCGGTCCTCACCCGCGCGCTGTACGCCCGGGGCGAGACCCGCGCGGCCACCGTCGCCACGGCGCTGGGCTGGCTCAGCGTGCCCGTGCTGGCCGTCCTGTCCGCTCAGGCGGCGCCGCTCGCCGACCGGGTGCTCGCGGTGACGCTGGCGTCCTCGGCCGGCATGCTGCTGCTCGGTGCGCTGCTGATCGCCGCGGTCCGGCGGGCCGCCGGCGGCGAGGCGCTGGCCGGTGCCGGCCGGGCGGCCGCCGCCGGGCTGCTCGCCGCCGTCGTCGCCGGAGCCGGCGGGGCGGCCGTCGCGGCGGGACTCGCCGGGCTCGGTGACGGCACCCCGACGACACCGTGGGCCCTCGCGCAGGGCATGCTGTCCGGGGTCGTGGTCGGTGTCCTGTTCCTCGCCGTCGCCTGGCTGACCGACGCCCGCGACCTGCGGCCGCTGCTCGCGACCGTGACCCGCCGGCTGCGCCGGCGACGCCCGGCCGGCGGGGACGACGGCCCGCCGGCGCAGCAGCACCCCGGCGAGCGGGGTGACGGAAGGGAGACCGTTTCCTCATGACGGACGCCTCGCCGGCACCGCGCTGGCCCGGGTCGGTGGCCCTGGTGCTCGCCTCCAGCACCGGCGGGGTCGGGCAGCACGTCCGCTCGATCACCCGAGGGCTGACCGAGGCCGGCGCGTCCGTGCTGGTCTGCGGCCCGTCCGCCACCGAGGAACAGTTCGACTTCACCGGCGCCGGGGCGCGGTTCACGCCGGTGGAGATCCCGGCCAGCCCCACCCCGGGCGACGCGCGCGCGGTCACCGCGCTGCGCCGGGCGCTCGCGGACACACCCGCCGACGTGGTGCACGCGCACGGGCTGCGCGCCGGCCTGGTCGCCGCGCTCGCCCGCCCCGCCGCGCCGCTGGTCGTCACCTGGCACAACGCGGTCCTCGCCGGTGGCCTGCGCGGCGCCGTGTCCCGGCTGGTCGAACGGGTCGTCGCCCGGTCCGTGCGGGTCGCCCTGGGCGCCTCCGCCGACCTGGTCGACCGGGCCGCCGCGCTCGGCGCCGCCGACGCCCGCCTGGCCCCGGTCGCCGCGCCGACGCTGCCCGTGCCGCGCCGCCGCCGCACGGCGGTCCGCGCCGAGTTCGGCGTCGCCGCCGACCGGCCGCTGATCCTCTCGGTGGGCCGGCTGCACCCGCAGAAGCGGTACGACGTGCTGATCGACGCCGCCGCTCGCTGGCGGACCCGCACTCCCGCCCCGCTCGTGGTGATCGCCGGCAGTGGTCCGGCGTACCTGCCGCTGGCCGCCCGGATCTCGGCCGCCCGCGCGCCGGTGACGCTGCTCGGGCACCGCGGCGACGTGGCGGACCTGCTGGGCGCCGCCGACCTCGCCGTCGTCACCAGCGACTGGGAGGCCCGTCAGTTGTTCGCGCAGGAGGCGCTGCGGGCGGGCGTACCGCTCGTCGCCACCGCCGTCGGCGGGCTGCCGGACCTGGTCGGCGACGCGGCCGTGCTGGTGCCGCCCGGTGACGTGGACGCCGTCGACGCGGCCGTGCGCGACCTGCTCGACGACCCCGCGCGCCGGGCCGACCTGTCCGGTCGTGGCCTGGCGCGGGCCGCGACCTGGCCCACCGAGGCGGACACCGTGGCCGCGCTCGCCGGCCTCTACGCCGAGCTGACCCCCCAGCTCTCGACCGGGAACCGCTGATGCTGCGCAGACTCACCCCGGTGCTGCTGACCCTGGTCGTGGTGGCGCTGGGCATCACCGCGCTGTCCGCCCGCCCCGATGACGGCGCGACCCGGCCCGGCGCCGACTTCGTGGTGCTCGTCGGCGCGGCGGGCCTGCGGTGGGACGACGTCGACCCGGAGAACACGCCGACGCTGTGGCGGATGGCCGAGCAGGGCGCGATCGGTTCGCTCTCGGTGCGCTCCGCGCACCGCCCCACCTGCCCGGTCGACGGCTGGCTCACGCTCGGCGCGGGGAACTTCGCCGCCTGGCCCGGCGCCCGCCCCGGCGGTGGCTGCCCGGCCGCCGGTGTGACGGTCGAGCGGCCCGACGGCATCGGCGCGAACCTGCCCGACCAGGCCGGCGCGGTGGCGCACAACCAGGAGCAGCTGTCCTGGGGCGCGACGCCCGGCGCGCTGGCCGAGTCGGTGCGCTGCTCGGTGGCGGTCGGGCCGGGCGCCGCCGTGGCCGCCGCCCGCCCGTTCGGCCGGGTCGACAGGTACGCCCCGTCGCTCCCGGAGAACCCGGCGGAACTGCTCGGCTCCTGCGTGCTGAGCATCGTCGACGTCGGCACCGTCGACGACGACGACCCGGCCGTACGGGCCGCCCAGGCGCGGCAGGCCGACGCCCGGCTGGCCCGGGTGCTCGCCGCCCGGCCGCCGCGCTCGCTGGTGCTCGTCGCCGGCGTGTCCGACACCGACTCCCCGTCCCGGCTGCACGTCGCCATCGCCGACGGCCCCGGCTGGGAGGGTGGCTGGCTGACCTCGCCCAGCACCGCCCGGTCCGGCTACCTGCAACTGATCGACCTGGCCCCGACCGTGCTCGCCGTGCTCGACAAGCCGATGCCGGAACGGGCGTTCCTCGGGCGGCCCGCGGTGACGGTCGACGACCGGCCGGACGACCTGCGGGCCGCGATCGAGGCGCCGGCCGACGCGGACCGGGAGGCAGCCGCCCAGCGCCGCGTCGCCGGCTGGTTCTTCACGCTGCTCGCCGCCGCCCAGATCGCCCTCGCGGTGGCGGTGCTGCCGCTGCTGCGCCGCGCCCGCCGGCTCGCCGGACCGCACGGGCCGGAACCGGTGTCCCGGCGGATCGTCGCGGTGGTGGAGCTGCTGCTGATCGCCGCCGCCCTCGCCGTGCCCGCGGCGCTGCTCGCCGACGCCGTGCCCTGGTGGCGGGGGGACCACGCCGGCCTCTGGTACGCCTCGGTGACCGCGCTGCTCGTCGTCGGCGGCACCGCTGCGGTCCGGTTCAGTCCGGGGCACGAGCGCACGCTCGGTCCGCTCGGTGCGGTCGCCGGGCTGGCCACGCTCGTGGTCGGCGTGGACGTGCTCACCGGCTCCCGGTTGCAGCTCAACGGCGTGGTCGGCTACTCGGCCCTGGAGGGCGGCCGGTACGCCGGGCTCGGCACCGTCGGGCTCGGCGTGTTCATCGCCGGGGCGCTGCTGTGCGGCGGCTGGCTCGCCCAGCGGTTCCGCCGGGGCTGGCGGCCGATGGTGATGGTGACCGTCGGCGGGCTGGCCGTGGTGATCGTGGGCAGCCCGTACCTGGGCGCCGACTCGATCGGCGCGATCGCGCTCACCGCCGGGGTCAGCGTCGCGGCCGCGATCTGCAGCGGCGGATGGCTGACGGTGAGCCGGCTGGCCTGGGCGACCATGGCCGCGCTGGCGGTCACCGTCGGGTTCGCCCTGGTCGACCTGGGCCGTCCGGCGGACGAGCGCGGCAGCCTGGGCCGGTTCCTGGCCGCTGTGGGCGACGGCACCGGCGGGCTCACCGTGCACCGGTCCAGCAGCTCCAACATCCAGACGCTGGTGAACAGCCCGCTCACCGTGCTGGCCCTGGCCGGGGCCGCGCTGGTCTGGCTCGCGCTGCTCCAGCCGTGGGGCGGGCTGATGCGGCTGTTCGGCATCTATCCGGCGATCCGGGCGGCGATGGCCGGCACCGGCGTGGCCGTCGGGCTGGGCGGTGTCCTCGGCGGGTCGGCGCTGGACGTGGCCGGCGCGGCGGCGGCCCTCGTGGTGCCGATGGCGGCCCTGGCGGCGCTGCGGGTGCTCGACCACTCCACCGACCGCACGGTGCCCGACAGCGGGCGTGGCGGCGGCGAGACGGGCGCGGTCCCACCGGGCGGCCCGGACAACTCCTCGAGGGGCGGCGCGGCCGGCGACGGCCCGGCCGCTGACGGTGCGGGTGGTGGCCGGTCCGCTGCCGACGGCCCGGCCGCTGACGGTGCGGGTGGCCGGTCGGCTGCCGACGGCCCGGCCGCCGACGGTGCGGGCGACCCGGGGGAGGCCGAGGAACCGGACGAACCGGACCGGCCGGACTGCGCGGGCAAGGAAACGCCGCACGGGTCGCCCGCCGACTCCGGCGTGCGGGTGCCCGCGCAGCCGACCCCGGTGTCCTCGGAGATCCCCGCCGGCTGACCCGGGCCGCCCGCGCGGCCCGGTAGGTCCGTCCCCGGCCCGGCCGGGTTGGGGAGGCGGCGGGGCCGGGGCCCGGCGGAGGGCGCCGCTCCGGCGAGCTGGTGTCGACCAAGGGCCCGGATCCGGGCCGGAGGAGCGCCCGGGGGAGGGCCGGCACCGGCCTCACGTGCGCCGACAGCGGGTGCGACGCCGGCTCACGGTCCGGATGGTGTTACCGTGGAATCCCGTGGATCGCGTGATCACTCTGCTGATCGGCACGGCGGTTCGCACGACCGCTACGGACGACACGGGAGCAGGCGTTGGCCCCTACAGCACGGACGACCAGGCACATTTTCGTCACCGGGGGCGTCGCCTCCTCGCTGGGTAAGGGCCTCACCGCCTCCAGCCTCGGCAGTCTGCTGACCGCGCGCGGACTGCGCGTGGTGATGCAGAAGCTCGACCCGTACCTGAACGTCGACCCCGGCACGATGAACCCGTTCCAGCACGGCGAGGTCTTCGTCACCGAGGACGGCGCCGAGACCGACCTCGACGTCGGGCACTACGAGCGGTTCCTCGACCGGGACCTCTCCGGCAAGGCGAACGTGACCACCGGCCAGATCTACTCGGCCGTGATCGCCAAGGAGCGGCGCGGGGAGTACCTCGGCGACACGGTGCAGGTCATCCCGCACATCACCAACGAGATCAAGGCCCGCATCCGCGGCATGGCCGATCCGGACGCCGACGGCCAGGTGCCCGACGTGGTGATCACCGAGGTCGGCGGCACGGTCGGCGACATCGAGTCGCTGCCGTTCCTGGAGTCGATCCGGCAGATCCGCCACGACCTGGGCCGGGACAACTGCTTCTACCTGCACGTGTCGCTGGTGCCGTACCTGGCGCCGTCGGGCGAGCTGAAGACCAAGCCGACCCAGCACTCGGTGGCGCAGCTGCGCAGCATCGGCATCCAGCCCGACGCGCTGGTGCTGCGCTGCGACCGGGAGATTCCGGACAAGGTCAAGGAGAAGCTGTCGCTGTACTGCGACGTCGACCGGGAGGCGGTCACCGCCGCGCCGGACGCGCCGAGCATCTACGACATCCCGAAGGTGCTGCACCGCGAGGGCCTCGACGCGTACGTGGTGCGCCGGCTCGGCCTGTCGTTCCGCGACGTGGACTGGACCCGCTGGGACGACCTGCTGGAGCGGGTGCACCAGCCCCGGCACACGATCACCGTCGCGCTCGTCGGCAAGTACGTCGACCTGCCCGACGCGTACCTGTCGGTGAGCGAGGCGATCCGGGCGGCCGGGTTCGGCCACCGCGCCCGGGTGCAGCTCAAGTGGGTGCCCAGCGACGACTGCGTGACCCCGGCGGGCGCCGCCGCCGCGCTGTCCGGCGTCGACGGCATCGTCATCCCCGGCGGCTTCGGCGTCCGCGGCATCGAGGGCAAGGTCGGCACCGCCCGGTACGCGCGGGAGAACGGCATCCCGCTGCTGGGCCTCTGCCTCGGCCTGCAGTGCATGACCATCGAGGTGGCCCGCCACCTGGCCAACCTCGACGGGGCGAACTCCCTCGAATTCGACGAGGAGGCCGTGCACCCGGTCATCGCCACCATGGCCGACCAGGAGGACATCGTCGCCGGGCGCGGCGACCTGGGCGGCACCATGCGGCTCGGGGCCTACCCGGCGAAGCTGGCCGAGGGCTCGATCGTCGCCGAGGCGTACGGCAGCACCGAGGTCAGCGAGCGCCACCGGCACCGGTACGAGGTGAACAACGCCTACCGCGACCAGCTCACCAAGGCCGGCCTGACCATCTCCGGCACCTCGCCCGACGGGCGGCTGGTCGAGTTCGTCGAGCTGGACCGCAACCTGCACCCCTTCTTCGTGGCCACCCAGGCGCACCCGGAACTCAAGAGCCGGCCCACCCGCCCGCACCCGCTGTTCGCCGCGTTCGTCGGCGCCGCCGTGGCGTACTCGCAGGCCGACCAGCTGCCGGTGGACCTGGACGGCGCGTCGAAGAAGGCCGGCCGCGGCGGTGGCGCGAAGGCGTCCGCGAAGTGAGCGGCCGGTCCGCGCGAGCGTGCGGGGAGGCGGCGTGAGCGGCGTCGAGCACCGGTACGACGTGACCGGCCGCCGGGAGATCTGGTCCGGCCGGATCTTCTCCGTGGTCAGCGACGACGTCACCATGCCCGGCGGCGGCACCGCGACCCGCGACTACGTGCGGCACGTCGGCGCCGTCGCCGTGGTGGCGCTCGACGACGCCGGTCAGGTGGTGCTGATCCGCCAGTACCGGCACCCGGTCGGCCGGCACCTGTGGGAGCTGCCCGCCGGGCTGATGGACGTCGGCGGCGAGGACCTGGCCGCCGCCGCGCTGCGGGAACTGGCCGAGGAGGCGGACCTCACCGCGGGCCGCGTCGACGTGCTCGTCGACCTGCACAGCTCGCCCGGCTTCGCCGACGAGGTGGTGCGGGTCTTCCTGGCCCGCGACCTGGCCGACGTGCCGGCCGGCCAGCGACACGACCGGCACGACGAGGAGGCCGACCTCCAGGTGGTCCGCGTGGACCTGGACGAGGCGGTGCGGATGGTGCTGGCGGGCGAGATCACCAACGCGTCCTGCGTGGCGGGGCTGCTCGCCGCCGCCCGCGCCCGCGACACCGGCTTCACCGAGCTGCGCCGCCCGGAGGCGCCGCTGCCGCGCTGATCCGCAGACGACGAGGGGCCGCCCGGCGCACTGCGCCGGGCGGCCCCTTCCGTGCGCCTGCGGTCAGTCCCGCAGCGGGCGTCCCTGCCCGTCGACACCGCCGTTGACGAGGATCAGGATGCCGTCGACGAGGCCCCAGATCGCGCCGAAGCCGCACGTCACGAGCGTGACGATGAGCTGGATGACACCGGTCTTGGTGTCGCCCATGTAGAACCGGCCGATGCCGAAGCCGCCGAGCAGGATCTGAAGAACACCCGCGACGACCTTGCTCTTGTCCGAGACGCCCTGCGGGTACTGCTGATAAGGAGTGGTCATGAGCGGACACAATAGTGATCGGTTCACGTCCTGTCGGCCTCGCGGCTCAGCCGATGGGAAGATGTCATCGAACTTTGTCCTGTCGGCGGATGGCGTCTCCACCGGGCAGTCCGAGGCATGCCTGACACACCGTCAGGACCAGCGGGCACCGGATGTCACAGTGTCGCCGTCAGTGGGCTTCCCACGGGCCTAGACTGCCGCCGGCGGGACAGGAGGACCGCGCCGGCAACGGAGCCGGCGCGGCCACGCAGTCGGGGGTGAGCCGCCCCGGAGGAAGGTGTCTGCATCGTGAAGGTCGGAATCCCCCGCGAGGTCAAGAACCACGAGTACCGGGTGGCGATCACGCCCGCCGGCGTCAACGAGTTCACCCGCCACGGCCACGAGGTCTTCGTGGAGGCAGGCGCCGGAGTCGGTTCCAGCATCACCGACGACGAGTTCGCCGCCGCCGGCGCGAAGATCCTGGCCACCGCCGACGAGGTGTGGGACACCGCCGAGCTGGTGCTCAAGGTCAAGGAGCCGATCGCCGAGGAGTACCACCGGATGCGCGAGGGGCAGGTGCTGTTCACGTACCTGCACCTGGCCGCGTCCCGCGAGTGCACCGACGCGCTGGTCGACCGGAAGGTCACCGGCATCGCGTACGAGACGGTCGAGCTGCCCGACCGGTCGCTGCCGCTGCTCGCCCCGATGTCCGAGGTGGCCGGCCGGCTCGCCCCGCAGGTGGGCGCCTTCTACATGATGCGCACCGGCGGCGGGCGGGGCGTGCTGCCCGGCGGTGTGTCCGGCGTGTACGCCGCGAAGACCGTGGTCATCGGCGCGGGCGTGTCCGGCCTGAACGCCGCCGCCATCGCGCTGGGCCTGCAGTCCGAGGTGCTGCTGCTGGACAAGAACGTGGCCCGGCTGCGCTCCGCCGACGCCATCTACCGGGGCCACCTGCAGACCGTCGCCTCCAACGCGTACGAGATCGAGCGGGCCGTGCTCGACGCGGACCTGGTCATCGGCGCGGTGCTGGTGCCCGGCGCGAAGGCCCCGAAGCTCATCTCCAACGAGCTGGTGTCCCGGATGAAGCCGGGCAGCGTCCTCGTCGACATCGCCATCGACCAGGGCGGCTGCTTCGAGGACTCGCGCCCGACCACGCACGCCGACCCGGTCTACAAGGTCCACGACTCGATCTTCTACTGCGTGGCGAACATGCCCGGCGCGGTGCCGAACACCAGCACCTACGCGCTGACGAACGTCACCCTGCCGTACGCCCTCGAACTGGCCAACCAGGGCTGGCAGCAGGCGCTGCGCAACGACCCGGCACTGGCCCTGGGCCTGAACACCCACGCCGGCAAGGTGGTCTACGGCCCGGTCGCCGAGGCGCACGGCATGGACGTGCTGCCGCTGGACGAGGTGCTGAGCTGACCGAAGCCGCGGTGCGCAGGGCCGGCGCGGAACCCGCGCCGGCCCTGCGCCGTGCGGTCCGGACCTACCTGGACCACCTCACCGTCGAACGCGGGCTGTCCGCGAACACGCTCGCCTCGTACCGCCGGGACCTGGACCGGTACCTCGCCACCCTGGCCGCGGCCGGGGTGGACGACCTGGCCGCCGCCGGCCCCGCGCAGGTCGAGGCCCACCTGGCCCGGCTGCGCGCGGGCGACGACGACCACCCGCCGCTCGCCGTCTCCTCCGCCGCCCGCGCGGCCAGCGCGGTACGCGGCCTGCACCGCTTCGCGCTGCGCGAGGGACTGGCCGGCGCCGACCCCAGCCGCGACGTCCGTCCGCCCGCGCCGCCGCGCCGGCTGCCCCGCGCGCTGCCCGTCGACGCGGTCCTGCGGCTGCTGGAGGCCGCCGGCCTGCCCGGCGCCACCGGCGACGCCGCCGCCCGCGCGCTGCGCGACCGGGCGCTGCTGGAGTTCCTGTACGGCACCGGCGCGCGCATCTCCGAGGCGGTCGGCGCCGCCGTCGACGACCTCGACCTGGACGCCGGCACCGTGCTGCTGCGCGGCAAGGGCGGCCGGACCCGGCTGGTCCCGGTCGGCGGGTACGCGGCCGACGCGCTGCGCGCCTGGCTGGTCCGGGGCCGCCCGGCGCTGCTCGCCGCCGGGCGCGGCACCCACGCGGTCTTCGTCAACGCGCGCGGCGGCCCGCTCACCCGGCAGGGTGCCTGGACCGTGCTGCGCACCGCCGCCGCCCGCGCCGGCCTGCCGGTCGACGGACCCGACGCGGTCTCGCCGCACACGCTGCGCCACTCGTACGCCACCCACCTGCTCGACGGCGGCGCGGACGTGCGCGTGGTGCAGGAACTGCTCGGCCACGCCTCGGTGACCACCACCCAGGTCTACACGCTCGTCACGGTGGAGCGGCTGCGCGAGGTGTACGCGACAGCCCATCCCCGGGCTCGCTGAGCGCCGGCGTCGTGAGGCCCGGCTGACGGGCGGCCGACACGCCGACCCGCTACCGAACGCGCTGCTGGCCGGTGGCGTACAGTCGGCATCGGCGCGGGCCTCCAGGTGCGACGGACCGGGGGTGCGCAGCGGCGCCGCGAGGGACGTCGGACGGCTCCGACGCCGGGTGGTCGTCGGGAGGGGGCAACGAGGACATGGCAGGAAACGGTGACCGTGCCGAGACCTGGACGTCGGAGCTCCGTGAGCAGCAGGCGACGCTCGGCGCCGATCTCGGCCCCGCCGACCCGGCCGCGTACACCATGCGCAAGCCGATCCCCGAACCCATGCCGACCGACCGGCACGGCCCCGCGCGGATCATCGCGATGGCCAACCAGAAGGGCGGCGTCGGCAAGACCACGACGACCATCAACCTGGGCGCGGCCCTGGCCGAGTACGGCCGCAAGGTGCTGCTCGTCGACTTCGACCCGCAGGGCGCCCTCTCCGTCGGGCTGGGCGTCAACCCGCACAACCTGGACCTGTCGGTCTACAACCTGCTGATGCAGGACGACGTCACCGCCGAGGACGTCCTGATCAAGACCGACGTGGCCGGGCTGCACCTGCTTCCCGCGAACATCGACCTCTCCGCCGCCGAGATCCAGCTGGTCAACGAGGTCGCCCGGGAGATGGCCCTGGCGCGGGTGCTGCGCACCATCCGCAAGGAGTACGACTTCATCCTGATCGACTGCCAGCCCTCGCTGGGCCTGCTGGCGATCAACGCGCTCACCGTCGCGCACGGCGTGCTCATCCCGCTGGAGTGCGAGTTCTTCAGCCTGCGCGGTGTGGCGCTGCTGCTGGACACCATCGACAAGGTCCGCGAGCGGCTCAACTTCGACCTGGAACTCGAAGGCATCCTCGCCACCATGTACGACAGCCGCACCACCCACTGCCGCCAGGTGCTGCAGCGGGTGGTCGAGGCGTTCGGCGACAAGGTCTACCAGACCGTCATCACCAAGACGGTGAAGTTCCCCGAGTCCACGGTGGCCGGCGCCCCGATCACCACCCTCGACCCGGCCTCCTCCGGCGCGCGCAACTACCGGCAGCTCGCCCGGGAGGTCATCGCCGCCCAGGCGGACCGGTAGGGCGCACGCCGGCCGCCCGCCGCGTCGTCTACGGTTTCCCGGTGACCGCACCGCCCCTCGACCCGCCGCACGGCACCGGCGACTCCGCCGTCGCCGCGGAGCTGGCGGCCGAGGTCGACGGTGTGGTGCCCGCCGACCCGGGCACCGGCGAGCAGACGAGTGGCTTCACGGTCCGGCTGGACAACTTCACCGGCCCGTTCGACCTGCTGCTCCAGCTGATCAGCAAGCACAAGCTGGACGTCACCGAGGTGGCGCTGCACAAGGTCACCGACGAGTTCATCGCGTACCTGCGCGCCATGGGCGACCAGTGGGACCTGGACGAGACGAGCGAGTTCCTTCTCGTCGCCGCCACCCTGCTCGACCTGAAGGCGGCCCGGCTGCTGCCGTCGGCCGAGGTGGAGGACGAGGAGGACCTGGCGCTGCTGGAGGCGCGGGACCTGCTGTTCGCCCGGCTGTTGCAGTACAAGGCGTACAAGGAGGCCGCCGCGCACATCGCCGAGCTGGAGGCGGTCGGCGGCCGGCGCTACCCGCGGGCGGTCACCCTCGAACCGCGGTACGCCGACGCGCTGCCCGACCTGGTGCTCGGCATCGGTCCGGAGCGGCTGCGCACGCTCGCGGTCAAGGCGATGAGCCCGAAACCGGTGCCCGAGGTCTCCATCGCGCACGTGCACATGGTCCGGGTCAGCGTCCGGGAACACGCCGGCGTCATCGCCGACCGGCTGCGCCGCGCCGGGGTCGCCACGTTCTCGCTGCTCTGCGCCGACTGCGAGATGACGCTCGAGGTGGTGGCCCGGTTCCTGGCGCTGCTGGAGCTGTACCGGCAAGGGCTTGTGGCGTTCGTGCAGGAGCAGGCGCTGGAGGAACTGACCGTCCGCTGGACCGGCCCGGCCGACGGGGAGGCCGAGCTGACTGTCGACGAGTACGCCGGCACCCCCGAGCCCACGACCACGTCCGTCCCCGCCGCCGACGCCGCCACCGCGCCGAGCGATGCTGCCGCATCCGACGCCGCCGTGCCCCCCGAGGCGGCGGACGAACCCGCACCGACGCAGGAGTGAACGGATGAGCGACGAGGAACGGCGCGACTCCCTGGCCGACCAGGCTGCCGCCTGGGTGCCCCCGTGGGAGCGCCCCACCCCGCCCAGGCTCGCCCCGGACGACTCCCGCTCGCCCGCCGAGCAGCCCGAACCCGAGATCGCGGGCACGGCCGACTCCCGGGGAGCAGATCTCGACGCGACACCGGACTCCTCGGCGGATCTTGGAAGCGAAGGGCCCTCAGAGGGGCCCATTCCTTCCAAGATCGCCGCAGATGTCCCGCCCACGCCGGATCTTGGTACGGGGGCGCCCCGTGAAGGGCGGGAGCGTACCAAGATCGCGGGAGAGGGCGGGACGGGTGACGCTGACGGGCGCGTCGGGTCGCCGTCCGACACCGGTCCCGACGGCACGCCCACCCACGAACCGGAGCAGCGGGTGAGCGGGGGAGCGGGTGCTGAGGGCGTACCCCCGAAGCGGG
Source organism: Micromonospora sp. CPCC 205554 (assembly GCF_036902745.1). Classification (NCBI taxonomy): domain Bacteria; kingdom Bacillati; phylum Actinomycetota; class Actinomycetes; order Micromonosporales; family Micromonosporaceae; genus Micromonospora; species Micromonospora sp. CPCC 205554. The sequence continues at coordinate 7,649 of NZ_JBAKHP010000042.1, read as the reverse complement.
GACGGCGGCGGACGGCGCCGGAACCGGTGCCCGCGCCGGTCCTGGACGACGCGGAGCTGCGGGGCGCCCTGGAGGCGATCCTGCTCGTGGTGGACCAGCCGGTGAGCGAGCTGGTCCTGGCCGAGGTCCTCGAACAGGCCCCCGAGCGGGTCGGCGCGATGCTCGACGAGATCGCCGCCGGATACACCGCCGCCGGGCACGGATTCGACCTGCGCCGGGCCGCGGGTGGCTGGCGTCTCTACACCCGGCCGGAATACGCGACGTACGTGGAACGGTTCGTACTGGACGGGCAGTCCGTGCGGCTGACCCAGGCCGCGCTGGAGACCCTCGCCGTGGTCGCCTACCGGCAGCCGGTGACCCGTTCGCGCATCTCGGCCATCCGGGGTGTCAACTGCGACGGGGTGCTCCGTACCCTGGTGGGTCGCGGCCTGGTCGAGGAGTGCGGCACCGAGGCGGACAGCGGTGCCTACCTCTACCGGACCACCACCATGTTCCTGGAGAAGCTGGGGCTGAACTCGGTGGACGACCTGCCGCCGCTCGCCCCGTTCCTCCCCGACGACGTAGAAGAGCTTGCCGATGCGACGCGATGACCGTGCCCCGAAGCCCGACGCCCCCGTGTACGAGGGCGCCGAGCGCCTCCAGAAGGTGCTCGCCGCCGCGGGGGTGGGTTCCCGGCGCGCCTGCGAGGACCTGATCTTCCGGCGCCGGGTCACCGTGAACGGGCGGGTGGCGCAGCTCGGCGACAAGGCCGACCCGGCCCGCGACGTGATCGTCGTCGACGGGGAGCGGCTGCAGGCCGACGTCCGCCTCGTCTACGTGGCGATGAACAAGCCGCGCGGGGTGGTCACCACCATGGCTGACGAGAAGGGCCGCACCGAGCTCGCCGACTTCATCGGCGCGCGGCTGGAGCAGCGGGTCTACCACGTCGGGCGACTGGACGCCGACAGCGAGGGCCTGCTCCTGCTCACCAACGACGGCACCCTCGCCCACAAGCTCATGCACCCGTCGTACGAGGTACTCAAGACCTACCTCGCCGAGGTGGCCGGGCCGATCCCGCGCAACCTGGGCAAGCGGCTGACCGCCGGCGTCGAGCTGGAGGACGGGCCGGTGAAGGTCGACGGGTTCAAGCTGGTCGACACGCTGGGCAAAACCGCCCAGGTGGAGCTGACCCTGCACGAGGGGCGCAAGCACATCGTCCGGCGCCTGATGGCCGAGGTGGGACACCCGGTGAGCCGTCTGATCCGTACCTCGATCGGTCCGATCAAGCTCGGCGACCTGCGCACCGGGCGGATGCGGCGGCTGACCAACGCGGAGGTCGCCGCCCTGTTCAAGGCCGTGGGTGACTGACCCCGACGATCGGGGTACGGCTCCCGGTAGGCTTCGACGCGGTCCGCGGGCCGGCACACGCCGGCCCGGTGGGACGCCCGCGCGGCGCGGGCATGATTCAAGACAGAACATCCGCTCAACGGCGCCTGACACACCGGGCGACCCGCGAGGTACGGGCTGAGGAGGACAACGGTGGAGGAAAACGTACCGGCCGGGCGATGCGTGGTCGCTGTGGACGGGCCGTCCGGTTCGGGGAAGTCCACCGTGTCGCGGCGACTGGCGACGGGCCTCGGCGCCCGCTACCTCGACACCGGCGCCATGTACCGGGCGCTGACCTGGGCGGTCCTGCGTTCCGGCGTGGAACTCACCGACACCGAGTCGGTGGCCAAGGTCGCCGCCGAGGCCGACCTCCGCATCGGCACCGACCCCCAGGGGTACGCCGTGACCGTCGACGGCACCGACGTGTCCACCGCCATCCGCGGCGCCGAGGTGACCAAGGCGGTGTCGGCTGTGGCCGCGGTCGCAGCCGTACGCGAACTGCTCGTCGACCGGCAGCGGCGGGTGATCGCCGACGCGGGCCGGATCGTGGTCGAAGGCCGGGACATCGGCTCGGTGGTCGCGCCGGACGCGGACCTGAAGGTGTACCTGACCGCCTCCGAAGCGGCGCGCGCCCAGCGGCGCAGCGCCGAGGACGCCGCCGACGTCGCGGCGACCGCCGCCGACCTGGCCCGCCGGGACCGGCTCGACTCGACCCGCAAGGTCAACCCGCTGCAGCAGGCCCCCGACGCGGTGGTGCTGGACACCACCGAGCTGGGCATCGACGAGGTCGTGGCCCGCCTGCGGGAGATGCTCACGGAGCGGGGTGTCGCGTGAGCGCGAGGAGTGAGCGGGTTGTGCGAGCCCCGCAGTCGCGAACGAAGGGTGGCGCCGCGTGAGCGCGAGGAGTGAGCGGGTTGTGCGAGCCCCGCAGTCGCGAACGAAGGGTGGCGCCGCGTGAGCGCGAGGAGTGAGCGGGTTGTGCGAGCCCCGCAGTCGCGAACGAAGGGTGGCGCCGCGTGAGCGCGGATTTCGAAGGCTGGGTGGAGCTGCGCGAGCCGGAGGCCGACTCCGGTGAGCCGACCGGCCCGCAGCCCGTCGTGGCAGTGGTCGGCCGCCCCAACGTCGGCAAGTCCACGCTGGTCAACCGCATCATCGGCCGCCGGCAGGCGGTCGTGGAGGACATCCCCGGCGTGACCCGGGACCGGGTGCCCTACGACGCGCAGTGGAACGGCCGGTCGTTCACCGTCGTGGACACCGGCGGCTGGGAGCCCGACGCCAAGGACCGGGCCGCGGCCATCGCCGCGCAGGCCGAGATCGCGGTGGGCACCGCCGACGTGGTGCTGTTCGTGGTGGACGCCATGGTCGGCTCGACCGACGTGGACGAGGCCGCGGTGAAGATGCTGCGCCGCAGCGCCAAGCCGGTGATCCTGGTCGCCAACAAGGCCGACAACACCACCATCGAGATGGAGGCGACCTCGCTGTGGTCGCTCGGCCTCGGTGAGCCGTTCCCGGTGTCGGCGCTGCACGGCCGCGGCTCCGGCGACCTGCTCGACGCCATCCTGGACGCGCTGCCCGAGGCGCCGAAGATCGTGGAGAACCGGCCGCGCGGCCCGCGCCGGGTGGCACTGGTCGGCCGCCCCAACGTCGGCAAGTCCAGCCTGCTCAACCGCTTCTCCGGGGAGGAGCGGGCGGTCGTCGACTCGGTCGCCGGCACCACAGTCGACCCGGTCGACAGCCTGGTCGAGATCGGCGGCGAGACGTGGCAGCTGGTCGACACCGCCGGCCTGCGCAAGCGGGTCGGCAAGGCCAGCGGCACCGAGTACTACGCCAGCCTGCGGACCGCCTCGGCGATCGAGGCGGCCGAGGTCGCCGTGGTGCTGATCGACTCCAGCGAGGTGATCAGCGAGCAGGACCAGCGGATCCTCACCATGGTCGTCGAATCCGGCCGGGCGCTGGTCATCGCGTTCAACAAGTGGGACCTCGTCGACGGTGACCGCCGCTACTACCTGGACAAGGAGATCGACCGGGAGCTGCGGCGCATCCCCTGGGCGATCCGGCTGAACCTGTCCGCGAAGACCGGCCGCGCCGTCGACAAGCTCGCGCCCGCGCTGCGCAAGGCCCTGGCGAGCTGGGAGACGCGCATCCCGACCGCGCAGCTCAACCAGTGGCTCACCGCGCTGGTCCAGGCCACCCCGCACCCGGTACGCGGCGGACGCGCGCCACGCATCCTGTTCGCGACCCAGGCCGGGGCGGCACCGCCGCGCTTCGTGCTGTTCACCACCGGACCGCTGGACGCCGGCTACCAGCGCTTCGTCGAGCGCAAGCTCCGCGAGGAGTTCGGCTACGAGGGCAGCCCCATCGAGATTTCGGTACGCCCGCGCAAGAAGCTGGGCCCGGGCGGCCGGGGCAAGGCCCACGGCTGACCCGTTCTCTGCTGCACGCCACCCTCCTAGGACGCTCTAGGGGGTGTGGCGCGCGGCGCGGGTGGGGCCTCTGCGCACGGTGCGAAGATCCTGCGCTAAGCTGTACCGGCTGCCGCGGGGGAGACCTGGCGGGGGCATCGGGACGTGGCGCAGCTTGGTAGCGCACTTGACTGGGGGTCAAGGGGTCGTCGGTTCGAATCCGGCCGTCCCGACAGGTTGACCTGGGGAGATGAAGATCTTCTCCGGTAACGGCGGTAACATCCGGTAACGGATGATCTTTGTTGGCGGTAACCGCGTGCATGGCTGGCCGCCGGCATGCTCGGCTTGGAACGCTCTGACCTGCCGCTTCTTCTGCGTTTGTGGATGAGGCGGCATTTTGGTCTCTTGATTCCGCGTCAAGCGCTGCAGATGCTGCTGGCTGTCGCTTCGCCGGGCGGCTCGGCGGTTCTGCTGGATAGCAGGGTTGATGGCTGGCCGCCGCGTCGTGCTGGGTGAGCTGACGGGTGGACCGGTGTCGGATCCGTCGGCCGTTGTGTCGTGGTATGAACGTGCCGTGCCGATCACCGTTGATGATGATCTGTTGAATCGTGCGGGTGAGCTGAAGCAGCAGTTGGTGGCGTTCTCGCAGCAGCGACGTTATGACCGGGCGTTCGATGATGTGCTGGCGGACCAGCACGACGGGCGCGTTGCACTCGATGAGCACGCTTTGATGATCCTCTGGGACTACTTCGTCCTGGAGCATCGGCTGCGTAACGGCCGGACGGTGGTGGAGCAGTTCGTCGCCGCGCACCCGGACTTGTCCGAGCCGGAGCGTCAGATGCTGCTCGGGTGGCGGGACGTGGTGCAGGGGCCGTTCGAGGTGCAGGGACGCGACGGGGCGGCGTTGATCGTGGTGAACCTCGTGGATGAGTTGACCTACCGAGTGCGTTCCAACATGGGGTCATCGGTGTTCCGGCGTACGCCGCGTCGGTCGTTCCTGCTCGCTCGGCTGGTGGCGGTGGGCCAGGAGTGGATGATCAGTGGCCCGATGAACGTGTGGCGGCCGCAGGAGCGAGACGTCGCCTACCAGATGGCGTTGGAGATGTCGCTGCGTGCACCGGAGGCGGTGTACCGGAACCCGGAGAAGCTGGCCCAAGCGTGGGAGCTGCAACGTCAGGATCGGGACCGGTTCGTGCGGTTCTTCGGCGGCGACCTGGTGGTGGTGCCCGGTGATGAGGTCGCCGAGCGGATGGCCGACTACCACGCGTTCTGCCGTGCGGAGGTGGTGGCCACGTCGCGGGCTTCCGAGCGGGCCGTACAGAAGGCACCGATGTTTGAGTTGCCGCCGGATGTGGTGGACGCGGAGACAGTGGGGATGATCTACGACGAAGTCGACGGGTTGGGTTTCTACGCCGAGTTCGGGCTGGTGGAGGCGGCGTTCGCGAATCCGGACCTGCTGCGCCGACGCCGCCACCGGGAGCACACGCTGGCGTACCTGCAGGAAGACAGCGTCGGCCCGCTGGTGCTGCTGCGGCTGGCCGCGCGTGATCCCGAGCGGGCCAGTGTGGTGTTCCGGCGGCTGCTGAAGAAGCCGCGTTTCGACTGGACCCGCGACGGGGAGGAACTTCTCCGCGCACACAAGCCGGAGCACTTCCGACGGGCGCCGCGACCGCGGGTCAGCCCGGTCAGCGAGCGGCTGGCCGCGTACGCCCGCCGTCGCTGAGGCGCCGTCGGGTGCTGCGCCAGGTCCACTCGGGCCTGGGCCGGGCAGGGAACGGCGTGAGGCCGAGGTGGCGCCGGTAGGCGGCGTGGATCCAGGCGGTGACAGTTTACGACGTGAACGCCAGGCCGGCGAGGTGACCTCGCCTGCGCCGTCCGGGCCTTGGCAGGTGGCCACGATGCCACGTGCCTCGTTCGTGTAGTCGATCGAGGTGACGGTGACCGGGTGGCCGCGGTGGGTAGGAGTGTTTCGTCGTCGATCACGGCGAGGGACGCGCTGTGTTGCTGGTTGGCGCCGTAGGCGTCGACGAGGATCGCCCCGATCCCGTTGTCCAGATCCTGGTCATTCGGCATGCTCCACCCGATAGGGTGGCGCGTTCCCGAGGCCGGGTCGCGGTCTGCTGAGATGGACAGATGACCGGTGACGATCTGATGGTGTTGGCGGATCGGCTGCGCTGGGATCGCCGGCGGGATCCCTACCGGGGTCGACGGGAATACTACAGACCGCCCGCCAGGTGGCCGAGGAGTGCGCTCGGCTGGTCGCCGAGGGGTCAGCGGATCTCGCGGTGCCGATGTTGCGCAAGGCCGTCGACCGCATCACCCGGGCCCTGATGTATCTGGATGACTCCTCCGGAATCATCGGAGACGACCTGCAGGAGCTCATGGACCTGTACGCGAAGGCATGTGCGGCGGCGCTGCCGAACCCGGTCAGCCTAACCGGCTGGCTGGTGAAGCTGGAGTGCGACGGTCCCGGCTGGCCCCGCGTCCGACTGGCCGACTTCGCTCCCGCACTGGGCAAGCGGGGGATCGCGGAGGTGGAGCGGCTGGTCGCCGAGCGGGCACGTGTCGCCGACCCGTGGACCGCCGGGTTCGCGGTCCGTGACTTGCGCGAGCAGCTCGCTGAGGTGTCGGGCGATGTCGATCGCTACGTTGCCGTGCTGGCCGAGCACCTGACCAATGCCGTGCAGTACCAACGGATCGCCGAGGTGCTACATGCCGCCGGGCGCCGGGACGAGGCGATCGGCTGGGCCCGGCGGGGCGTGGCCGCCAACCCTGGCTCGCCCTACACCGACCGGCTCCGCGACCTTTTGGTCAGCATGCTCCTCGCCGCTGATGACACGTGGGTGCTGTGCTGGTCCGGCGGGAGGAGTTCGGCCGGCATCCCACCGCTGCCGAATACCGATCGTTGATCGACACGGCGGGGGGCGGCCGGCGGCGACGATCCGACGGGTTGGGCGTTGGAGGTGCTGCGCGACCGGGTCGACCAGGAGCCGGTGTACGCCTCGGAGTTGGTCGGCGTGCTGGTGGCGGTGGGCCGCGAAGATGAGGCCTGGCAGGAGGCCCTTCGCCACCGGCGGTGGCTCGGCGGGCCGCAGTGGCAGACCCTGCTGGAAAGGCGGGCCGTGATGCATCCGGAGGAGGTGATCCAGCCGTACCGGGACCTTGTCGAGCAGGCGATCCTCAATTCGGCTGACAAACGGCGCTACCGACGGGCCGTCGCGTTGCTTGCGGCCCTGCGGGCGGCGTACCAGGCGGCAGAAGAGGCCGCGGCGTTCGGGCGGTACCTCGCGGAGATGCGGCGCGGCCGTGCCATCACGTACGGGTGGAGCCCTAAGCCGAGGGCCGCGCCGGCAAGCAGGGCCGTCAGAGCGAGCGCCGCACGCTTCGCCCACCCTCGGCCATTGCCCGGACCCGACGTCAATGGGCGTCGGCGCTGAGGGCTCGGCTGCTCTGCTTCTGCGCCGATGCTGTGGGCCGGTGATGGCGGTGCCGGGCGGGGAACGGGCGCAAGCGCAGGCGCCCGGCCGGGCGCGGTGGCGGGAACGTCCTCGGTCGAGGATGGCCAGACCGCCCGGTCCGGGTGCTGCGTCGTCACTGCCTACTCCAACCTGCTGCCGTAGCTGCATTGGCTGCGGTTCATCGCGTTCTGCGGCGTCCTGCCAGCAGCAGGCCAACGCCGCCGATCAGGGCCGCGGCCCCGGTGCCGACGATTGGTACGAGCCGGTCGCCCGTGACCGGCAGCGACGGTCCGGACGGATCGGTAGGGGCGCCGGCTGTGTCTGGGCTGCCGCTGCGATGCGCAGTGCCGGCGCCGGGCTGGGTTGCGTCCCGCCGGGTGGTGTAGAAGCTGACCTGCCACGGCGTGCCGCCGAGGTAGGGGTG